>CAZLBA010000018.1:8359-30002 GCA_964557555.1 uncultured Beijerinckia sp.
ATCCGGGCGAGCGCACCTGGCGCAACCTCCTGAAAGGCGATCCTTCGGTGGATCTTGTGCATTTCACCATCCTGCGCCCGCCGGAAAAGCAGGATGGCACGCCCATCAGCGAACTCTCCTTGATTGCCTTCCCGACGGCTGATCTTTTCGGGCGGCGCATCAAGGATTTTGATCTCATCATCTTTGATCGCTATTCGAGCCAGACGGTGCTGCCGCCGGTCTATTTCGAAAATATCGTACGCTATGTGCGCGAAGGCGGTGCCTTGCTGATGGCGACGGGGCCCGATTATTCGGGCCGTGAGGGTTTGTATTTCTCGCCCATCGGCAAGATCGCGCCGGCGCGCCCGCAAGGCAATCTGATCGAGCGCGCCTTCCGTGCCGAGATCACGGATGAAGGTAAAAAGCATCCCGTCACGCGCAATCTGCCGGGCTCCGATCAATCGCCACCTGCGTGGAGTGAATGGTTCCGTCAGGTGGCCAGTGAGCGAATGCGGGGCGTTTCGGTGATGTCGGGCGCTGACAAGATGCCACTCTTGCTGCTGTCGCGTGAAGAGAAGGGCCGCGTAGGTCTTTTGTTGTCTGACCAGATCTGGCTCTGGGCGCGCGGCTTTCAGGGGGGTGGTCCGCATCTCGATCTGATGCGCCGTCTGGCGCATTGGCTGATGAAAGAGCCTGAGCTTGAGGAAGAAGCGCTGCGCGCCACAGCACGCGGGCGCGAAATGTCGATCACGCGTCAATCGCTGAAGGATGAGACGCCACCCGTCACAGTCACTTCGCCAACCGGCAAGGTTCAGATCGTGAAGTTGGAAGGTCAGGAGCCCGGCCTGTCACGCGCTCAACTGAGCGTCGATGAATTTGGCCTCTTCCGGTTGAGCGATGGCGAATTGTCCACGCTGGTGAATGTGGGTCCGGAAAATCCGCGCGAGTTTCAGGATGTCATCTCCACCACGCAGCGTTTGCAGCCGCTAGCAGCTGCCACAGGGGGCACAGTGCGGCGCATCGGTCAGGGTGAGAGCGTGACCATGCCGCGCTTTGTCGCGATGCGTGAAAGCCCGATCTATGGCGGGTCGGATTATGTCGGCATCAAACGCACAGGCGCGAGTGTGGTCACGGGCGTGGGAGTTGCGCCGCTCGCCATTGGCTTTGTTGGCCTGCTGGTCTTGCTCAGCTCCGTGCTGGCTGGCTGGCTTTATGAAGGACGTCGGCGCCGCGCGTGATCAGATACGCGCGATGGCGCCGCTCACACCTTCGAAAGCACCTTCGACCAATTCACAATAAAGCAGACGCGCTGGATCTACAGGGCCGGGCAGGGTCAAGCGGCCCATGGGCACGCGCTTGAAGCCTATGCGCTTGTAATAGGGCTCATCGCCCACAAGGATCACGAGCTTGTGGCCATGCGCGCGCGCAGCCTCCATCGACTTCTGCATCAGTGCTTCACCAATGCCGCGCGAACGAAAGGGCGGGTCAACTGTGAGTGGCCCCAGTAATAAAGCAGGCTGGCCGCCGCAGGTGATGGGCGTCATGCGATTGGCCCCGACAAGCAGCGTACCAACATGAGCGACGAAGGAGAGCTGCGGATCCGGCTCCACGCCTTCGCGCAGACGATAGGCAGTGCGCGCAAAGCGACCGGGGCCAAAAGCGCGTTCATCGAGCTTCTCGATGGCAGGCAGATCGGCAGGGGTGAGCGGCGTGAGGTTCAAGGACAAGTCGGTCATGGATGATCATCCGGCAAGACAGGACGCGCAGGCGAGGCGCTGGGAAGCGCTGGCAATCACGCGGGGCGTCGTCGCAGTCGGCGTTGGATCATCATCATCATCATGCGGCCCCTTTAGCATGCATGGGGCAAGACGCAAACTTTAGCGCCGCGGTCTGACGGAACCCGTAATGTCACCGGGTGGCAGGAGCCGGTTGTCGTTGCGCAGGGTGCTGGCCGGGGCGCGCTGTGGGGGCTGGGGAATGGGCGGGCTCAGGGAGAGTGGCATCTGAGCTGCCGGGGGGTGCGGCGCCGGCAGAACAGGCGCCAGTGAGGCGTTTTGAATTGTCGAGCTTGACGCGCGCATGGGGGGCGCTGCGGGCACGCCAAAGTTGAGCGTGCCCATGGCCATGGCCTTGCGTGAGGGCAGTCCGCCAGCTTGGGCAATATCTATGTCGTCATCAATATCGGGGGCGGGTGGCAGATTGTCCTTCTTGCGCGGTGCGGGCATCAGCTGCGGCGCAGGCGCAGGCTTGCAGATGCGGCGCGGCCCGGTCGATGTCTGCCCATGCATGGCAAGATCAAGATGGATGTGGTTGTAGTGGAAAGGGTCAGAGCCCGGAGCCAGCACGGTGGTGAAGATATTGCAGGCGCCCGCCTGAATTTCGCGCAGAAAAGCCTTTTCCTGCTCATCACCCTTGGTCCAGCCGCGCATGACCGTGATGTTGCGCCCATTAGCGAGACGGAAGCCCCCAATATCAACCGCATTGCCGAATGAGTGCTCAGACAGGCGATTGCCCCGCTGATTGTCGATCGGCCGGCAGGCATAGGTGCCCATGGAATCAATCTGCGCCACCGGCTGACCGAATCGCGCCATCGCAATCGGCTGCACAATGTCTCGCACCCATTCTTCCATGGCCTCGATCATCGGACAGTTGAGCGTGCTCGTCGTGTTGAGGGAGACCGTGGCGTCATGCAGGGCAGTGACCTTGAAAGGCTCCTCCAATCCGCAAATGCCCGGCCCATCAATGGTGCTGGCGGGCTGCACATAGGCGCTTACCTGGACTGCCTTGCGTGCCATGCAGGCTTTGTTGGCCGCCTCGCGCCAGGCGGGACGCTGCGGCCGCTCAAACAGGCCGCAGCCTGCGAGTAGTCCCGCAAGTCCGATGCTGAAGCTGAATAGAAGAAACCGCCGCGCCATGGCTTGTCATGGCAGGACAAGCCTTAAATCCAGCTCAAGACTTGTGGTTAATGGCCAATGAATTGTTGCGAATGCGGTGATAATTTCCGAACCCCCCAATCAAGGGGGGTGCAGCAGGAGACATCCCCCGCTGACCCCGAATATGGATAAACCTATGAAATTACGAGAAAAAATTCGGCATTGGCGGGGTTTCATTATAGGTTACTAATGTTGTCAATTCGGAAATTATATATTGCATTATAGAAACATTATGCTTAAGCTCCAGACGTTGCTGACAAGTTGTTCCATTGGAACTTTTCACTGTGTTTTTCATGCCCATGTGGCCGGTCTGACGGAACGCGTTCTTCGTCAGACCGGTCTTTGGCTTTCTGGGCCCTGCCATGCTGCGGCCCAGTATTTCCCGCAAAACTGGTCACGATGACGTGAGAATGGCCTTCTTATGTGGGGTTCTGCGGATTGTGCTTAAAACAAAAGCAGGGCGTTCCTATATCATAAGCATGCGGGCGCTTTGCCCGCCTCGATAGGGTGAAACATGTCATCGAAGCTTTTCTCCCGGAATGGCATCCTTGCACTCGGCCTTGCCGCCGTCGTGGCGCTTGCGCCTGCAATCGCGAATGCACGCGCGGGCAGCGGCTCCAGCACTGGTAGCCGTGGGTCCAAGACTTTTTCTGCTCCGCCAGCGACCAATACGGCGCCGAAGGCTGCCCCGATGGAGCGCTCTGCGACGCCGCAGCCTGCGCCCGGTGTGCAGCGTCCTCAAACAGCGCCCCAGCCTGCGGCAGCCCAGCCTAATCGCGGCCTCTTTGGTGGCCTTGGCGGCGGCTTCCTCGCCGGTCTGCTCGGTGCGGGCTTGATCGGCATGTTGCTGGGTCACGGCTTGACCGGTGGGCTCGGTGGGCTTGCCTCGATCCTCGGCCTGATCCTGCAAGTGGGTCTGGTGGTGATCCTCGCCCGTCTTGCCTTTGTCTGGTGGTCGAATCGCAATCGTCCTGCTGCTGCAACTGCAGGCACATCTGAGCGCGCTTATGAGCCGCAGCAGCAGCCGGTCGCGACTGGCATGGGCGGTTTTGGCGGCGGCATGTCGCAGCCTGAGCCCCAGCCTGTGATGGCGCCTCTGCAACTCACCGAAGCGGACTTCAACTCCTTTGAGCGTTTGCTGGGTGACATTCAGAGCGCCTATAGCAATGAGGATCGTGAAGCTCTGGCCCGTTTGGCGACCAGCGAAATGGTCGCTTATTTCGGTCATGACATCACCGATCACCAGCGCAACGGCATCATCAACAAGATCTCGCAGGTCAAGCTTTTGCAGGGCGATCTCTCGGAGAGCTGGAGCGAGGATGGTGATGATTATGCCACCGTCGCGATGCGCTTCTCGATGATTGATGTGACGCAGGAGCGCGCCACGGGCCGCATCATCTCTGGCGATGCCCAGCATCCCGTTGAGGCGACTGAGATCTGGACCTTCCTGCGCCGTGCGGGCACTGGCCCGGATGGATGGCAGCTCTCAGCCATTCAGCAGGCTGAATAAACAAAGAACGGGCGAGGCCAAAAGCCTCGCCCTTTTTCTATGCGACGTCAGGCATCATGCAGGCCGACGCCAGCGCGGTGCTCCAAAGCCACCGCCGGTGGGTGTGATGATGGTGATGGCTTCGCCCGGCTGCAGCACGCTTTGTGCGCAGCCCGGCAAGTCTTCGATCACGCCTGAATTTCGCCGTACGAGATTACGCCCCAACTCGCCATCACTACCGCCCGCACGACCGGGTGCGGCAATCTTGCGGCGACTCGACAGGATCGCGAGATCCATGCGTTCGCGGAAGCGAATGGTGCGCGACACGCCATCGCCTGCACAGAATTGCCCCTTGCCGCCAGATCCCCGCCTGATGTGGAAATCTTCGAGCACGACGGGAAAGCGGAATTCCAAAATCTCAGGGTCGGTCAGGCGCGAATTCGTCATATGCGTATGCACCGCGCTTGCACCATGAAAGTCCGGTCCTGCAGGCGCGCCGGAACAGATCGTCTCGTAATATTGAGTCAGTGCGTTGCCGAAAGTGAGATTGTTCATGGAGCCCTGTGCGCTGCCAAGTGCACCCAGCGCACCAAAAAGCGTATCGGTTACGCTTTGGCTCGTCTCCACATTGCCCGCCACAACAGCTGCCGGATAGACTGGCGACAGCATCGAGCCTTTGGGGATGATGATGTCGAGTGGGCGCAAGCAACCGGCATTCATCGGGATGTCATCTTCAACCAGCACGCGGAAGACATAAAGAACCGCAGCCCGTGTCACGGGCTCGGGCGCATTGAAATTATTGTCTTGCTGCGGGGATGAGCCTGAGAAATCAATCGTGGCGCGGCGATGTTTGCGATCCACGCGAATGGCGACATGGATCCTGCTGCCCTGATCGGTGACGGTTTCAAATTCGCAGTCATGCAGGCGCGAAATCAACCGCGCGACACTCTCTGCTGCATTGTCTTGCACATGGCCCATATAGGCCCGCACGGTGGCAAGTGAGAAATCATCGACCATCTTCCGCAATAGCGCTGCACCCTTTTCATTGGCAGCGATTTGCGCCTTGAGATCTGCGATATTCTGATCAGGGTTGCGGGCTGGATATTTTGCACCCGTCAAAAGCGCGCGCACATCTTCTTCCATGAAGCGGCCGCGATCGACGACACGGACATTGTCGAAATAAACGCCTTCTTCTTCGATATGGGTAGCACGTGGCGTCATGGAGCCCGGCGCGAGACCGCCTATGTCAGCATGATGGCCGCGCGCTGCGACCCAGAACAAAATCTGCTTCTGTCTTTCATCAAAGACAGGCGTGCAAACCGTCACATCCGGCAAATGAGTGCCGCCATTATAAGGGGCATTCAGGGCGAAGACATCGCCGGGTCGGATGCCGCCTTTGTTGAGACGGATGATAGCTTCGACGGAACGGTCCATCGAGCCCAAATGCACCGGCATATGCGGTGCATTGGCGACGAGACGGCCCTGCGCATCAAAGACGGCGCAGGAAAAATCAAGCCGCTCCTTGATATTGACCGAGGAGGCTGTGTTTTGCAGTGCGACGCCCATCTGTTCGGCAATCGACATGAAGAGATTGTTGAAAATTTCGAGCATGACCGGATCGGCCTTGGTGCCAATCGGACTTACGCGCTGCAACGGCTTGATGCGTGACAGCACAATGTGATTGCGCTGCGTGATTTCGGCACGCCAACCCGTTTCCAGGACGATGGTTTGATGTGGTTCTATGATGAGGGCCGGGCCATTGACCTTGTGGCCAATACCAAGTTGCTCACGTTTGAAGACGCGTGCCTGATGCCATTCGCCTTGCGAATAGAAGCGAATTTTTTCCACTGGGCGCGGAAGTGACATGCGGGTTTTTGTCCGCTTGCTTTCAGTGAGTTTCGCGCCTCCCCCCACCGCTTCAACCGAGAGTGCCTCGATGGTGAGGGCCTTTTTGCGGTCGATAAAGCCGAAGCGGGCCTGATGGGCTGCCTCAAAAGCCTTTCGCCAAGTCTTGAGCAGGCTTTCCTTGCGCATGACGCTCAAGCGCGCGGGAAGCTTTCCAACTGGGATGATCAGGCTTGTATCCGTACCGTGATAGCGCAGATGCAGCTGGGCATGGATCTTGATGTTGCTTCGCGTGACTTTTTGATCAAGCAATTCATTGCGCGTTTCGCGTGTCAGAGCTTCCATGCGTGTGGTGAGGAGGGGCAGGGCTGCCATGTCAAATGGCACTTCAAGTCCACTGCTGCGCAGGCTGCGAATATCAGCAAGGCCCATTCCATAGGCCGAGAGCAGCGAGGAGAACGGATGGATGAGCACGCGTGTCATGCCAAGCGCATCCGCAACGAGGCAGGCATGTTGTCCGCCAGCCCCACCAAAACAATTCAGCACATAACGCGTAACATCATAGCCGCGCGCAACGGAGATCTTCTTGATAGCTTCGGCCATATTGGCGACAGCGATGCGAATGAAACCGTCAGCCAAGGCTTCAGGTGAGCGGCCATCTCCAATCTCATCGGCAAGCTCTGTGAAGGCGGCGCGCACAGTTTCAACATCAAGCGGTTCATTTTGATGCGGCCCGAAAATCCGGGGGAAATAATCCGGGCGCAGTTTGCCTAACATCACATTGGCATCAGTCACGGCAAGCGGTCCGCCGCGGCGATAGCAACAGGGGCCGGGATCAGCGCCCGCTGATTGCGGGCCTACGCGCAAGCGCGTGCCATCATAGCGCAGAAGCGACCCGCCACCGGCGGCAACTGTGTGGATCAGCATCATTGGCGCGCGCATTCGTACGCCTGCAACTTGCGTTTCAAACGCGCGTTCGTAAGAGCCGTCAAAATGCGCGACATCGGTTGATGTGCCGCCCATATCAAAGCCGATCACTCGCTTGAAGCCTGCCGCCTTGGCCGTCTCGGCCATCGCAACGACTCCACCCGCAGGGCCGGACAGGATGGCGTCTTTGCCTGCAAAGAGATGGGCTGAAGTCAAGCCGCCCGATGACATCATGAACATCAGCTGCGCGCCGCTGCGCTTGCTATCGAGTTCTTTTGAAACCTGTTTCACATAGCGCGCGAGAATGGGCGAGAGATAGGCATCAACCACAGTCGTATCGCCGCGCCCGACAAGCTTGATCAGGGGCGAGACCGCATGGCTCATGGAGATTTGCAAAAAACCAAGCCGCTTGGCCAATTTGGCCGCAGCCTTTTCATGCGCGGGATAGCGATAGCCATGCATGAAGACGATGGCGACCGACTTGAAACCGTCTTGTTTTGCGCTCTCCAGATCTCGTGCCAGCATATCGAGATCCAGCTTGCGCTCAATCGTGCCATCTGCAAGCAGGCGTTCATCTGCTTCGATGACGCGTGAATAGAGCTGTTCTGGCTTGATGATGTTACGCGCAAAAATATCGGGGCGCGCCTGATAGCCAATCTCCAACGCATCACGAAAGCCGCGCGTGGTGACGAGCAAAGTCTTTTCGCCCTTGCGCTCAAGAAGCGCATTTGTGGCAACGGTTGTGCCCATCTTCACCGCGCCGATGATACCTCTTGGAATGGGCGCATCTGCAGTAAGGCCCAGATGATCGCGGATCCCTTGCACAGCGGCATCGCGATAGGCTTGTGGGTTCTCCGACAGAAGCTTGTGCGCGAACAGGCGGCCTTTGGGATCGCGTGCAATCACATCGGTGAAGGTGCCGCCGCGATCAATCCAGAAGTCCCATCTCTGCGCCATCGCGCGTCGCCTTGTTAGAGATGCACAGGGCCGAGATCAATAATGTCCGTCTGCCCGTCGCAAGTGCCGCGGGTATGGCCCTGAATATGCCAGCGCTCGCCTTGTTTCGTCACGCGGTAAAGATGATAGGCCGCACGATGGCGTGGCGTGCCGGGAACCGCGGAGGCAGATGCAACGCCAATGACAGGCACCTTGCCGCGCGGACCATCCAGATGCCTGACGAGCTGACGATGGTTATGTCCATGCACAATCAGTTCGGCACCATGTTGGGCGATCACTTTCTCAAATTGCCGCGCATCCGTCAGGCCGCGACCGGGCGTGGCGCCACCTCGATAGGGTGGATGATGGATCATCACGACGCGCATCAAGCCGCGGGCGGCAGTTTCGTCGAGAAGTTTGGCGAAGGCTTCGCGCTGTTCGAGGCCGACGCGGCCAGAGGCGATGAAAAAAGGCGTTGGCACGCCTGATGACAATCCAATGAAGGCAATGTCGCCGCGCACCCGCAAATAGGGATAGGAGCTTTGATGCGCACCATCATCGCCGGTCCAGGGCGCGAAGGTCTGCATCAATTGCATGAGCGAGCTTGGCACATAGGCGTCATGATTGCCGGGCACGAAGCTGACATCGCGCGTTGGCCCCAATGTATGCAGCCATTGCGCGGCGATGGGAAATTCAGCTGCCAGACCAATATTCAGCACATCGCCCGTCATCATGATGTGGTCGGGGCGCTGCGCCTTGATGTCCTCGACGAGCTGCATCAGCACTTCCATGTCATGGATGCCTTTCCGGCGTTTCCAATTCATGTAGCCGGTAAAACGTTTGCCCATGAGTTCGCGCCAGATCGGCTGCGGCAGCGGGCCGATATGGGCGTCAGAAAGATGCGCGAGCAGGTAAGAGGTCACGATCCGCCAATCAGGATGCCGGCTGCCAGAACGATGACGCCACCCACGACGATCTGGAACACAGCCTGCAAGAAGGGCGTGTCCATATATTTGGCGCGCACCCAGGCAATCACCCAAAGCTCAATGAAGACAATGAGCGCTGCAATGCTGGTCGCGGTCCAGAAAGCATTGTCCCAGCTGCTTGGAACCAGATAGGGCAGGGTGTGGCCAACGCCACCCAGCGTCGTCATCACGCCGCAGATCGTGCCGCGAATCCACGGACTGCCGCGACCGGTGAGTGAGCCGTCATCGGACAGGGCTTCGGTAAAGCCCATGCTGATGCCTGAGCCGATTGAGGCTGCCATGCCGACAAGGAATGTTTCCCAGTTGTTCTGCGTGGCAAAGGCTGCTGCAAACAGCGGCGCCAAGGTGGAGACAGACCCATCCATCAGGCCGGCAAGTCCGGGCTGGACATATTGCAGCACGAAGACGCGATGGCGCGTCTGGTCTTCTTCCTCGCGCGCCTGCTCTGTCAGCAAGGCCTTTTCGAGCGTATGCGCATGGGTGCCATGGCCCTTCTCGACCTCAGCGAGATCAGCCAAGAGCTTTCGCACTTCCACATCGGTGCTTTGCGCAGCGGCGCGCTCATAAAAGCGGGCGGCCTGAAACTCCATATTCTCCGCTTCACGCCGGATCGTATCGAGGGGCAGATTTTGCGTCAGCCAGATGGGGCGCCGCTTCAAAAAGCCCTTCACATCCTCGCGGCGGATTGGGGGCAGGTTTTTCCCGAAACGCTTCTCATAGATTTCGAGAAGAAGATGGCGATGGGCCACTTCTTCTTCGGCCATCTCCTCAAAGACCTTGGCAGAAGCGGGATAACGCTCACGCAGGTCCTCCGCAAAGGCCATATAGATGCGGGCATCTTCCTCTTCCGAGGAGATGGCCAGCGCCAAAACCTCGCGAGGCGTGAGTTCCGAGAAGCTTTTCACCGAAGCGACTCCAGTCTTTCCTTTAAATGCTTCTAAACTCCGGTGGGGCCTAGTTCAACTAAGCCCTGCCGCTGCCAACAGTCGAGACGCCGATGCTTCATCTTTTGCCACGTCCGCTCCGCCGTCTGGCGCTGGCTCTGCCGCATATATGGTTCAGGCTGGCTCGGCCTCTGACTTTGGGCGTGCGGGCGCTGGTCGTTGATGAGCAAGGCCGCATATTGCTTGTACGGCATTCCTATCTGCCCGGATGGCATTTGCCCGGCGGCGGTGTCGAGCCGGGCGAGGCGGCGCATGAGGCGCTGGCGCGGGAGCTGAAAGAAGAAGGGAATATCGAGCTTGAGGGGGCGGGGCGGCTGCTTGGTGTTTATTTCAACACTTACGCCTCACGCCGAGACCATGTGCTGCTTTATGAAGTGCGGGTTTTCCGGCATTGCGGCGAGCGTGCAGCAGATTGGGAGATCCGCGAAGCGCGTTTCTTTGCGCTGGATCAGTTGCCTGAAGATCTGGCTGGCGCGAGCCGCAGGCGCATCGGGGAGTGGCACTTTGGCGCACCCCCCGCAGCCCAATGGTAATCAGATAAAGGCGACTTTCAGCACTTCATAGCTCTTGCCGCCACCGGGCGTGTTCACTTCCACCGTGTCGCCGACTTTCTTGCCGATCAAGGCACGCGCGATCGGGGAGGAAACAGAGACCTTGCCGCTTTTCACATCCGCTTCCGAGTCACCCACGATCTGGTAGGACTTCTCTTCCTCGGTGTCTTCGTCAACCAGAGTGACCGTAGCGCCAAACTTCACCGTATTGCCGGAGAGTTTGCTGACATCAATCACCTCCGCACGGGCGAGCTTGTCCTCAAGCTCTGCAATGCGGCCCTCATTCAGGGACTGCGATTCCTTGGCGGCATGATATTCGGCATTTTCCGACAGATCGCCATGGGAGCGGGCTTCCGCAATCGCCTGGATGATGCGCGGGCGCTCTTCCTGCTGGCGGCGCTTCAGCTCCGCCTCCAGAGCCGCATAGCCGGCAACGGTCATCGGGATCTTGTCCATCGTCAGTCTCTTTCCTTCGGCCTTTCCCTCAAACGAGGAAAAAACACTCCACCCGCGGGGCAGAGCCCCGCGAAGCCTCTGTTAAACTTCAGGAAATCCGCGTCCCCAAGGGCCGCGAACATACCAGCGTGACGCTGGCTCAGGCGAAGTAGTCTTGCAACGCCCGAACCTCAAGATCGCCGCCCTTATAGGCTTTGATCCCTTGGGCTGCCGCAACAGCCCCCGCTAGAGTGGTGTAGTAGGGCACCTTATGCAAGAGGGCCGCTCGTCTAAGTGAGCGGCTGTCCGCCAGTGCCTGAGCGCCTTCAGTCGTGTTGAAGACCAGCTGAATGCCGCCATTCTTGATGGCATCGACCACATGGGGGCGGCCTTCGGAGGCTTTGTTGATCTTCTGGGCGGGGACGCCGTTCTGCTCAAGGAAGCGGGCCGTTCCGCCCGTGGCGACGATTTTGAAGCCAAGACCCGACAGCATTTTCATGGCATCGAGAATGCGGGGCTTGTCATCCTCGCGCACCGAGACAAAGACCGTGCCTGAGGTCGGCACTTTGGTGCCGCCGCCGAGCTGGCTCTTGGCAAAGGCGACATCGAAGCTGCGATCAAGGCCGATCACTTCACCGGTTGAGCGCATTTCCGGGCCCAGAACCGTGTCAACGCCGGGGAAGCGGGCGAAGGGGAAGACAGCTTCCTTCACGCCCACATGGCCGAGTTCTTCCTGCTTCAGGCCGAAGCTTGCGAGGCTCTCGCCCGACATCACGCGCGAGGCGATCTTGGCAATCGGTTGGCCGATCACCTTGGCGACGAAGGGCACGGTGCGCGAGGCGCGCGGATTGACTTCGAGCACGTAAATGTCGTCGTCCTTCAGCGCATATTGCACATTCATCAAACCGCCGACCTCAAGGGCCAGCGCCATGTTGCGCGTCTGCTCTTCCAGCTTGGCGAGCGTTTCCTTCGAGAGAGAGCGTGGCGGCAGCGAGCAGGCCGAGTCGCCTGAGTGAATGCCTGCTTCTTCGATATGCTCCATGATGCCAGCGATGAAGACATCCTTGCCATCGCTCAGGCAATCAACATCGACCTCGATTGCATCAGCGAGATAACGGTCGAAGAGCAGCGGGTTCTTGCCAAGAACGGTGTTGATCTGACCGGTCTTGTCATTGGGATAACGCGCTTTCACTTCAGCCGGGATCAGGCTCGGCAGAGTCTCAAGCAGATAGTCTTGCAGTGAAGCTTCATCGCGAATGATCGCCATGGCCCGACCGCCCAGCACATAAGACGGGCGGACAACAAGCGGCAGGCCGAGTTCAGATGCAATCAGGCGTGCTTGCTCAACTGAATAGGCGATGCCGTTCTTTGGCTGCTTCAAACCAAGCTTGTCGAGCAGGCGCTTGAAGCGGTCGCGATCTTCCGCAAGGTCGATCGAGTCAACCGAAGTGCCGAGGATCGGAATGCCCGCTTCTTGCAAAGCATGGGCGAGCTTCAGGGGTGTTTGACCGCCAAACTGCACAATGACGCCGACGAGTTCGCCATTCTCTTTTTCCTTCATCAGGATTTCGAGAACATCTTCAGCCGTCAGCGGCTCGAAATAGAGACGATCCGACGTGTCATAGTCGGTCGAGACTGTCTCCGGGTTGCAGTTGATCATGATGGTTTCAAAACCTGCATCGGACAATGCGAAGCAGGCATGGCAGCAGCAATAGTCAAACTCGATGCCTTGACCGATACGGTTCGGGCCACCACCCAGAATGACGATCTTGCGCTTGTCGGAGGGGCGCGCTTCGCAGGCGAGCTTGCCTGCAAAAGGCGTCTCATAGCTTGAATACATGTAAGCTGTAGGGGAAGCGAATTCCGCCGCACATGTGTCGATGCGCTTGTAAGCGGGGCGTACAGCAAGCTTGTGACGCAAGGCGCGCATGTCGGCTTCGCTCACATTGGCGAGCGAGGCGAGACGCATATCCGAGAAGCCCGCCGCTTTCAGCATCCGCAGGCTGCCAGCGGTCTGAGGCAGGCCATGCTCGCGCACTTTCTTTTCGAGATCGACGATCTCTTTCAGACGCGCGATGAACCACGGATCAATTTTGCAAGCGTCGTGGATTTCGTCTTCGCTCATGCCCATGCGCAGCGCCTGGCCGACAACGAGCAAGCGATCGGGCGTCTGCTTCGACAAACGTGCGCGCAGCACATTGCGATCATCACCTTGGCCGAGGCCCTCAATATCCACTTCATCAAGACCGTTGAGGCCCGTTTCAAGTGAACGCAGCGCCTTTTGCAGGGATTCCGCAAAGGTGCGGCCAATCGCCATGCTTTCACCGACCGACTTCATGGCGGTGGTGAGAACAGGTTCAGCGCCGGGGAACTTTTCAAAGGCGAAGCGCGGAACTTTGGTGACGACATAGTCAATCGTCGGTTCAAAGCTTGCTGGCGTTGCGCCGCCGGTGATGTCATTGGCGATTTCATCGAGCGTATAGCCTACAGCGAGTTTCGCTGCGACTTTTGCAATCGGGAAGCCGGTGGCTTTCGAGGCAAGCGCTGATGAACGCGACACGCGCGGATTCATTTCAATGACGATCATGCGGCCATTCGCGGGGTTCACCGCGAATTGCACATTGGAGCCGCCCGTCTCGACGCCGATCTCGCGCAGCACCGCGATCGAGGCGTCGCGCATGATCTGATATTCTTTGTCGGTCAGTGTGAGGGCAGGGGCAACGGTGATTGAGTCACCCGTATGCACGCCCATCGGGTCGATATTTTCGATCGAGCAGACAATGATGCAATTGTCCGCCTTGTCGCGGACCACTTCCATTTCATATTCTTTCCAGCCGAGCACTGACTCTTCGATCAGCACTTCGGTGGTGGGCGAAGCATCGAGACCGTTCTGCACGATTTCGAGATATTCTTCACGATCATAGGCGATACCGCCGCCCGTGCCGCCCAAAGTGAAGGAGGGTCGGATGATGGCTGGCAGGCCGATGTCATCAATCGCTTCCAGCGCTTCCTGAAGGCCCTTTGAAATGTAGCGGCGCTTGCGTTCCGGCTCTTTCGAATCCCAGTCGCGCTTGAAAGCTTCGATGGCTTTCTGGCGCTGCGTTTCATCGGCATGTTGCGCGGTGAGGCGCTCAATCTCGCGATTGAATTCGTCCTTGTCGGCCTTCTTCACATCCGACGCATTGGCGAGACGTGACTTCGGCGTTGAGAGGCCGATCTTGGTCATGGCCTCGCGGAAGAGTTCGCGATCTTCGGCCTTGTCGATGGCATGGGCGGTGGCGCCGATCATCTCGACATCGAACTTGTCCAAAACGCCGAGCTGCTGCAGCGAGAGCGCGCAGTTCAAGGCCGTCTGGCCGCCCATGGTGGGAAGCAGTGCAAAGCCCTTGGAACGGTCGCCGCGCTCCTTCTCAATGATCTTGGCGACGACTTCCGGGGTGATCGGCTCGACATAGGTGCGATCTGCCATGTCCGGGTCGGTCATGATCGTCGCGGGATTGGAGTTCACCAGAACGATCCGGTAGCCCTCTTCCCGAAGCGCCTTACAGGCTTGCGTTCCTGAATAGTCAAACTCGCAGGCTTGGCCGATGATGATCGGTCCCGAGCCGATGATCATAATCGTGTGGATGTCTGTGCGTTTGGGCATGGTCACTCGTTTTCGAGCCGGTTGGCTCACTGGGGCCAAAGGCTAAGGGATGCTGGGCACACAAAAAAAGGCCGCGTCATCGGCCTTGGAAGGCCCGGCGCGTCCTTTACGAAAACCCGTGAGGGCATAAGCCTTGAGGGGCTTCGAGCGGGAGGCGACCCGGCCCGAAATGTTCCCCCGCTACTAGACGAGAATCGGATGCTTGGGAAGGGGTGGCAGTGCACAAGAGGGTGCGACCTGCCGCCCTTTTCGCGCCAGCCCGGCCAAGCTTGTGGAAAAGGCTGGCGCGGCGACTGCGGCCAATTCTCGCGGGTGACAAGGCGGGCAGGGGCGTCTAGACCAAGCTGATGCAGCTTTTCCGGCAACTCACCACCTTTTTCGGGGTCGGGGTGATTTCGATCATCGCCGACTATTCAACGCTCGTGCTGTTGCGTGAAGTCTTTGATGTGAGTGCGGTGGCGGGTGCTTTGGCTGGCTATATTGTCGGGGGCATTGTCAATTATCTGCTCAATCGCGCCCATACATTCTCAACCGAGCGCAACCACATGCAGGCGCTATGGCGCTTTGCCAGCGTGATGGCGGTGGGCTTTTCGCTCACCGGCCTCTTCATGTGGATTTTGGCGGACCAGCTTGAGATTCCCTATCTCATCGCGCGCGTGATCACGACGGGCATCGTGTTCTGCTGGAACTTCGCTGCCCATAAGCTCTGGACCTTCGGTGAGAAGGCGCCTTGATCTTCAAGGCCACTTCACAGTCGGCGGCATGGAGGACAAGATTGAGTCCACATTGCCGCCAGTCTTCAAGCCGAAGATCGTGCCGCGGTCATAAAGCAGATTGAACTCGACATAGCGTCCGCGCCGCACCAGTTGCTCATCGCGCTCTGCCTCGCTCCAGACCTTTGCGTAATTGTTGCGCACGATCTGTGGATAGGCATTCAGGAACTGGTCGCCAACTTCGCGCGTGAAGGCAAAATCCGCATCCCAATTCGAGTTTTTCGCATCTCCCGCGCTGTTGAGATAGTCGTAGAAAATGCCGCCAATGCCGCGCGGTTCATTGCGATGTTTCAAGAAGAAATACTCATCACACCATTGCTTGTAGCGGGGATAATCAGCCACTGCGCTATGGCGCGTGCAGGCCTCTTCCATGGCCTTGTGAAAGGCGATGGCATCGGGATGATCTTGTGTGCGCGCGCGGTTGAGAACAGGTGTCAAATCGCCACCGCCGCCAAACCATGCCTTCGATGTCACGACAAAGCGCGTGTTCATATGCACGGTGGGAACATTCGGATTCCAGGGATGGGCGATCAGCGAAATGCCTGAAGCCCAAAAGCGCGGGTCAAGATCAGCGCCGGGGATCTGTTTGGCGAATTCGGGCGCAAATGTTCCAAACACGGTTGAAACATGCACGCCCATCTTTTCAAAGACGCGGCCATGAATGATCGCCATGCGTCCGCCACCGCCCGGCGCGCCTGTGTGATCGGTGCGCTGCCACGGGGTGAATTCAAAGCGGCCGGGTTTGAGATCAGGGCGTGCGAAAGGGCCGGGGCATTCGTCTTCCAGCTGCTCCATGGCGCTGATGATGCGCAACTGCAGGCTCTCGAACCAGCTGCGGGCCGTTGCCTTGCGGGTCTCCAGAAGGTCGGAATGGCTCATAGGGGGTCCTTCGAATGGCTTGAGGTCTGGCGCAGGGCTTCCCCCAGTACCATGGCGGCGCTGACGGCGACATTCAAAGAGCGCAGATGCGGCTTCATGGGGATGAGGAGGCGCGCATCCGCGGCCGCATGGACTTCATCAGGCGCACCTGCCGATTCGCGTCCGACCATCAGTATATCGTCCGGCATGAAGGCAAAGCTTGTGTATGCTTCGGCGGATTTGGTGGTGAGGAGAATGAGGCGCTGGCCGCTGGTGGCGCGCCAGTCTTCAAAAGCACCCCAAGAGGCATGGCGGGCGATCTCGACCTCATCAAGATAATCCATGCCTGCCCGACGGAAATGCCGGTCGCTGACGGGAAAACCTGCGGGTTCGATGATTGCAGCCCTGACGCCAAGGCAGGCGCACATGCGCAGCATAGTCCCGCAATTCTGGGGGATATCGGGCTGGAAGAGGGCAAGGGTGAGGGTCATGGGTCGTGCCTAGCACCCGCGGGCGGACTCGCCAAATGTCTGGTGTGGCTGAGCGGCCTGACGCTATGGACAAGCAGGCGGAACGGTGCGAAATAGCCCCCGCTCATCTGAAGTTCCGGGACTCAAGGGGAATGCCTTGGGCTAACCGGGCTGTCGCATTCGCGGCGATGGGTCGCATTGCGGGGTGCGGGCGCTCCGCATACGCACGCTTTGCGCCGGAATCCGGCACTGATCAAGGAAGCCCGCCGCCTCGACCGATCCGGTCGGCGGAAACAAGTTTGGGGGTCCATCGTGGCTAACGCACCGTCGGTCGAACCGACCCGCAGAGATATGCTCTACATCGCCACCGGCGCAGCTGCTGCTGTCGGCGCGGCATCGCTGGCCTGGCCGTTCATCAGCCAGATGAGCCCGGATGCTTCGACCGTTGCGGCTGGCGCTCCGCTCGAAGTGGACCTGGCTGCTATTCCTGAAGGCTCCAGCGTGACTGTGAAGTGGCGCGGCAAGCCGATCTTCGTGCGCCATCGCACCAAGAAGGAAATTGAAGAGGCTGCCAAGGTGCAGGTTGCTTCACTCCCCGATCCGCAGGCCGACTCAGCGCGCGTGAAGAAGCCCGAATGGCTCGTCGTCATCGGCGTGTGTACGCATCTGGGCTGTATCCCGCTCGGCAATCAGGGCGAGTATGAGGGTTGGTTCTGCCCCTGCCATGGTTCGCATTACGACACGTCCGGCCGTATCCGTAAGGGTCCCGCGCCGAAGAATCTCGAAGTGCCGAACTACGCCTTCACCTCCGACACCAAACTGACCATCGGCTGATGTCCGCGTGAGCGGGCGAAGAGCCCGCTCAACGGCTAACGCTTCTTCAAGAGAACTGACATGAGCGGACCTTCCACTTACGTTCCCAAGAGCGCCATCGGTCGCTGGTTCGAAGCGCGTCTCCCCATCGCGGGCCTCGTGCATTCGTCCTTCGTGGCCTATCCGACGCCGCGCAACTTGAACTACTTCTGGACCTTCGGCGGCATTCTCAGCTTCATGCTGATGGCGCAGATCATCACCGGCATCGTGCTCGTCATGCATTACACGCCGCATGTCGATCACGCCTTCAACTCGGTCGAGCACATCATGCGCGACGTGAATTGGGGCTGGTTCATTCGCTATACCCATGCCAACGGCGCTTCGATGTTCTTCGTCGCCGTTTATATCCACATGCTGCGCGGCCTTTATTACGGCTCCTACAAGGCGCCCCGCGAAGTACTCTGGATTCTTGGCGTCATCATCTACCTGCTCATGATGGCCACGGGCTTCATGGGCTATGTGCTTCCCTGGGGCCAGATGAGCTTCTGGGGCGCAACGGTGATCACCAACCTCTTCTCGGCGATCCCGCTGGTGGGCGAGTCCATCACGGTGTGGCTGTGGGGTGGCTATTCGGTTGATAACCCCACGCTGAACCGCTTCTTCTCGCTGCACTATCTGCTGCCCTTCATGATTGCAGGCGTGGTTGTCCTGCATGTGTGGGCGCTGCATGTGGTCGGCCAGAACAATCCCGACGGCATCGAAGTCAAGGATGTGGCGCGCGACACGGTGCCCTTCACGCCCTATGCGACGATCAAGGACAGCTTCGCGATTGTCTGCTTCATGATGTTCTATGCATGGTGGATCTTCTATGTGCCGAATTATCTCGGCCATGCGGACAACTATATCGAAGCCAACCCGCTGGTGACGCCTGCTCATATCGTGCCGGAATGGTATTACCTGCCTTTCTACGCGATCCTGCGCGCAGTGCCTTCAAAGCTGGGCGGTGTCGTGGCGATGTTCTCCGCGATCCTGATCCTGTGCTTCCTGCCCTGGCTCGACACCTCGCGCGTGCGCTCTGCGAAGTATCGCCCCGTTTACAAGGTCTTCTTCTGGATCTTCGTGGCGACCTGCATTGGCCTCGGCTATCTCGGCGCCATGCCGGCTGAAGGTGGCTATGTGTTGGCGTCGCGGCTGCTGACGCTCTATTACTTCGCCTTCTTCATCATCATCATGCCCCTGCTCGGTCTCTTCGAAACACCGAAACAGGTGCCTGCATCCATTGCGGATGCGGTGTTGAAAAACAGCGCCAAAGCTTGAACCGAGGGACTGCAACAATGAACCGTTTCAAGACACTCGGTCTCGCCACGCTGCTTGCTGTCGCAGCCTATGCTGCGCCAGCCATGGCCGCTTCCTCTGACGCCAAGACGCCTGTGCGCGAAAGCTGGAGCTTCGCGGGTCCTTTCGGCACTTTTGATCGCGCTCAGCTGCAGCGCGGTTTCAGGGTGTTCCGCGAAGTCTGCGCGAACTGCCATTCAGCCTCGCGTCTGGCCTTCCGTAATCTTTCGCAGCCTGGCGGTCCTGAATTCTCCGAAGCTCAGGTCAAGGCTCTGGCGGCTGAATACAAGATCAAGGATGGCCCCGGTGACGACGGCAATATGTTTGAGCGTCCAGGTCGCCCGGCGGATCGCTGGCCCTCGATCTATGCCAATCCCGAAGCGGCGAAGGCCACTCTGGGTGCGGTGCCGCCGGATCTGTCGGTGATCGCCAAGGCGCGCAGCTATAGCCGCGGCTTCCCGCTTTTCCTGGTGGATCCCTTCATCCAGTATCAGGAGCATGGCGTCGATTATCTCTATTCGCTGCTGGCTCTGGGTTATGACAATCCGAAGGATCCCAACCACAACAGCTACTTCCCCGGTGGTCGCATCGGCATGGCTGCGCCTTTGAGCGATGGTCAGGTCGAATATACGGACGGCGCTCCGGAGACGGTGAAGCAATATTCCAAGGACGTGACCGCCTTCCTCTATTGGTTGGCTGAGCCGAAGATGGAAGAGCGCAAGAAGACTGGCTTCCGCGTGATGACCTTCCTCCTCCTCTTCGCGGGTTTGCTCTACTTCACCAAGAAGCGTGTTTGGGCTGGCGCGCATTAAGCGCTGCAGCTTCAGAGACAAGCGAAAGGGCCTCTTCGGAGGCCCTTTTGTTTTGGCGCTTGCCCTGAAGCTCCGCCCGTGAAAGAGAGGCGGCAGTCGGACGAATTTTTTGGGAAGGAACAGTGGAATGAGCCAGTTCAAGATCTGTGCGCTGTCAGGCAGCTTGCGCAAGAAGTCCTTCAACACGGCTGTGCTGCGTGCGGCGCAGGAGGTTGCCCCCGCCGGTGTGAGCATCGAAATCGCAGAGATTGGCGATCTGCCGCTTTACAACGAAGACCTGCGTCACGAGGGTTCTTTCCCCGCCCCGGTTCAGCGCCTGCGCAATCAGATCGCGGCTGCTGATGCGGTGCTCTTTGCGACGCCTGAATATAATTATTCGGTCTCCGGGCCGCTCAAAAACGCCATCGACTGGGCGTCGCGCGCACCGAACCAGCCTTTTGATGGCAAAGCCTTTGGTATCGTCGGTGTTGCAACCGGCCTGCTCGGCACGTCGCGCGGCCAATGGCATCTGCGCCAGATCATGGTGGGCATGAATGCCTATGGCGTGAACAATCCGCAGGTTTACATCTCGAATGCGGCGCAGAAGTTCGACGCCGACCTGCGCTACACGGATGAGGCAGGCCGTGACCTGCTGCGCCAGCACATCGAAGCGATTGTGAAGCTCGGCACGAAGCTGAAGGCTTAAAGGCCGCAGCGGGCGACGCCCTTCTCCCATTGGGAGAAGGTGCCCGCAGCGCGGGCGGATGAGGGGTTACAATCTCTCAGAACGAAGACGCCTCTTTACGAGCGCTTCTTCCCCTTAAAGGCTCTCGTCCCGCCCTTGCCCGCACTGCTGCGTGGGCGGGCTTCGCCGCCGCCCCAATTGTGCGGGCCCATATCGGCGTCGGTGGGTTTGTGAGCGCGTGTGGTTGGCAGGTTTGCTGCGCTTCCATATTTGCGCTCGCCTGCGAAAGCGCCGGCGCGATCTTCGACCTCTTGCTGGCGCGCCATCGGGTCATCGCCGACCGCGAGTTCGACAGCTTGCAGGCGCTTGATCTCGTCGCGAATGCGCGCAGCATCTTCGAAGTCGAGATTGGCGGCGGCTTCGCGCATGCGTTTTTCAAGATCGCTGATGGTTGCCTTGAGATTATGCCCAACAGTCGGCGCATCAACGAGGCCTGTATCAACCGTCACATGATCCTGCTCATAGACTGAGCCCAGAATATCCTGAATGCCACGGCGGATCGTGGCAGGCGTGATATTATTCTCGCGATTATATTGCTGCTGCTTTTCGCGACGACGATTGGTCTCTTCCATCGCGCGTTGCATCGAGCCGGTGATCTGATCGGCATACAAGATCACCTTGCCATCAACGTTGCGCGCTGCGCGGCCAATCGTCTGGATGAGTGATGTCTCACTGCGCAGGAAGCCTTCCTTATCCGCATCGAGAATCGCAACAAGCGCGCATTCGGGAATGTCGAGACCTTCGCGCAACAGGTTGATGCCGACGAGCACATCAAAAGCACCCAAGCGCAAATCACGGATGATCTCGATGCGCTCAATCGTGTCGATGTCCGAATGCATGTAGCGCACGCGCACACCATTCTCATGCAGATATTCGGTCAGGTCTTCTGCCATGCGCTTCGTCAGCACGGTCACCAAAGTGCGATAGCCCTTCTTCGCCGTCTCGCGAATTTCGCCGAGCACATCATCCACCTGCGCGCGGGCGGGGCGCACTTCAACAGGCGGATCAATGAGGCCAGTCGGGCGAATGACTTGCTCGACAAAGACGCCTCCTGTGCGCTCCATCTCCCAATTGCCGGGCGTCGCAGAGACATGGACCGATTGCGGACGCATCGCGTCCCATTCTTCAAAACGCAGTGGGCGATTATCCATGCAGGAGGGCAGGCGGAACCCATATTCCGCCAGCGT
>CAZLBA010000019.1:0-29564 GCA_964557555.1 uncultured Beijerinckia sp.
GAGGTTCGCTTCCCCGATCCGACTGCCAATCCCTATCTCGCATTCTCGGCCATGCTGATGGCCGGCATTGACGGCATTCAGAACAAGATTGATCCGGGCGCGGCCATGGACAAGGATCTCTACGACCTTCCCCCGAAGGAGCTGAAGAAGATCCCGACCGTTTGCGGCTCGCTGCGCGAGGCTCTCCAGAACCTCGACAAGGATCGCTCCTTCCTGAAGGCGGGTGGCGTGTTCAACGACGACTTCATCGACAGCTTCATCGAGCTGAAGATGCAGGACGTGATGCGCTTCGAAATGACGCCTCACCCCGTCGAATTCGACATGTATTACTCCTGCTAATTTTAAACTTGTCAGCAATATGGATCCGGGCGCCTCGTGCGCCCGGATTTGTTTTCAGGCATGCCCACGAAAATCTGTTTTCGTTCCGTTCCCATTTCGGCCCGGTTCGTGGCATAGAGGGGTGGACTTTCCGAATCATCGAGACCCCCAGAGACCCATGGCCAGCAATAGCGACCTCTTCGGTGGCGCCCCTTCAGCTCGCAAACCCGCACCGCCCAAGGCCCAGAAAGCCACGCCCAAGGCTGGCGGGGGGACGCCCGGTGAAAGCGGCTATACCGCTGCTTCGATTGAGGTTTTGGAGGGGCTTGAGCCCGTTCGTCGTCGTCCGGGCATGTATATCGGCGGCACTGACGAAACGGCGCTCCATCATTTGTTTGCCGAAGTGATCGACAACTCCATGGACGAGGCTGTGGCCGGTCATGCGAGCTGGATCGAGGTGCACGTCGAGGAAGGCGGATGGTTGTCCGTCAGCGACAATGGTCGCGGCATCCCGATTGATCCCCATCCCAAATTCCCGAAGAAATCGGCGCTCGAAGTGATCATGACGACGCTTCATGCGGGTGGCAAATTCGATTCCGGCGCCTATCAGACATCCGGCGGCCTGCATGGCGTGGGCGTGTCGGTAGTGAATGCACTGGCACAGCGACTTGAAGTGGAAGTGGCGCGCGGCCAGACCCTCTACCGCCAATGTTTCGAGCGCGGCCATCCGGTGACCAAGCTTGAGACGCTCGGCAAGGTGAATAACCGCCGTGGCACCAAGGTGCGCTTCCGTCCGGATGAACAGATCTTCGGCAAGGGCGCGCATTTCAAACCGGCTCGCCTGTTCCGCATGGCACGGTCGAAAGCCTATCTCTTCGGCGGCGTCGAAATTCGCTGGAAATGCGATCAGGCCTTGCTGAATGCCTTCAGCGAAGTGCCCACCGAAGCCGTGTTCCGCTTCCCCGGCGGTTTGAAAGACTATCTCGCACAAGACATCGAAGGAAAAACCACTGTCGTCGATCAGGCCTTCACGGGCAAGGTTGAGAAACAGGGCGGACATGGCTCAGTTGAATGGGCGGTGAACTGGCTTGGCGATGATGACGGCTTCGTGCATTCCTACTGCAACACGATCCCCACACCTGATGGCGGCACACATGAGGCGGGCCTGCGCACGGCTCTGCTGCGCGCCCTGAAAGATCACGCCGATCGTATCGGCCAATCCAAACGTGCTTCTGCGGTCACCAGTGATGATGTGATGAGCGGTTGCGCAGCGATGATCTCGGTCTTTATCCGCGAGCCGGAATTTCAGGGCCAGAACAAAGGCCGCCTGATGACGACGGAAGCCTCTCGCATTGTCGATCAGACTGTGCGTGATGCCTTTGATCATTGGCTTGCAGCCTCTCCCACGCAGGCCTCCAAACTGCTTGATTGGGCGATTGAGAAGGCTGAGGATCGCCTGCGCCGCAAGGCTGAAAAGGATGTTCAACGCAAGACGGCCACGCGTAAATTGCGCCTTCCCGGCAAGCTGGCTGATTGCTCCAACACATCGTCGCAGGGATCAGAACTCTTCATCGTAGAAGGTGACTCTGCAGGTGGTTCAGCCAAGCAGGCGCGTGATCGTGCCAATCAAGCCGTGCTGCCATTGCGCGGCAAGATTCTCAACGTGGCATCAGCCACCAAGGAGAAGCTGCATCAGAACCAGCAGCTTGCTGATCTGATGCAGGCGCTGGGCTGCGGCTCAGGCTCGCATTACAAGGAAGCGGATCTGCGTTACGAGAAGATTATCGTGATGACAGATGCCGATGTGGACGGCGCGCATATCGCTTCACTTCTCATCACCTTCTTCTATCGCCAAATGCCGAAGCTGATCGAGGGCGGGCATCTCTATCTCGCAGTGCCGCCACTCTACAAGCTGACACAAGGCTCCAAGACCGCCTATGCGCGCAATGATGCACATCGCGCTGAGCTGATGCGCTCTTACTTTACGGGTAAGGGCAAGGTTGAGGTCTCGCGCTTCAAGGGCCTTGGCGAGATGCTGCCCGCGCAGCTGAAGGAGACGACCATGGATCCGCGCAAGCGCACCTTGCTGCGCGTCGTGGTGAAGGAAGAGGACCGCAGCGAGACTGCAGACTCGGTCGAGCGCCTCATGGGCAATAAGCCTGAAGCGCGCTTCACCTTCATTCAGGAGCGGGCGAGCTTTGCCGCTGAACAGGAGCTGGTCGATATCTGAACCGTAACCCCGTGTTTACCGCTCAAGCCCTAGAATGGTTGCGTTTCAATCATACATGATTTGCGGCCATGCTCATTCAATCGGTCAACCAAGCTGTTTGCAAAAAGGCGCTCGTGATTGTGATGGGCAGCCTTGCCGTGGCGGGCATTGCCGCGCAGCTCATTGAGCCAGCGGCGCAACCCGTGCCGTCCCAGCCCGCGGCCGAAGAGATTACCCGCGTCATCTATAGCATTGACTATGTCCCGACCTGCTCAGCCCCGGTCAATCTGATGCGCCCGCCGGGTGTTGACCATTGCACCGGACAGGCCCGCAAACCCGGCGACATAGAGACCCTTCAGTCATCTATTCCATTGACTTTCCGCAAATAGCTCGTATTGCTGGTGGCGCTTGGCGTGAGGCCCCCGCGTGCCCGCCGGCAATTCCGTTGCAAACCGTGCAGCGAGGTTATTCTGGACACGCGGGAAGAGAGCAGCCGGCGTCAATCTGCGCCCCTCTGCCCCCAGGCAATCCACGAATGAGCTTTAAAGAAACAGGACTGAGCGAGAAGGTTCTCGCAGCCGTCGAAGCCGCAGGCTACACAACCCCCACCCCCATTCAGGCGCAGGCCATCCCTCACGCCCTTCAGGGTCGCGATGTTTTGGGCATCGCGCAGACGGGCACGGGCAAAACCGCTGCCTTTACCTTGCCGATGCTTTCGCGTCTGGAACAGGGCCGCGCTCGCGCGCGAATGCCGCGCACGCTCATCCTTGAGCCGACGCGCGAACTCGCCGCACAGGTTGAAGAGAGCTTCAACAAATATGGCGTCAATCATCGCCTCAATGTCGCGTTGCTGATTGGTGGTGTCTCTTTCGGAGATCAGGAAGCCAAGATCATGCGCGGTGCTGATATTCTCATCGCGACGCCAGGCCGCCTGCTGGACTTCTTCGAGCGCGGCAAACTTTTGCTGACAGCGATTGAAATCCTTGTCATCGACGAAGCCGACCGGATGCTGGACATGGGCTTCATCCCCGACATTGAGAAGATCTGCAAGCTGGTGCCATTTACGCGCCAAACCTTGTTCTTCTCAGCCACCATGCCGCCGGAAATCACACGCTTGACGGAGCAATTCCTGAGCAACCCGGTGCGGGTTGAAGTGGCGCGTGCCTCTTCAACGGCAACCACCATCACGCAGGGCCTCGTTGCCTCGGCTGGTGGCGGCGCGAAACGCGAAACATTGCGCAAGCTGATCCGTGAGGCCGATGGTCTCAAGAATGCAATCATCTTCTGCAATCGCAAGCGCGATGTCGCCATCCTGCACAAGTCGCTCACCAAGCATGGCTTCAGCGCAGGTGCTCTGCATGGCGATATGGATCAGCTTGCCCGCATGGCCTCGCTCGATGCCTTCAAGACGGGTGATGTGAACCTGCTCGTCTGCTCGGATGTTGCCGCGCGTGGCCTGGATATTCCTGACGTCAGCCATGTCTTCAATTTCGATGTGCCGATCCATTCTGAAGACTATGTGCACCGCATCGGTCGTACCGGTCGTGCCGGCCGCTCCGGTGTGGCCTTCACGATTGTGACGCGCGAAGACGGCAAATTCGTTGAAGCCGTCGAGAAGCTGATCAACAAGAAGATCGACTGGATCGGCGGAACGCTGGACGACATTGTCGAGACCGAAGACAGTCGCGAAGAGCGCCGTCCCCGCCGGGGCCGTGGCGAGCGCAGCGAACGGGGCGAACGTGCCGAACGGGGCGAACGCAGCCGTGGCCCCCGCCGTGAGGGCCGTGGCGAATCGCGCCGCGAACGCACACCAGAAGCCGCCTCCCATCCGGTCCCAGTAGCGGCCTCTGTGGCAGCCCCCATGATGGAAGGCACTGAACAGCCCCGTATTGAGCGCGCTCCCCGTCCCCAGCGCGAGGACCGCATGGCCCAGCCGCAGGAGCGTCGCCGCTATGACCGGCGCCGCCGCGATGAGGAGGATGATGGGCCTCCCGTCGGCTTCTCAGATCATGTCCCCTCTTTCCTGCTGCGCCCGGTCATTCTGAAACCACGCAAGGACGTGCGTGAGGCGGCGACCTCGGAAGACTGAGCCTCTTCATTTCTCCTTGATCGCGCTTGGCGAGACGGCGGCCACGAGTATAGTGAGCCGCCGTAACTTTTGGATCAGGAGGAAAACATGGCTTTTACTGTGTTCTCGCGCGCGCTTGCTTTGGGTTGCGCGCTTTTTGCAACGCAGGCCATGGCGCAGGATCGCGTCCATCTCGGCGCTGTCGGCAATAGTGGTGATGTCGCCTTCCTGATCGCGAAGGACAAGGGCTATTTCAAGGACGAGAATCTCAATGTCGAGATCACCGTCTTTGACAGCGGTGCGCGCATGATTGCACCGCTTGGCACGGGCGATCTTGATGTGGGGAGCGGCGCTGCTTCAGTCGGCCTCTACAATGCAGCCGAGCGCAAGATCGACATTCGTGTCGTCGCGGATCGCGGCCGCACGGCGCCGGGCTATCTGTACCAGACTCTTACACTGCGCAAGGATTTGGTGGAAAGCGGTCGCGTCAAAACCTATGCAGATCTGAAGGGGCTGAAATTTGCTGCCGCTGCGCCGGGTGTGACCTCCATGTCGGTGCTCAATGAAGCGCTGAAAAAAGGCGGACTGAAATTCAACGATGTCGAAATGGTGTTTCTCGGCTTCCCGCAGCAAATGGCCGCAATGCGCAACAAGGCCATTGATGGCGCCATCATGATTGAGCCTTTTGCCACGGCTCTCGCTAATTCAAATGATGCCGTGCGCTGGCAGTCAACCGAGGACTTCTACAAGAACAATCAGATCTCGATGGTCTTCTATGGCGATAAATTCGCCCGCGAACGCCCGGAAGTGGCCACACGATTCATGAAGGCTTATTTGCGCGGTATTCGTGACTACAATGACGCGCTTGAGAACGGCCAATGGGCCAAGACCCCCAAGGCGGAAGAGGTGCTGGCGATCCTGTCCAAGAACCTCAATATGAAGGTGGAGCAGATCCGTGGCATCTATCCTCATGCTGTCTCGACTGACGGCAAGGTGAATGTCGAAAGCATGCAGCGCGATTTGCAGTTCTTCAAGGATCGCGGCGATGTGCCTGCTAGCGCCAGTGTCGAAAAGCTCGTCGATATGAGCTTTGTCGATGCGGCTTTGAAGGCACTTGGACCCTATAAGCCAGCTCGCTGAGGCTTGCTCCGCGCGACTATTCTCGCGTAACCTCGACAACCATCACTCAGCAAGGGGCTGATCCATGAAACTCGTTCGTTTTGGCAAGCCGGGCAAAGAAAAGCCCGGCCTCATTGATGCTGACGGCAAGATCCGTGATTTGAGCAGCGTCATTCCTGATCTGAAAGGCGACTATCTCTCGCCCAAGCATATGAATGCGATCGCCAAAAAGCGCATCTCTTCGCTCCCTGTGGTGCGCGGTACGCCGCGTCTTGGCTCTTGCGTTGCCCAGCCCGGCAACTTCATCGCTATCGGCCTCAACTATGCGGATCATGCGGCAGAAGCAGGCATGAAAATTCCCGCCGAACCGATCATCTTTAACAAGGCACCAAACTGCATTGTTGGCCCCAATGACGACATCATGATCCCCAAGGGCTCCACAAAGACCGATTGGGAGGTGGAACTCGCCATCGTCATCGGCACAAAGGCGGTGCATGTGAGCGAGCGCGATGCGCTGAACTATGTCGCTGGCTTCTGCGTCTGCAATGACGTGTCAGAGCGCGAATATCAGGTCGAGCGTTCGGGCGGTCAGTGGGGCAAGGGCAAGGGTTGCCCAACCTTCGGCCCGCTTGGTCCATGGCTTGTTACACCCGACGAGATCGACAATGTGCAAAAACTCGATCTGTGGCTTGATGTCGATGGCACGCGCCAGCAGACCGGCAACACCAAGACCATGATCTTCGGCGTGAAGACGCTGGTCTCTTATGTGTCGAAATTCATGCAGCTCGATCCGGGCGATGTGATCACGACCGGCACGCCCCCCGGCGTCGCGATGGGCCGTACGCCGCCCAACTATCTGAAGGCGGGTCAGACCCTCTCCTGCGGCATTGATGGACTCGGCGCACAAGCCAATCGCATCGTGGCCTGGAAGAAGCAGGCCTGAGCTTCCTTAGAGGCCGAGCATCAGTTCGAGGTTCTGAACCGCCGCCCCTGATGCACCCTTGCCAAGATTATCGAGACGCGCGACCAGCACCGCATGGCCGCGCGTTTCATTTTGCAGGACGAACAGCTCCATGTCGTTGGTGTCATTCAGCGCTTGCGGCTCAAGCTTGCCAGATGCGGGAGCCGACACCACGCGCACATAACGTTGGCCCGCATAATGGGCACGCAACGCGTTTTCGAGGTCAGCCCCCTTCACAGACTTCAACATATCGAGATGCAGCGGGATGCTCACCAACATGCCCTGACGGAAATCCGCCACCGACGGCACGAAAATCGCGCGCCGGGTCAGTTTCGAAAAGGCAAGAATTTCGGGCATGTGCTTGTGCTCAAGCCCAAGGGCATAAAGCTCAAAATCAGGAGCCGAACGAGCCTCATAGGCCTCGATCATCGACTTGCCGCCGCCGGAATAACCTGAAACGGCATTAATGGTGATGGGGAAGTCGGCGGGGATCAGCCCTGCATCGGTCAGGGGGCGCAGCAGCGCAATGGCGCCAGTCGCATAGCAACCGGGATTGGCGACCCGTGCCGACTTGGCAATGGCCTCGCTCTGGCCGCTGGAAAGCTCAGGAAAGCCATAGGCCCAATCGGGGTTCACACGATGCGCGGTCGAGGCATCGAGCAGTCTGGGAGCTTGCCTGCCCATTTGGGCAACAATGCCAGCAGTCTCCTTGGCCGCATCATCTGGCAGGCACAGGATCACGACATCCACCTCGGCCATGAGGTCGCGTTTGGCGGAAGGATCCTTGCGTTTGTCGGGCGCGATGCTGACCATTTCGATGGCCGGCATCTTTGCCAGCCGGTCGCGGATGCCCAGACCCGTCGTGCCAGCCTCGCCATCAATGAAAACCTTGGCCATTGCGCCTGCTCCTCAATTCACCTCGCCCAGCAAATCGCCCGCGAAAGCCGTCCTGTCAACGCCAGGGCTACCGGAACATGACAGCGGGCCCGGCGCGGCCTAGACTGGGACACCGATCGGGAGCCAAAAGCGCAGTGCCTCTGTTCTACCACCAACCATTTGCGGGCCGTGTGGACTGATCACATGGGGACCCAATCTCTATTCGCATCGCGTTATCACACGCAGATCATCTGGGCTTCAATCTGCGCCCTGCTCGGCCCCGTCGCTCTCTATATCTTGCTCGAAGAAGGGCCGTGGCACATCATCGCCCATGCAAGTGCCATCACCCTGACCCTGTGGCTTCTGCTGGCCTTTTTAATGCGCCGCTTGCTCAGTGCTGCAATCTTGGTGGCAAGCTTCGTCGCTCTGGTCATCCTGATCTCAAGCGCGAAACGCAGCGCTGATCATATGGTGTTTCACGCCTATGACCTCATCTTCCATCTAACAGATACAGCCCCCATTGTCGCACTCTGGGAACATCACCGTGCCTGGCTCATCGGCGGAATTTCGATCCTCGCTCTCACCGCAGGGCTCCTGCATCTTGCCCGCCGGATCGAGCCAGCGCTGAAGCAGCGCAAGAGGCTGGGCCTCGCCCTCATGCTTGGGCTGTTTTTATCAATCGCGATATCCGCCACAAAGGAAGAGCGGCGCCATACCCAGTTTTATTGGGAAGATCGCTATCTCTCGTCCTTCTACTCCTCCTGGTGGGAAACGCTTCCAGCGCTCATCAAGGCGGATATGGTGGAAGCTGCACGTTCTGCGAAGCGGCCTGCCATAACGCCCATGCAGAGCTGTGCGCCGCAACAGCGGCCGCCGCATATCATCCTCATCCATCTGGAATCTGTCTTTGCGCCCGCTCTTTTCCCGCAACTGACCTATGACCGGCAGCTCGATGACTTCTTCCGCTCCGATGATGGCAAGAGCCATCAATTGCGGGTCGAAACTTATGGTGGCGCCTCCTGGCTGACAGAGTTTTCTGTCATGACCGGACTATCGACCCGCGCCTTTGGTGGCATGAGGAATTTCGTCCATACCTTTATGCTGAACCGCATCGGTGAGACGCTACCGCAAGTCCTCGCACAATGCGGCTATCGCAATGCCCTGTTTTATCCGATGCTGAAGAGCTTTGTTTCGGCAGCTCCCTTCTACCGCTCCGTTGGAATCCCTGAAATCTACGATGCCGCAGATCAGAAAGCGCCGAATGTCTTCGTGCGCGATCGCTTCTATTACACGAATGCGCTGGCTCACCTCGAAGCACATCTGGCAACCTCGAAGGCGCCCACTTTCACCTTCATCGAGACCATGTTCACGCATTGGCCCTATAATGACACATTGGAGCCGCATGAAGTCGTGCCGGGGGGCGGCGATGGACCGGGTAGTGAACTCCATGAATATCTGCGCAGACTTTGGATCTCGCATCGCGATTTCGAAGAGTTGAAACTCCATCTCGCGCAGAAATTTCCCGGCGAACGTTTTCTCATCATTGGCTATGGAGACCATCATCCGACATCAACGCAGCCCTTGCTCGGCATTCCCGCAGACCGCGAGGCTGAAGATGTGAAACTGCCTGCCTCATCGCCGGGCTTCATCACGCCTTTCATGATGCAAGGCATCGGCTTTGAACTGCAGGCATTGCCACTCAACGAGCCGGTGGATGTCGCCTATTTGCCGTCCCTGATCCTTCAGGCAGCCAAACTTCCTCTGCCACCCTCACATGAAGAGCGGCTGAATTTGATGAAACTGTGCCGGGGACATTACTTCACCTGCACCAGGCAAGATGAAGTGCTCGACTTCCACAGACGCCTGATTGATGCAGGGCTCCTGAGGCCCCGCTGATCAGAAATCATAGACCTTCCACGAATAGGACCAAGTCTCTGTCAACACCCGCGAGCCTGTGCGCAATTTGCAGGTGAAATAGGTGATCTCTGTCGGATGAACCTCGATGTCCAGCATCACGCGGAAGCCCTTCACTGCCGGATTGGGTACGAGGAACTGACGGAAGATCTTGCCACGTTCACAGGTTGTGACAATTTCAACGGCAGAGGTCTTGTTCAGGAAATATTGCAGGTCCCCACCGACGAAGTCGATCATCAAGCGACGCGTATTGCGACCGACCGCTTCAGCAGCTCCCAAGGCATAAGCGGGTGCTGAGAATGTATTGAGCGTGTAACCAAGATTATGCAGACGCAATCCATCTGTCATGGAGCGCATCTTGTAAGAGAAGCTAAAGGGCTTCTTCGGCTCCAACACCTCATCGGTCACAAATGCGCAGATGATATTGTCGAAGGTCTCGTCCTTGGTCGCAAGCTCGACAAGCTCGATGCGCCCCGGTCCCCAATCTTCCTCGGGCTCGATCCAGTAGCTTGGACGATCTTCATACCAAAGCTCGATATCCTGATAATGCGCGAAATTTCGGTCACGCTGCATCAGGCCAAAGCCACGCACATTGTTGACAGGGAAGTTATGCACTTCCTGAATGAGGGGATTGCGAATGGGACGCCAGATCCACTCATCATCCGCCGTGTGAATCAGCAAACCATCCGAGTCATGCAGCTCAGGACGGAACTCGTCATATTTGTTCCGGTCATTGAGATGGCGATCATTTTCGCCAAGGAAATACATGGATGTGAGCGGTGCAAGACCAACCCAGTCCGTGCGTTTACGCGGGAACACAGTGACTTCAACGTCAATGGGCGACTCCGGGCCGGGCTCCATCGTGAATTTGAAAGCACCTGTCAGCGAAGGGCTATCCAGCAAGGCACAAACTGTGATTTGCGACGCATTCGGGCCGGGCTTGTCGATCCAGAATTCCTTGAAGAAGGGAAACTCTTCCTTATTGTCGAGACGTCCTGTCCCAATCGACAGACCGCGAGCTGACAGACCATATTTCTGATCCCGGCCGAGCCAGCGGAAATAGCTCGCACCGATGAAGGAAACAAACTCATCCGCGCGCTTGAGATCATTCAAGGGATAGTGAATGCGAAAGCCCGCCACACCAAGATCGGTGGGCAGGGGCTTCGGGAATTTGATGGAGCCGTAGTCGAAGAGCTTCGCAACATTCAGCAGCGGCTCTGACACGCCATTGGTGACAACATGGATCGTCACAGGACGGTGGAAGAGATGACCCAGATGGAAGAGCTGCAGACGAAACTGGCCGCCTGTATCGCCCAGCAGGGATTTTTCCGGCGGAAACCGGATCTCGCGCCAGCGATCAAAATCAAGCCTCGCAAGATCTTCCGGCAAGGGCGCGAAGCTTCCGTCATAGCTGCTTAGTGAGACTTCTCTGGCACGCTTCAGCACATCCTCAAAGCCAAAGCTTGGAGGTTTGTCATTTGGCTTCTTCTGCTGGGCCTGTGCGGTCCAGACCGGCAGCAAGGAGGCTGCCGCCAGAGAGCGAACGAAGGAACGACGCGAAAGATTGGTCATGAACGGTAAAGCGCCCCAGACACCCTGCCAGAATGTATAGCCAGACGGCGAAGGCTCTGCCAGCGCCAAGCGGCGAAAACATGGCGGTGGTCGCCGCTTCCCTCTGACATGGTTGACGAGATTTTGTTCCTACCTGCCTTGCCCCTGCCCGCTCCCATGTCATACTGGGCAGATAAATGGGGGAGGATCAAAGTTGCGCTACCTTTTGGCCTTTCTGGCTCTGCTCGGCCTGCCCTTGACCGCCCAAGCCCAAACGGCAGAACCCTTCTACAAGGGCAAAGATGTGCGCATCCTGATCGGGGCCGGGGTCGGCGGAACCTACAGCCTCTATGCCCAGCTGGCTGCGCGCCATATGCGCCAATTCATCCCCGGTAATCCCAATCTTGTGATGCAATCCATGCCGGGTGCGGGCGGGCTGGTGGGCCTGAACTATTCCTTCAATGTCGCGCCCAAAGACGGGACACTGATGCATCTTGTTCACGCTGAGGTACTTTACGAAAGCATCTTGAACAAGGACGCGAAGTTCAACGCACAAGATTATCAATGGATCGGCCGTTTTGCCGATGCCGACTCCGTCACCCTGATGACGAAACGATCTGGAATCGCAACGCTCGACGATGCCAAAAAGCGCGAGGTGACATTGGGAGCAACTGGCGTGGGGAATATCTTTGCGCTCACACCGCTCCTGCTCAACCGCCTGCAACAGACCCGTTTCAAGATCATCGGCGGCTATCCGGGCGCATCTGACATTTCCATCGCGATGGACCGCGGTGAAGTTGATGGTTCTGGCATGACGCTGGCGAATGCGGTGACCACCCAAGGCCAGAAATTAAAGAACGGCGATCTCGTCCCTCTCTTTGCGATCGCATCGAAACGCTTGCCCGACTATCCCAATGTTCCTGCCATGACTGAATTTGGCAGCGGTGTTCACAAGACACTGATGGAGATTTATGCCTCCACTGGCACGATTGGCCGAGCGCTGGCTTTCCCTCCCGGAACGCCGCCCGACAAGGTCGCCATCATGCGTGAGGCTTTCGCAAAGACGATCGCAGATCCAGCCTTTCAGGAGGAAGTCCGCAAGGCAAATATCCTGATCTCACCCATGAGTGGAGCTGAACTGAGCAGCGAAATCGCACGCATCATGAAAACGCCCGCAGCTGACATAGCGGCAGCGCGGGCGCTTCATGAGGAGCTGATGAAAGGCAATTGATCAGTTGGTATAGAGGTTACCCGCCTCAACCACCTTGCGCCAATTGTCGAATTCGACCTTCAGCGCCTTACCGAAATCACTGCCACTGCCGCGGAATGTGGTAGCGCCCTCTTCCTCGAAGCGCTTGCGCATCGCGGGTGCGGCCGCCGCCTCATTGATAGCCGCGTTGAGCTGCTGGACAAGAGCCTCAGACATGTTGGGCGGTCCAACAATACCCCACCACGTTTCCAGATTGAGACCAGGCAGACCTTCTTCTGCCAGAGTTGGTGTATCGGGAAAGAGCGGGGAGCGTTGGTCGCTGGTGACGCCAAGCAGCTTCACATTCTTCCCTTGCACCTGACCCAGAATGGTCGGGACTGTGGAGATAAAGACTTCTGCACGTCCAGCCACAAGATCAATCACCGCAGGGCCGCTACCATTGTAAGGCACATGCGTCATGGCGATGCCGGCCTTCTGCTTGAACAGCTCTGTCGCGAGATGAAGAATACCACCCACACCAGAGGAGACATAATTCAGCGAGTCAGGCTTCGCCTTGGAGCGGTCCACAATGTCGCGCACTGAATTCAAGCCTGACTGATGGCTGGCAACTACGAGCAAAGGACCGCGACCCAACATCGCAACGGGGGTGAAATCCTTCGTCACATCATAGGGCAAGGTGCGGCGCGTTGCGGCCGTTGTCACGAAAGTTGAGGTGACGAAGAGCAACGTGGTGCCATCTGGCTGAGCGGTCGAGACGGCACGCGCAGCCAGAGCCCCACCTGCCCCGCCGCGATTGTCGATCACAACATTCGCCTTCAGCGTGTCATTGAGCAGGCGGCCCAGCTCCCGTGCGAGAATATCGGTGCCACCACCGGGTGCGAAAGGCACAAGGATCGTCACAGGCTTGCCACCTCCGAAACCCTGCGCATGCGCTGGTGCGGCACCGATGAGGGCAAGAGCAGCAGCCCCCGCCAGAACGAAGCGTTTCGTCAAAGCCAAATCAGCCTCCATTCCAATTAGTGCCCGACTTTTGCCGCAGCTGACCACCAGACGCAAGTTTGGCCTTGAGGCGGCTGGGCCCCATGCTAAAGCAAGATCATTGGATGAGGTTTGCACCCATGACTTTTACGACTGAGCCGCCCCATGCTCTTGTCTCCTGGAGCGGTGGCAAAGATTGCAATCTGGCCCTTCATGAAGCCCTGCAAATGGGCCACCCGAAAATCGACGCGCTTGTGGCAACAGGCGTTGAAGGCACGGGGCGCATGACCTCCCATGGCGTACGCATGGTGCTGATGGAAGAGCAGGCGCGCTGCCTCGGCCTGCCACTTGAGCAGGTAATGATGCCAAAAAATCCGAGCAATGACGTTTATGAGGCAGGGACGCTTGCCCATTGGCAAGCCCATCACGCGCGCGGCACGCGACATGTCATCTATGGCGATCTTTTCCTGCAGGATATTCGCGACTATCGCGACGCCTTGCTGAAGCGCGGCAACATGTTGGGCCTCTATCCCTTATGGGGCCGCAACACCAAACAACTCGCGCAACGCGTCATTGAGCTTGGCTTTCAAGCCGTGCTTGTTTGCGTTGATACGACCCGCCTTGATGCCTCTTTCGCTGGGCGCAGCTATGATGCGCAACTGCTGAATGATCTTCCCCCGGAAATTGATCCCTGCGGCGAGAATGGCGAGTTCCATACATTCGTGTGGAATGGCCCGACCTATCAGCGCCCCGTTGCCTTCACGCGCGGGGAGATGATGCGCGATGGCAAATATGCTTTCTTCGATCTGCTTCCGGTGAGCTGATGCGTATTGTTTCGCTTCTCCCCTCCGCGACCGAAATGGTCTATGCGCTCGGTCTTGGCGATGCGCTTGTGGGCGTCACGCATGAATGCGACTTCCCCGAAGCAGCCAAGGCGCTTCCACCAATCGTGCGCCCTGCCCTTGCGCTGGAAGGATTATCGCAAGCTGAAATTGATGCGGCTGTCTCGGCGCGATTACGCGAGGGCAAGACGCTATACGAGATTGATGAGCAGCTACTCTTCGATCTCGCACCCGACATCATCCTGACGCAAGATCTGTGTCAGGTCTGCGCGCCCTCCGGTAATGAATTGTCGCGCGCGGTGATGGTGCTGCCGAATAAGCCCAAGCTCATCTGGATGACGCCGCGCACATTGCAGGGGGTGAAAGACAATATCCGCGAATTGGCGGATGCGGCTGGCGTGCAACAGCGTGCAACAGCCTTATTCGCCGACTGGGATCAGCGCATGGCAGCCGTTGAAGCGCGCAGCCGCACGCTGCCGCAACGTCCGCGCACCTTCTGCGTCGAATGGATTGATCCGCTCTTTTGCGCAGGTCACTGGATACCCGAAATGATGCGGCTTGCAGGAGGTGATGAAGGGCTTGGGCGTGAGGGCGACGAGTCAATCCGCATCGACTGGCAGCGCGTGCGCGCCTTCAGGCAGGAGCACATCTTCATCATGTCCTGCGGTTATCCACTGCCGCAGGCCATTGAGCAGGCGCAGCTTCTCAAAAACTATGAGGGCTTGCAGGACTTGCCCGCCGTGCAGGCAGGCGAAGTCTATGTGGTCGATTCCAACGCCTTCTTCGCACGCCCCGGCCCGCGCCTTGTCGATGGTGCAGAGCTGTTGAGCCATCTTCTCACCGGCGCGCCATGGCATGGGCCGGAGGCTTACGCGAAACTGGAACTGTGATCAGCCAAGCAGGCGCTCAATATCGTCCGTCACAGAAGCCGGGCCAGTGGTCGGTGCATAGCGCTCCACCACATTGCCATCGCGATCAACGAGGAACTTGGCGAAGTTCCATTTGATCGCATCGCCAAAGATGCCACCCTTCGCATTTTTCAAAAATGTGTAGAGCGGATGTTGGTCAGCGCCATTCACATCAATCTTGGCGAACATCGGAAATGAGACGCCGTAATTGGTCGTGCAGAATTGCGCGATCTCGCTTTCGGTACCGGGCTCCTGACCACCAAACTGATTACAAGGGAAACCCAACACCTCAAAGCCGCGATCTTTATATTTGCGATAGATCGCTTCGAGCCCCTCATATTGCGACGTGAGGCCGCATTTGCTCGCAACATTGACGATCAGCAAAACCTTGCCGCGAAATTTTTCCAAAGAGACATCCTCACCGGTGATGCTCTTCATGGTGAAATCATAAATCGACGGCATCTCACTCTCCTCAGATGAAAGCTGCGAGCAATAAAGACGCAATCGCGCCAATGCTCAGATAGCGCCGCAGCGCCATGAACCACAAAGGTGCGCGCCCTTCGCGCACGCTGATGCGATCAATGATCAGCACCAGCGCGATGGACAGCGCGAGCACGATCAAGGACGGTCGGTCCTGTAAAAAGAGCGCCGCCCAGGCGATGAGGGATGGGATGACGCTGAGAGCCAGCTGCTTGGTGAGATCGGATTGCGCCGCACCCGGTGCAATCGCCAAGCCCCAATGAACGCCGCCGAGAAAGGACAGGATGACCGCGCCATAGCCCAGCAGCAGGCTGAGTGCAAAGCTCTTGTAAGGCTCAGACGCGAGCGCCACAGCAAGTGCGCAGCCAACAAAGGGGATGAGCCCAGAAAAGCCCAGCCATTTGGCACCAGAAGGGATTTGCGCGTTCGTGTCAGACATCAACCAAACCTCATTGCCTTACTTCACGAAGTAACAACAGCTTTGGACCACGCAAACAAAAAGGGGCGCGAAAGCCGCGCCCCTGATTGCTGGTGTCGAAAGAAGCCGATTAGCGCTTCGAGAACTGGAAGCTGCGGCGAGCTTTCTTCTTGCCGTACTTCTTACGCTCGACCACGCGGCTGTCGCGGGTGAGGAAGCCTTCGCGCTTCAGCGCGGGGCGAAGTTCGGGCTCATAATGGGTGAGCGCCTTGGCGAGACCGTGGCGAACCGCACCAGCCTGACCGGAGAGGCCACCGCCGGCGACCGTGATCATGAGATCATACTGGCCGGAACGCTTGGCGACTTCGAGCGGCTGACGCAGGATCATGCGCAGCACGGGGCGAGCGAAGTAAACTTCGACATCGCGACCATTGACGGTGATCTTGCCAGAGCCGGGCTTGATCCAGACGCGAGCGACAGCGTCCTTACGCTTGCCGGTCGCATAAGCGCGGCCGAGCTTGTCGAGCTTCTGGACATGCACAGGAGCATTGTTCTCGGAGGAAGCCGAAGTGGCGGCCTTGAGATCCTGCAAGGAGGAGAGAGTCTCAGCCATTATCAGGCGCTCCGCTTATTCTTCGGGTTGAGGGCACCGATGTCGAGGACGGTCGGCTGCTGGGCGACGTGGGGATGCTCTGCACCCTTATAGACGCGCAGATTGCTGAGCTGCTGGCGGCCGAGAGGGCCACGGGGAAGCATACGCTCGACAGCCTTCTCCACGATACGCTCAGGGAAACGGCCTTCCAAAATGAACTTGGCCGAACGTTCCTTGATGCCACCGATGAAGCCGGTGTGGTGATAGTAGTTCTTCTGCTGCAGCTTGCGGCCGGTGAACACCACCTTGTCAGCATTGATCACAATGACATTGTCGCCATCATCAACGTGAGGGGTGAAAGAAGGCTTGTGCTTGCCGCGCAGGCGCATGGCGATGAGAGTGGCGAGGCGGCCGACGACGAGACCCTGCGCGTCGATCAGCACCCACTTCTTCTCCACATCAGCGGTTTTCGTGACTGTGGTTTTCCCGAACATGGGATGGGCTTCCTTGTTTGGACGGCGAGAAGCACTTTGCCCCGCACCGAAGGTGGCCGGTTTCTAGAAAGACCAAGCCACTCTGTCAATGCCAAACAACGCGAAAAGGCCCGAAAAATCGAGCTTTTCTGGGTAGGGTATTAGGATACCGCATTTTCGTTGGGCCATTTGCGCTCGCACAGGGCTGGAACCGCCTCGATCAGCCCGCCCAAATTGCCGGAAGAGAGCAGGATCACCGCCTCATCGCCCTTCATCCGGGACTGCAAAGCGGCCACGCCCTCCTCCGCCGAATGAACCGGAATAGCGGGGAATCCGGCCTGTTGCAGCCGATCAATGATCTCGGCCTGCGTCACCTGATCATGGGTGCCAGCCCCCTGCGTTGCAGGCTCATAGACCAGAAGCTCATCACAACCCTCAAAGGCATCATCATACCAGTGAAGGGTCGCGCGGTTGCGCCAGCTGAAGGTATGGGGCTCGAAGACACCGATCAGGCGACGGCCGGGGAAATGCTGCTTCATGGCTGCAATCGCGCTGCGGGCCTTGTCATAGGATGAGCCAAAACCCTCATAGATTGGCACCACCGTCCTGTCGGATTTGCGATCGAGCCTGCGGCGAATGCCTTTAAAGCTGCCCATCGCCTTGGCATAGGTCTCAGCGCTCATCAGCTCGCGCGAGAGCACGAAGGCACCGATCCCGACCATATTCTCAATATTGTGCAGGCCGAGCTGCGAGGTCTCGACCTCCACCAGAGCCTTACCCTTATGGGTCAGGGTGAAGCGGCTGCGCTCGGCAAGGACCACATCCTTCGCCTGCCACTCGCCTTCTTTGACCCCGAAGGTGACAAGCGGGCGCTTCACACTTTCCAGAAAGCCCCGGCTCAGCTCGCCACTCACAGCCGCGAGAATGGTACCGCCCTCTTCCACCATGTCGATGAGCTTGTGGAAGGGCGCGAGATAATCCGCCACCGTCGGAAAGACATTCACATGGTCATGCGCCAGCGGCGTCAGGATGAGATGGCTTGGGTGATAATGCAGGAATTTCGAGCGATCATCCGTGTTCGAGGAGGGATATTCATCGCCCTCCAGCACAAAGAAATCACCCCTGCCGATCTGATGGGCCTTGGGCGGGGACAGAGGGGCCGCACCAATCATGAAAGACGGATCAAGGCCCGCCTCGATCATGCAATGGGCCATCAGCGACACGCTTGTCGTCTTGCCGAAACTGCCCGCCATGACGAGCGCCTGCTTGTCTTGCGACAACAGGCCCAGCACTTGCGCAAAAGACAGGATCGCTACCCGTCCAGATCCAGCCAGTCGGAAAGCTTCCGCCACTTCCGTATTCGATTGCGGCACAAGCCGCGCATTCTTGCCGATGACGAAGCAATCGACCCCTTCGGGAATATTGGCCGGATCATAAGGGCTGCGGCAATCAAGCCGCTCGGCCTTCAGCACATCGGAGATCGGCGGATAGATGGCTTCATCCGACCCTGTCACCGCCACTCCGCTGTCGCGCAGCAAAAGGGCCGTGGCGCTCATACCCACACCCGCCACGCCGATGAAGTGAACCCTGCGATAGGGAAAAGTCGCCATTGCTCCCGCGCCCTCGAATCGGACCATTGAGCCGGCACAGTAAAGCATTCCCAAGGCGAAGGGGTGGCCTAGCGGGGCTCATGCCCAGTAAGCTGTCCAAATGGGAGGGTTAATCATGGCTGATTTGGAGCTGACACTTGCCTGCTGGGACTATGACCGCACGCGCCCCCTGATTGATGGTCGGGTGAAACCCGAAGGTATCAAGCTCAATGTCGAAGTGCTGCGTCCGCGGCAGATGTTTCCACGCATGTTGGAGCATCACGAGTTTGACGCGAGCGAGATTTCACTCGCCTCCCATGCGAGCCTCATCGGGCGAGGCAATTCGCCCTTTGTTGGCGTGCCGGTGATGATCTCCAAAATCTTCCGCCATTCCTGTTTTTATGTACGCGTTGGCTCCGGCATCGAACGCCCGGAAGATCTGCGCGGCAAGCGTGTCGGCACGACGCAATTCAGCGCTACCGCGACGACCTTCATGAAGGGAATGCTTGAACACGAATATGGCGTCAAGCAGCATGAGATGCATTGGTTCATGGGCGGGCTCGACAAGCCAACCGAAACGCCGCTGATCCCGCTCAACCTGCCCGCCAATGTAAAGCTCGATTTCGTGCCCGAAGGTGATACGCTCGAAAAGATGCTGGCCGAAGACCGCATTGATGCGCTGATCTCGATCTATATTCCACCGAGCTTTCTGAAAGGCTCGCCCAAGATCAAGCGCCTTTTCCCTGACTATAAGCAGGCGGAAAAGGACTATTACCAAAAGACCGGCATTTTCCCGATCATGCATACGCTCGCCTTGAAGAAAACGACATGGCAACAGCATCCATGGATTGCGCGCTCGCTCTATAATGCCTTCGAGGATGCGCGTGCGCTCGCATTGGATGAGCTTTATGACACGGATGCGCTACGACTTGGGCTGCCGTGGCTGCTCCATCACGTCGAAGAGTTATGGCAATGCTTCGGGGACAATTGGTGGAGCTATGGGGTTGAAGCCAATCGGCCGACGCTGACAGCTCTTGGTCAATATGTCTGTGAGCAAGGCATCTCACCACGCGTGGTGACACCTGAAGAGATGTATCTGCCGGAGTTTTCGTGACCACGACCCGCCGCGCCTTCGTTCTTTCAAGCCTCGCTGTCTGCGCGCCCGCCTTTGCGCGGGAAGATGGTTTCGTACGCTTTCTCGAAACACTCTGGCCACAGGCGCAGGCGGCTGGCGTGTCGCGAGCGACCTTTGAGACACTGCGCGCACTGACACCCGACAAGAGTTTGATGGGAAGTGGCACGCGGCAGGCTGAGTTTGAGCGCACAATCCAGCACTATCTCGAAAGCGCGGTGAATGCTGCGCGTGTGAAGAAGGGGCAAGACCTCGCGCAGCATTGGCGCGTACAGCTCTCCCGCATCGAAGCGCAAAGTGGCGTGCCTGCATCCATCATTTTGGCAGTCTGGGGGATCGAGACTGACTATGGCCGCGCGCATGGCGAACGGGATGTGTTGCGTTCACTTGCCACACTTGCTTACGCGCGGCGGGATAATCCCGTTTTTACCCGTGAAGTCATTGCTGCCTTGCTGTTGTTGCAGCGTGGCGTCGTGCCGCGTGAACGGCTCAAAGGCTCTTGGGCAGGCGCAATGGGCCATCCGCAATTCATGCCTTCAGCCTATCTGAATTATGCCGTCAGTTTCGATGGCAAAAATGCGCCGGATATCTGGAGCAATATTCCAGATGCGCTCGCCTCGATCGGTAATTTCCTCAAACAGGAAGGCTGGCAGAAGGGGCTGCCCTGGGGTGTAGCCGTTGATGTGCCAAGCGGCTTTGCATGGGAGACGCTCAGCGAGAGCGTTCGCAATTTCGCAGCCAAGGGCGTCAAATCTTCTTTGCCTGCTGATGCGAAAGTAAGTCTCTTCGCACCCGCAGGCGCGCAAGGTCCGGCCTTTCTCATCACGTCGAATTTCTTCGTGCTCAAGCAATATAACAACTCGGATTCTTATGCGCTGTCGCTCAGTGTTTTGAGTGAGCGCATCGAAGGCCGCCCCGGTATCACGAGAAGCTGGCCGAAAGAGTTTCGCATCTTGGAGCGCACTGACCGCTTGAAGCTGCAACAAGCCCTCACGCGTCACGGCTTTTATGATGGCAAGATTGATGGGCGCTTTGGCCCGTCTTCGCGTGAGGCAATCCATCGCTTTCAGAAAGCAGCGAGGCTTCACCCTGCCGATGGGTTTGCTTCGAAGCGCGTGCTGGAAGCAGCGCTCTCTTACCGCTGATCGCGGCGCGCATAGCCCGGCACGAAGAGCGCAATCAGCGCGCCGGGAATAAGCGCAGGAATGAGCAATACTGCATGTTGCAAGAGCGCTGCGGCCAGCGCCGGCTCAGGCGCAACGCCGAGCCATTGATAGGCCGCAACCACCGCAACCTCATAAAGGCCGACATTGCCCGGTGGTGAGGGGATGATCGTCACGATGGCGAGTGATGCAATTACCAACGCGATGAATTCCGGCCCCACATCAATGCCGCAAGCCAATGCCACGAGCCAACCTGCAAATCCCTCGACCACGCGGCGGATGAGCATGAAAATGACAGCGCCTGACATGTATCGAAAGCTGCGCACCGTTGCGAGATGCTGGGTCCATTCCGCGACATGATGCAGCCAAGGGAAGCGCTCGGCGAAATGTAGGATGCGATCCCGCGACTTGCTCGCCACAATGAGGGTGACGAGGAAACCACCCATGCCAAACAGCATCGCGACACCGGCAACATGCAGGAGCGGAGATGCTGGGACGATCATGAGGGCCGCTGCAATGAGGATGACTTTAACGAGGCCTGTGGTCAGTTGATCGAGCATCAACAAAGTGAGCGCCTGCGAGCGCGAAAGCCCCAAACGCGTTGTCGCCAGCACCCAGGCCGCTGCACCACCGCCCAGCAGAGAGAAGGCCTGCACGCTGGTCAGCACCACGCTTTGAACCTCGGTCAACTTCAACCAGCGCAGCTTGCCGCCCATCAGGCAGTACCAGCAGGCCCCCCAAAGGGGCGCATTGGCAAAGTTGATGAGAAAAGCAACGCCAACGAGCCAAGGAGTCGCCCGCATCGCGGCCGCCCAAACCTCGCCCCAGGCAAGGGACGAGGCCGCAAAGGCAAGGCCGGCAGCGAGAAGGGCCCAGACGACGAAGAGGATGAGGTGCTGGCGAGGTATGGACATAACTTCCGGAGCGCACCCTTCTCGGAGTGGGAGAAGGTGCCCGCAGTGCGGGCGGATGAGGGATCGAGCCTTCGTTACATAGCCCCGATCCCCTCCTCAGTCAGCTCCGCTGACAGCTTCTCCCAACGGGAGAAGCGGGGGGCGTTCTCTATGTCACCTACCCCGTCCCGCCATCCACCTCCCCGTCCTGCTTCTCAGGGTCGGACATCGCCCCCGCGCCGGGCGTGGCATCGGGATTGGTGAGGCGGGGATCGGCATGGGGACCGGGCGGCGGCATGTGGTCTTTGGCGCGCTCCTTTTCCGGCGGCTCTTTCTTCTTCTCGTCCTGCTTATGCTCTCCCATGGGCATCCAACGCGCTGGGCTGAAACAAGTTCGAAACCCGTCTCTTGGGTTAGTTTACGCAAGGCCCGCACTGGCGTAGGCATAGAGCAGAACGGGAGCCACACGCATGAAATTTCGCCGCAATGAGGCCAAGGACTGGGCACGCGAGAACCTGCGTGGCATCTGGGCCGCTGCCCTCACGCCCTTCGATCCCACAACATTGGCAATCGACGAAGCAGCCGTGCGCCGTAATTTTCGGCACTGGATGGATGATCTGAAGATTGACGGCTTCTTCGTGGCGGGGAAGCAGGGCGAGTTCTTCTCCATGTCCCTCGAAGAGCGGAAGCGCATCTTTGAGATCACTCTGGAAGAAACGAGCGGCAAGGCCGGCTCCATCATGTCCTGCTCTGACCAGAATATGGAAACCGTGATCGAGCTTGCCAAACACGCTGAAAAGCTCGGCGCAACCTCGATTGTCGTTCATGCGCCTGTGCTGCATTTCACCCATTCACAGGATGAGACGCTCTATCAATACTACAAGACGATCGCAGAAGAGGTGAACCTTGCGATCGCGATGTGGAGCCATCCTGACTCGGGCTATCTCATGAGCCCTGAGCTTTGCGCACGCATCGCAGATATTCCCAACATCGTCGCGATCAAATATTCCGTGCCGCGCGACATGTATGTACGCCTGACCGAAATGGCAGGCGACAAGCTGATCGTCTCCACATCGAGCGAAGAGGAATGGTTTGACAATATTGTCGAGCTGAACTGGCAGCTCTATCTCTGCTCGTCGCCACCCTATCTTTTGCAGACGAAGAACGATTTGCGTATGCGGGAATATACCGATTTGGCTTTCAAAGGTGAGGTGGCGAAGGCTAAAGCCGTGCGTGACTCGCTGGAGCCCGTGCGAGAAGCTCTGCGCAAGACGCGCCCGCCCGAAAAACCCCATGCACATCCCAAATATTGGCAGGAGCTTCTGGGACAGGCTGGCGGCCCCGTGCGCCGCCCCATGTTGAACCTGACCGAAGCTGAGAAGGCTGCAACGCTCGCAGCCTTCAAGAGCTGTGGCCTCAAGCTGTGATGGAGATCAAGTGATGCGCAAGCCTTTCAGCTTTCAGGCCTGGATCAGCGAACACCAGCATCTCCTGAAGCCGCCAGTCGGCAACAAGATGCTCTTTCCCGACAATGCCGGTATGGTGGTGCAGGTGGTCGGCGGCCCCAATCAGCGCGTCGATTTCCATGATGATCCGGTGGAAGAGTTCTTCTACCAGCTCAAGGGCGACATGGTCCTCAAGACAGTGGATCGCGGCCAGCATGAGGACATCCTCATCCGCGAAGGGGATGTGTTCCTCCTGCCCCCTCATGTGCGTCATTCGCCCCAGCGCCCCATCCCCGGCTCGGTCGGTCTTGTGGTTGAAAGCCCAAGGGTCAACGGCATGAAGGATGGGTTTGAATGGTTTTGCATGAGTTGCAAGGGCCTCGTTCACCGCATCGAGGTCGAGGTCAAGGACATCGTGAAGGACCTGCCGCCCCTCTATGAGGCCTTCTATGCGGACGAGAAGGCCCGGACCTGCAAGGCCTGCGGCGAGGTCCATCCCGGCAAGACCCCGCCCCCCGGCTGGGTCAATCTTTGAAGCGTCCCCCGATTGCGCCAGCGCAAGCCTTGCCTATGATGGGCGGGGAGGCCCTGCGCCGATCCTGAGAGAGTGGAGAATAGAATGCGTCTGAAGTCTCTGGCGCTTGCCAGCGCCCTTATCGCCCTGACGGCTCCGGCCTTTGCCCAACAAGCCCCCGTCAAGATCGGCATTGTGACCACGCTCTCAACCCCCGGCGGCTATCTGGGTGAAGATGTGCGCGATGGCATCTTGCTCGCCATCGCCGAAGAAGGCGGCAAGCTGGGTGGCGTGCCCGTGCAAACGCTCATCGAAGACGACAAGCTGAAGCCTGGTGATGCCAAGCAGATCGTGGATAAATGGATTGAAGCCGAGAAGGTGAAACTCTTCACCGGCATCATCTTCTCCAATGTGGCAGTGGCAACGGTGCCCACCATTCTGGAGAATGATGGCATCTATATCAGCCCCAATGCTGGCCCCTCCAATTTCTCCGGCAAGGCCTGCCACAAGAATTACTATGTTGCGAGCTGGCAGAATGACAATCTGCATGAGTCAGCTGGCGCACTGGCCAAGAAGCTTGGTTACAAGCGCATGGTCATCCTCGCCCCCAATTATCAGGCTGGCAAGGATGCGCTGACTGGCTTTAAGCGCATGTATGGCGGTCAGGTGATCGAGGAAATCTATACGAGCCTTGATCAGACCGACTTCTCCGCCGAAATGGCGCGCATCCGCGCAGCCAAGCCCGATGCGGTCTTTCAGTTCCATCCCGGTGGGACAGGCATCGCCTTCCTCAAGCAGTGGGGCCAATCGGGTCTGAAAGATCAAATCCCGATGGTGGTTGCTGCCCCCTCACTCGATCAACGTATCGCCGCAGCGGTGGGCGATGCGGCACTTGGCATTGCCTCGACCTCGCACTGGAACACGGATTTCAAGAATCCAGAGAATGACGCTTTCGTGAAGGGCTTCGTTGCCCGCTACAACCGTCAGCCTACGGTCTATGCGAGCCAGGGCTATGATACGGCGAAACTGATTGGCGCCGCATTGAAGGCCACTGGCGGCAAGCTTGATGAGAACGCCTTCCGCGCCGCCATGCTGAAGGCCGATGTGAAGCTCACCCGCGGCCCCTTCAAGTTCAACAAGAACCAGCACCCTGTGCAGGACTGGTATGAAATGAAGGCCGTGAAAGGCGCTGACGGCAAGGTCACTCTCGCGACCGCCGGCAAGGTGCTTGAGTCGCATGGCGACGCCTATGCGAGCGAGTGCAAGCTCTGATAATGATCGGGGCGGCTAAACAAGGCCGCCCCGGTATCAGCACATGCAACTCCTCATCGAGCAGCTTCTCAACGGGCTGCAACTCAGCCTCACCCTGTTCCTGCTCGCTGCCGGATTGACGCTTGTCTTCGGCATCATGGGCGTGATCAATCTCGACCATGGCTCGCTCTATATGCTGGGGGCCTATGCGGGCGCGCTTGTTGCGGCCAAGTTCGGCAATCCCTGGATCGCGCTGCCCTCTGCGCTCATTGCATCTGCCCTGATCGGCATTGTCATGGAGTTATTGATCGTGCGGCCGCTTTATGCGCGCGATCATCTCTCACAAGTGCTTGCGACTTTCGGGCTTATCCTCTTCTTTAACGGTATCATCGCCTGGGGTGTCGGGCGAGCGCCCGTCATGATGGATACGCCTGCGGCACTTTCGGGTTTTGTCGAAGTGCTACCCGGCCTGCCTTATCCGACCTATCGTCTGTCTGTGATGCTGGTCGGCATCGTGGTTGCACTCGCGCTTTGGTACATCATCGCGCGCACGCGGCTTGGCATGTTGATCCGCGCAGGTTCCGACAAGCGCGAAATGGTGGAGGCGCTCGGCGTCAATATCGGCACGCTCTTTACGCTGGTCTTTGGCTTGGGCGCCTTGCTCGCCGGACTTGCAGGCGTAATGGTTGGGCCGATCCGCTCCGTGCAAGTGGGCATGGGCGAACAAGTGCTTATCACCACATTCGTCGTCATCGTCGTTGGCGGCATCGGATCCATACGCGGGGCATTCATCGGCGCCTTGCTGATTGGCATGTGCGACACGCTTGGCCGCGCTTATGCGCCAATGCTGCTGAAAGCCTATTTGTCTGGACCCATAGCAGATGGTTTGGGCGCCGCCCTCGCCTCCATCATGATCTATCTCGTCATGGCGATTGTGCTTGTGGTCAAACCACGCGGCCTCTTCCCGGTGGGGCAATAGAATGAGCCTCAACCGCCAGACGATCTTCTCCCTCATCATCCTCGCCCTGCTGATCGCGGTGCCCTATGCCGCGCCCTATCTTGGGGGCAATTATGTGGTGACGCAGGCGACGCGCGTGGTGATCCTCGCCATCGCAGCGCTCAGCCTTGATCTCCTGATCGGGCGCGGCAATCTCGTGAGCTTCGGCCACGCAGCTTATTTTGGGCTTGGCGGCTATGTGGTCGCCATCGCCTCCTTCCATCTCGCCAATGATGTGACCTTGTTTGGATGGAGCGGCAGTAATGAAGCCCTGATCGTGTGGCCACTTGCGATGCTGGTGAGTGGGATCGCTGCGCTGATCATCGGTGCCCTTTCGCTGCGCACATCGGGCGTTTACTTCATCATGATCACGCTCGCTTTCGCGCAGATGCTCTATTTCATCTTCGTGGCGCTGAAATATTATGGCGGTGATGATGGGCTTTCGATGCGCAGTCGCAATCTCTTTGCAGGCGAGCGCATCACCAATGCAACAAAGTTCTATTGGGTCTGCCTCGGCGCTCTGGCGCTTTGCCTGCTTGTCCAATGGCGCTTGATCGTCTCGCGCTTTGGACTTGCGCTGAGCGGTGCTGCCTCGAATGAAAGGCGCATGAAGGCGCTGGGCTTCTCGGTCTATGGCTATCGCCTCCTTGCGTTCACCATTGCCGGAATGATGGCGGGATTGTCAGGCGCGCTCTGGGCCAATCTCAACCGCTTTGCCTCGCCTGACATGATGAGCTGGCTGATGTCAGGTGAATTCATGGTCATGGTGATCATGGGCGGCGTATCGTCATTGTTTGGTCCCATTGTCGGAGCTGCCATCTTCGTCCTTGTCGAAAATTGGCTGTCTGAACTGACCGAATATTGGCAGGTCTTTTTCGGGCCCTTTGTGCTGCTGATCGCGCTTTTTGCACCGCGCGGCGTGTGGGGCCTGTTGCGCGGGAGGGTTAAATGACACCCGCGCTCAAGACTGATGGACTGATGAAAACATTTGGCGCGCTCCGCGCGACCGATAATGTCTGCCTCGACATTCAGGAAAACGAATGCCACGCCATCATTGGCCCCAATGGGGCGGGCAAGACAACATTAATCGGTCAGGTCACAGGCGAAATCCTGTCTGATAGCGGCAGCGTTACCTTGTTCGGCACAGACATAACGCGGTGGAGCGTGTCACGCCGCGCACTGGCGGGGCTTGGACGTTCCTTTCAGATCACGCAGCTCTGCATGGATTTTTCTGCGCTCGATAATGTCGCGCTCGCGGTTCAGGCCCGTCAGGGACATAGTTATCGTTTCTTGCGCGATGCGCGACGTGATGCATCCCTGCGCGCCCCCGCGCTGGAGACGCTGGCCAAAGTGGGGTTGCAGCATCGCGCCGATGAAGAGACGCAATCCCTCTCCCATGGTGAACGTCGCCAAGTTGAGCTTGCCTGTGCGCTTGCCATGCAGCCACGCATTCTGGTGCTGGACGAACCCATGGCTGGCATGGGGCCGCAGGAAAGCGCGCGCATGATTGAGATTTTGCAAGCACTGCGCGGCACCATCACCATTCTGCTCGTTGAGCATGACATGGATGCTGTCTTCGCTCTGGCAGATCGCATATCCGTGCTCGTCAATGGCGCGCTGATTGCGAGTGGTACGCCAGACATCATCCGCGCTGACCAGCGCGTGCGGGCAGCCTATCTTGGAACGGAGGCGCATTGATGCTCAGCGTCTCGCAACTCCAAGCTGGCTATGGCCTTGCGCAAGTCCTGTTCGGTATTGATCTCGAATTGCGCAAGGGTGAAGCCGTTACGCTCATCGGCCGCAATGGCATGGGCAAAACCACCACCATTCGCTCTATCATGGGTCTTGTCCGCCCGCGCGGCGGCAGCGTGACATTTGAAGGCAAGGACATCACTGGCGCGCGTCCGCATGTCATTGCGCAACAGGGCATCGGCCTCGTTCCGGAAGGGCGGCAGATTTTTGTGCGCCTGAGTGTTGAGGAAAATCTCATCGCGACTGCTGCCAATCGAACGGGCTCCTCGCAGCGCTGGACGCTCGGTCGTGTTTTCGATCTCTTTCCTCGACTGGAAGAACGCCGCAGACAATCGGGCGGCACGCTATCGGGTGGGGAGCAGCAGATGCTCGCAATTGGCCGCGCATTGATGACCAATCCCTCGCTGCTCATCCTTGATGAAGCCACAGAGGGGCTCGCACCACTGATCCGGCAAGATATCTGGAGATGCTTGGCCACACTCAAGAGCGAAGGCATTTCCATTCTGGTCGTTGACCGCAATCTCGATGAAATGATGAAGCTCGCGGACCGGCATCATGTGATCGAGAAAGGCCGCGTCGTTTGGCAGGGCTCGTCCAGTGATCTTGCCCGTGACCGCCACGAGATTGAGCGGCGCATCGGAGTTTGAGATGGGCGCACCCGTTTATCGGCATTGGGATCAAGACGAGTTGAACCGCCAGATGAGCGCGCGCGGGACAGTGCCAGATATCGCGCCCTTTATGGAGGATTATGCACGCCTGAGCGCTGAGGCCCGCAGCCAGCTCGATTGCCGCCTGAATGTAGCCTATGGGCCAAGTGAGCCGGAACGCCTCGACATCTTCCCCGCTGCCAGACCCCATTCGCCCATCTTCGTGTTCATCCATGGCGGCTATTGGCGTATGCTGGATGCGCGCGACAGTTCCTTCATGGCAAAGACATTTGTGGAGGCTGGTTGCGCCGTCATCGCGATCAATTATGCGCTTGCGCCCGCAGTCAGCCTGCATGAGATCGTGCGTCAATGTCGTGCCGCCTTGCGCTGGACGGTTGAACACGCCGCCGAATTCAACGGCGATGCCGCGCGCATCCATGTTTGCGGTTCATCTGCGGGCGGACATCTGACAGGAATGATGATCGCGCGCGACTGGGCGCAAAACTTTGGCTTGCCGGAAGGCTTCATTCAATCAGCCTCCCTGCTCTCCGGGCTCATGGATCTGGAGCCCGTGCGCCTGTCCAACTGTAATGAGTGGTGCAAGCTCGATGAGGTTGGCGCGAAAGCGCTCTCCCCGATTGAACACCTGCCAGCCAAACCCCTGCCCTTGGTCATCGCATATGGCACCAGCGAGACGACCGAGTTTCTTCGGCAGTCGGAATGCTATGCCGCCGCCTGCAAGGCGCTGCGCTCAGAAGTTGCAATCGTGAATGAACCCCAAAGCAATCATTTCGATTTGCCGCTGCGCCTTTGCGCTCCGCAGGCCGCGCTTACAAAGGCCGTGCTGAAGGCCATGCAGCTTAGCTGAGCTGTAAAAACCCCTCTTTTCTGCGCAGATTGTAACGACGAGCCAACGCTAGTCGTTGATTTTGCTTCATTTACTCTATTACTTTCGTTACTTTCTAGTTAACAAACGGGACCATCGGGCCGAAGCTCTCCGTTGTCACTTGCGCACTTCGCGCAACAACAAGGGAGCTGACCATGGTTCGTCTCAACCGCGGCGCGAGTATTGCCGTTGCGCTGCTCACCTCACTCGCAATCGCAACACCTTCATTCGCCGCAGGCCCGCCTTTCGGAGGCGGTGGCATCGGCATTGGCCCTGGCGGGGTCCCGCCCGGCCAAGGCGGCACACCTCCGGGCCTCGGTGGCGGGGGTGGCGGCGGCGGCGGTGGTGGCGGCGGCGGCGGCGGTGGTGGCGGCGGCG
>CAZLBA010000020.1:0-29328 GCA_964557555.1 uncultured Beijerinckia sp.
TGAACCCTGCGGCCAATTAACCACACTCCCGGAATCGTAAGCGTGACGGGATGACGACAGCCAAACTCTCGTTTACGCTTTCTTAACCAATGACGCCTGCGGGCGCTTTGGGCCGTTGGGCGCGGTGCCCGCGGGTCCGTAACAGCGGACAAGCCGGAGAGTGGGTCTGTCGTGATGCGTATCGCTCTGGAATGGCGTGCCCTGAAGGGCGGCATTCTCGCGCTGGCAATGCTGGCGATGGGAGGCGTGCCTCTGGAAGCATCACCCAAGCGACAAAAGCAGATTGAGCGGCTGCCGCTTGCAACCTCCATCAAGGTTGGGCCGGAAACACTGACGCCTTATGGCTGGGCCGAATTCTGTTCGCGCAATGAAATTGAATGCCCGACCAATCGCCTTCCCGCGCTTGATGCGCAAATGACCCGTGATCTGTGGAGCACGGTGCGCCGCGTCAATCTGATGGTCAATGCGATGATCCACCCCATCTCCGACATGGACCACTGGGGCGTGATTGATCGCTGGGATATGCCGCGCGACGGCTATGGCGATTGCGAGGACTATGTGCTGTTGAAGCGCAAATTGTTGATGAGTGAAGGGCTGCCGCGTCAGTCCCTGCTCGTCACCATCGTGAAGGATGAGAAGGGGGACGGGCACGCCGTTCTCACCGTCAAGACGGATCGCGGTGACTTCATTCTCGACAATATGAATGATGAAGTGAAGCCGTGGGGCGATGTGCCTTATGTCTTCGTTAAGCGCCAGTCGCAGACGGATCCGAATATGTGGGAGCAGATTGGCGAACCCACCTCCGAGCCGCTCGTCGTCTCGCGCGAATAATCAGTTACGCTCATCAGGTGGAACGGGCAGGGGAAGGACGGGAATGCCTTCCTCGATGAGTGCTTTTGCCTCATCGAGCGATGCACGCCCGTGAATGGAGCGCTGCGGTGCCTCACCTGCATGCATCTTGCGTGCTTCTTCGGGGAATTGCTCACCGACATTGGTGGAATTTTCGGTCAGCTTCTCATGCAGGTCGCGGATCATGTCGCGCATCTGCTGCTGCTGTTCATCCAGCAGGGCGACAGGGGCCTCTGGTACCACGGCGGGAAGCGCAGATGCGTCTGGCATGACAGTCTCACGCCTCGCCTCCTTGCGGCGCGAGGTTGAGACGGCAGGCGCCATCAAGGCTTTTGCGACCTTCTTTGACTGACAATGCGGACATTCAACAAAGCCGCGCTTCACTTGCGTTTCATAAGCATCAGCATTCGGGAACCAGCTCTCGAATTCGTGCTCCTGATCGCAGATGAGTGCATATTTGATCATGATGCGTGTATCGGCTCAGGCGAGAAGCGGGTCGAGTTTGCCGGCGCGCTCCAGCGCATAAAGATCATCGCAGCCGCCCACATGCGTATCACCGATGAAAATCTGCGGCACAGTGCGCCGACCATTGGCGCGATCCGCCATGGCAGTCTGGCCCTGAGGATCCCCATCCACCGAGATCTCTTCGAACGCGACATTCTTCGAACGCAGCAAGTCCTTGGCTGCATCGCAATAGGGGCACCAGGCTTTGGTATAAATGGTCACGGCAGGCATGGCTGATCCTTGAGGCTCTTGCCCTTTTATATGGGCAGTCACGCTTGCGTCACAATGCCCCTTCGCCAACCACGACGCGCGCAAAGACGAGGAGATCAACCTGTGCCGCCCCAGCGCGCAGCAAGCTGCGGGCAGCGGCATTGGTCGTGGCGCCTGATGTCAGTACGTCATCGACCAGAATGATGCGCTTCCCCTCGATCAAATATTTGCGCTCAGGCGGAATGCGAAACACACCTTGCATATTGGCGGCGCGCTGCATCCGCGACAGGCCAACCTGTGGCGGGGTGCGTTTGCCGCGCTCCAGGGTCAGCCCATCGACCGGGACGCCGCAATGATCCGACACGCTGGCAGCAAGCGCCATGGCCTGATTGAAGCGCCGCGCGGCCAGGCGCGTGCGGTGGAGCGGAACCGGGATCAGCAGATCCGCCTCCTCCAGAAGCTCCATGCCAGAGCGGGCCATCCACAGGCCGAGCGCCTTGGCGACCTCCATTCTGTCATAATATTTGAGCCGATAGGTCAGCCGCTTCACGGGCCCATCCTCGAAAATGGCGACCGCCCTTGCGCGCGCCCAAACGGGTGGATCAGCCATGGCTTCCGGGGAGAGCAGGCCCGGCCCCAGATCGCGGGTGAAGGGGGTGCCAAGGCGCTCGCAATAAGGCCGCTCAATGAACCGCATCTCAGACCAGCAGGTGGTGCAGAGAACGCCGCTGTCCTGCGTCGCGGCCCGGCAGGCGAGGCAGGAGGGGGGATAGAGCAGGTTCAATGCCTGCCGTCCGGCAGCGCGGGCAAGCTGCGCCCAAGTCAGCTTTGGCGAGGCGTTGGGGGCAGGGGGCGGGGGATCCACCCCTTCAGGCAACCAGAGCGTCATCAAAATAGCCTCACAGAATGGCCAAGATTAAGTCTAGGCCTGGCTGAAAGGCAAGCTTGGCGCGGGTTTTTAGGTTGACTCTGGCAAAGGCTTTTGCGAAAGAGAGCGGGCTTCGCGCGGCTCTTGCCGCGTTTTTTCGTTTGCTCATCCGGGCGAACGGGACTTTGGAAGTTTCACTGGTCAACTGCCAAAAAGCCGATCACCCGGTTTTCCGGTCAGGTCGGGGCCGAACACGAGGATGAAAGATGTTCGCAGTCATCAAGACCGGTGGCAAGCAGTATAAGGTTGCCGCCGAAGACACGATTACCGTCATGACCGTTGCCGGAAACCCTGGTGACAAGGTGACGTTCGATAATGTTCTGATGGTCGTCAATGGCGACTCGACGAAGATGGGCACGCCGAGCGTGGCCGGAGCTTCCGTCGCCGCCGAGATCGTCGAACAGGCTCGTGGCCCGAAGGTCATTGCCTTCAAGAAGCGCCGCCGCAAGAATTCGAAGCGCAAGCGCGGTCACCGTCAGGATCTGACGATCGTGCGCATCACGGGCATCAACGCCTGAGACGCTTTTTCCGCTTGAGGGCTTGAAGCTCTCGCAAGGGTTCAATCGCCCGCAATCGGGCAAGAGGTTTGGAGCAGATCCATGGCTCATAAGAAGGCAGGCGGCTCGTCACGCAACGGTCGCGACTCAGAAAGCAAGCGCCTTGGCGTGAAGAAGTTCGGTGGTGAAGCCGTTCGTGGCGGCAACATCCTCGTTCGTCAGCGCGGTACGAAGTGGCACCCCGGCAACAATGTCGGCATTGGTGTTGACCATACGTTGTTTGCGCTCACCGACGGCAAAGTAGAGTTCAAACACAAAGGCACGCGTTGCTACGTAAATGTCGTAGCAGCGCCGAAGCTGCAGGCTGCCGAGTAAGAGGTCTTTCACAGGCTTTCCACCGGCGGCAAAAGACCCCCGGTGGACACAACAGCCTGTCATAAAGACCTGTTAGTCCACGCTCCATGAGCGATGAGGGGGTTGCGTCGCCACCCCCTTTTTTCGTGCCTCTGGCACGGGCTTATGGAGAACGGACATGTTCCCCGATTTGATGCGTGATGATGTGTTCCGGCTGGAGACCAGCCGGTTGTGGTTGCGGTGGCCGCGGGCGCTGGATGCTGCGCGCATTGCTGATCTCGTCAGCGCGCGCGAGGTGGCCGAACAGACTACGAGCATTCCGCACCCTTATCCGCCGGGTGCTGCCGCCGAATTCGTGCTTGATGCAAGGCGGCGCAATCTCGCGGGGCAATCGCTCATTCTCGTGGTGACGCTGAAGGGTCGTCCGAATGAGGCGATTGGTGCGGTGTCGCTCAATCTTGAGGGCGATGAGGCAGAGATCGGCTATTGGCTCGGCAAGCCCTATTGGGGTGAGGGCTATATGAGCGAGGCGGTGCGCGCGCTCATTGCCATGGTGTTCCAGCTCACTGAGCTTGATGCCATCCATGCGCAGATGCGCAGGGGCAATCAGCGCTCGCGTCAGGTGCTGGAAGCGGTGGGCTTCGTGCCGGTGGGGCCGGGTCTATGCGCAGCGCCAGCGCGTGGTGGCGCGGTGCCGGGTGAACGCTTCGTGCTGACGCGGCCTGCTTTTGCAGGCGAGGGGCTGCCTCGGCCTGTCGAGCCAGCGCCACAAATGCAGACGGCCTGACGGTCTTTCACCGGCGGGCCAATTGAAGCGGCGGGCTCGCCGGGGTAAAGGCTGAAGCATGAAGTTTCTCGATCAGGCCAAAGTCTATGTGCGCTCAGGTGATGGGGGCGGCGGTGCCGTCTCCTTCCGCCGTGAGAAGTTCATTGAATTTGGCGGACCCGATGGCGGCGATGGTGGACGTGGCGGTGATGTGATCATCGAATGCGTTGATGGTCTCAACACGCTCATCGACTATCGCTACCAGCAACATTTCAAGGCCAAGACCGGTGGTCACGGCATGGGGCGCAATCGCGCCGGTGCCAAAGGCGCTGATGTCATCATGAAAGTGCCCGTCGGCACGCAGATCTTCGAAGAAGATAATGAGACGCTGATTGCTGACCTGACTGAAGTTGGTCAGCGCTATGTCGTTGCACGTGGTGGCAATGGCGGCTTCGGTAATTTGCATTTCACCACTTCGACCAACAGAGCGCCGCGTCGCGCCAATCCCGGTCAGATCGGCATTGAGCGCACCATCTGGTTGCGTTTGAAGCTCATCGCAGATGCGGGTCTCGTTGGCTTGCCGAATGCCGGCAAATCCACCTTCCTTGCTTCCGTCTCTGCGGCCAAACCGAAGATCGCGGATTATCCTTTCACGACACTGCATCCCAATCTCGGTGTGGTGCGCGTCGATGGCCGCGAATTTGTGCTTGCAGATATTCCCGGCCTCATCGAAGGCGCGCATGAAGGTCTGGGCCTTGGAGATCGCTTCCTCGGCCATGTCGAGCGGTGTCGAGTCTTATTGCATCTGATTGATGCAGGCAGCGAACATGCTGGCGCAAGCTACAAGATCGTACGCCATGAACTTGAAGCCTATGGCGGGGGCATTTCTGAAAAGCCGGAGATCGTTGCGCTGTCCAAGGTGGACACCGTCGATGACGAGGTGCTGAAGCAACAGGTTGAGCGGTTGAAGCGTGCGATGCGCAGCTATGGTCCGCCTGTTGCGGATGGGGAGAAGCGCCGTCCGCCCATGCTGATTTCGGCTGCCGCACATCAAGGTGTCACAGAAGCGTTGCGTGCGCTGGCACGTGTGATTGATGATGCCAAAGAGGCCGATGGTGACCTGAAGCCTGCAACGACCTGGCAGCCTTGAGAGCGACATGACTGCTGCAACGCCCACACTCAATTCCTTCCGTCGGATCGTTGTAAAAGTCGGTTCGTCGCTGCTGGTTGATCAGCAGGCTGGCCAGCTCAAGCGCGAATGGCTGGAAGCCTTGGTAGATGATTTGGCCGCCCTGCATCAGCGCGGTGCGGATGTGCTGGCTGTGTCATCGGGTTCAATTGCGCTTGGTCGCACGGTTCTTAAACTGCCGAAAGGTCCGCTCCGTCTGGAAGACAGTCAGGCTTCGGCTGCGGTTGGCCAGATTGAACTTGCCCGCGTATGGGCGCGGGCTCTTGGTCAGCGTGGCATCACGGCCGGGCAAATTCTCGTCACGCTCAATGATACGGAAGAGCGTCAGCGTTATTTGAATGCGCGTGAGACGATTGGGCGTTTGCTTGAAATGCGTGCCGTTCCAGTCATCAATGAGAATGACACCGTGGCGACGAATGAAATCCGCTATGGCGATAATGATCGTTTGGCAGCGCGCGTTGCGACCATGGCGAGTGCAGATTTGTTGATCCTGCTCTCCGATATTGAAGGTCTCTATACGGCGCCGCCGAAAGATGATCCCCATGCCAAGCTCATCCCTGTTGTGCCGCGCATCTCCTTTGAGATCGAAGCCATGGCAGGTGGTGCTGCGTCGGAATTGTCGCGCGGTGGTATGCGTACCAAGATCGAGGCGGGCAAGATCGCGACGACCGGTGGCGCACATATGATCATTGCGGATGGTCGCGTGATGAACCCTATTTCGCGCATCGCGGAGGGTGCTCCTTGCACCTGGTTCCTCACGCCTTCAACCCCTGTCACGGCGCGCAAGAAATGGATTGCGGGGTCGCTTGAGCCGCGTGGCGTTGTGCATCTTGATGCGGGTGCAGCGCGTGCCCTGTTCTCAGGCAAGAGCCTCCTGCCTGCGGGGGTGACGCGCGTGGAGGGCCATTTCGACCGGGGTGATTGCGTCATCCTGCGTGATGCCTCTGGCGCGGAAATCGGGCGCGGCTTGATCGCCTATGATGCGGCACAAGCGGGCCAGATTCTGGGGCGCAATTCACGCGACATCGAGGAGATCCTGGGCGAGCCGGGTCAGGCCGAGATGATCCATCGCGATGATATGGCGCTGGTCGGGGAGTGATCGGGCCTATTTCTTGCTAGGCATCTGCGAACAGGAATCGTGTTCGGAAATGTCTGCCATGCTTGTGCCGCGCCGCTACTCTCATTTTGTCTTTGGGATCATCCAATCAGGGCTGACCTCGGCCATTGCCTCCGCCATGGCGAGTATCGCTCTGCTAGCTGATGGGCGCTTTCTCGCCAATTGGCTGCCCGCCTGGCTTGGCTCATGGCTGTTGATGCTGCCGGTGGTGATCCTCGCTGCGCCTTTCATCCGCCGCATGGCTCTTGCGCTAACGCGGGACGACTGAAAGCTGATGGACAGGGCTTGCGCTTTAATGGCATCACAAGCGCAGTCGGAGTTTTCGAGATGAGCGTTGTTGCTGCCTATTTCTATCGCAATGGCTCGCGTGTGCGCGCGGTTTCGCTTGATGAACCGATGCCGGATGCGCAAGGCCATTCAGAATTTGTATGGATCGGCCTGCTTGAACCGACGGAAGATGAATTGCGGCGTTTGCAGCGCTGTTATCATCTTCATCCGCTTGCGGTTGAGGATGCGCTCAAGGCACATCAGCTGCCGAAGGTCGATGTCTATGGTGAGCAGCTTTTCGTCACCTTGCGCACCGCGCATCTGGTCGATGACAAGATCACCTATGGCGAGACCTCTATTTTCGTCGGCCGCAATTTCATTATTTCCGTGCGTCACGGTTCACCGCGTGCTCATACGCAGCTGCGCGCGCAGCTTGAAGCCGCACCGGGTCTGCTTAATCATGGCGTGGACTATGTCCTTCATGCGATCATGGATTATGTCGTGGACGGCTATTTTCCTATCGTCGAGAGCATTGAGGATGATGTGCTTGATATGGAGCAGCGTGCCCTGTCGAGTTTCCTGACACGCGAAGAGGTCATGCGGCTCTTCACGCTGCGCCGTCAGCTCATCCGCTTTCAGCGCTTGCTGGGGCCAACGCTTGAGCTAGTGCGTCGGCTGCTCCATGCCGACATGCCCTGCATTGATCATGATGTGCGACCCTATCTCAACGATGTGCTCGACCATGTGCGCCGCGTGGAAAGCAATGTGGCGGGCTTGCGCGATGTCGTGACCTCGGTTTTCGAAATCAGCTCCCTGCTGGAACAGCAGCGCCAGAGTGACATCACCCGAAAACTCGCCGCCTGGGCGGCCATTCTCGCTGTGCCCACCGCGATTGCCGGCATCTATGGAATGAACTTCAAATATATGCCGGAGCTTGAGACCCGATATGGCTATTTTGTCGTGCTCGCGGTGATTGTTACCCTTTGCACTACGCTTTATACGCGCTTCCGCAAGGCAAAATGGCTGTAAACTTTTGCCGCTATGGGTTAAGCTCATGGCAGTTTGAGGGACGAGGCAATGGTCGATAAATTCCGGGTGATCGAGGGCGGTGGCGAGAAGCGCGAAGTCGGCCAGACCATGCTTGAGCTTGGACGCGCGGCCCGCCGCGCTGCGCGTGACCTTGCACTCGCGCCGCGGCATCTGAAAAACACGGCCTTGGTGATTGCCGCTGGCCTGTTGCGCACTTCGACTGCCGATATCATCGCTGCCAATGAGCGCGACATGGAAGCAGCGCGCGTCGCTGGCGCGAGCAAAGCCAATCTAGATCGCCTGATGCTGAATGAGGCGCGCATCGAATCCATGGCCAAGGGGCTTGAGAGCATTGCAGCTTTGCCGGATCCCGTTGGTCGCGTGCTTGCGACCTTCGAACGTCCCAATGGTTTGAAGATCGAACGCGTCGCAACGCCGCTCGGCGTCATTGGTGTCATCTATGAAAGTCGCCCCAATGTCACAGCCGATGCAGGTGCTCTTTGTCTAAAGGCGGGCAATGCCGCAATCTTGCGGGGCGGGTCTGATAGTTTCCATTCCTCGCGCATCATTCATGCCTGTCTGGTTGAAGGTCTGCGCACGGCGGGTCTGCCGGATGCTGCGATTTCACTGGTGCCGACGCGCGATCGCGCGGCAGTTGGTGAAATGCTGAAGGGGCTCGGTGGAAATGTCGATGTGATCGTGCCGCGCGGGGGCAAGAGCCTTGTTGAGCGCGTGCAGGAAGATGCACGCGTGCCAGTCTTCGCGCATCTCGAAGGCATAGTGCATGTCTATATTGATCGCGCAGCTGATCTCGAAATGGCCAAGACCATTGTTTTCAATTCCAAGCTGCGTCGTACGGGCATTTGCGGAGCAGCTGAAACCATGCTCGTTGATGAGGCTGTTGCTTCAACGCATCTTGCTCCGCTCGTCACGATGTTGCTCGACAAAGGCTGCGAAGTGCGTGGAGACGCTTTGACGCGTGCAGTTGACAGTCGCGTCAAGGAAGCGGTGGAAGCTGATTGGCACACGGAATATCTGGACGCGATCATTTCGGTGAAGGTTGTGGCAGGCCTTCAGGAAGCGATGGATCACATTGCGACCTATGGCTCCAGTCACACCGACTGCATCATCACACAAGACGAAGCCGCCGCTGAGCAGTTTTTGGCCGAGGTTGATTCAGCCATTGTACTTCATAATGCCTCGACGCAATTTGCCGATGGCGGCGAATTTGGCTTTGGCGGTGAAATCGGTATAGCGACCGGCCGCATGCATGCCCGCGGCCCGGTCGGTCTTGAGCAACTCTGCTCGTTTAATTACCGCGTGCGCGGGAGCGGGCAGACAAGGCCGGTATAAGCGGGAAGGCAGCCGGTTAAGGCGGCTTTTAACTGTCGAGTTACAGTTACTCCCGGAAACCATAAATCACGCTCGGCCCAGGTTCCCCCTTGCCTTGGCGGCGCTCTCCCGGCATTTTCAACAAAATGAGCATAAGTGGCCGGATCAATCCTGTTCCGCCTCCGGCCCAAGGCCGGAGCGTGCCCGTGCGCCTGCCGCGGATCGAGCCGGGTCTCAAGATTGGCCTCTTTGGTGGCACCTTTAATCCGCCCCATCAGGGTCACAGGCTCGTCAGCGAGATTGCGCTGAAGCGGCTTGGGCTTGATCAGATCTGGTGGTTGGTGACACCGGGCAATCCCCTCAAGCAGAATGACGGGCTGCCGCCTCTGGAAACCCGAATGGAAGCGGCGCGCCAGCTGGCTGATCACCCGCGCATCGTGGTCACCGGGCTGGAGGCCCAGATCGGCACACGCTACACCTATGACACGATTGAATATTTGACCCGGCGTTGCCCGCAGGTCCGTTTCGTCTGGATCATGGGTGCGGATAATCTTGCAGGCTTTCACCGCTGGCAGCATTGGCGTGACATCGCGGCTTTGGTGCCCATCGCCGTGATTGACCGGCCGGGCTCGACGCTCAAGGCCGTGCATAGTCCGGGCGGTGCGTGGCTTGGCCGTCATCGCATTGATGAAAGTGACGGAAAGCTGCTGGCTGAAGCTGAGCCGCCGCGTTTCGTTTTCATCCACGCCAAGCGTTCGGACCTCTCATCCACCGAGCTTCGCCGCAAGGGCGAGGGGCTCTTGAGCCCGACGAAAGCCTGATTTTTCGTATCTTCGGGCGGAACCCTGTTGAAACTGTCGCAAATCGAGCGCATCTTGAAAGGGCCGGCATGTGCCGGTTTTGGAGCATGAAAGCACTGACATCCACGACGACCACCGAAGCTGGCACTGCCCCGCTTCACCCGGTGAAGGGTTCCGTATCGGACACCGGCAAACTCGTGCGGACTGTCTTGCACAGCCTCGAAGATGCGAAGGCTGAAGACCTCGTCTCCATCGACCTGCAAGGAAAGACCTCACTCGCCGATGTGATGATCGTCGCGAGCGGGCGTTCGAATGTGCATGTCGGTGCGATTGCCGAGCGCATCATCAAGGCCTGCAAGGAGAACGCACTTCCGACCCCCAAGGTCGAAGGGCTTCCACATTGCGACTGGGTTCTCGTCGATGTTGGCGATGTGATCGTCCACATCTTCCGGCCTGAAGTTCGCGCCTTCTACAATCTGGAAAAGATGTGGGGCGGCGACCGGCCGGGTGAGCGCAGCGCACAGGGCGTTCGCGCGGCAGGCTAAGACCTGTGCGCATCATCCTGACCGCGATCGGGCGGCTAAAGGCTGGGCCCGAAAGAGACCTCTGCGCGCGCTATATGGAGCGCGCAGCCGCCAGTTCCCGCGCCGTCGGGCTGACCGGCGTGGAGTTTCGCGAAATCGAGGAAGGCCGTGCCAGACGGCCAGAGGACCGCAAGGCCGAAGAGGCGCGTGCCCTGCGCGCACTCATTCCCGCGGGTGCACGGCTTGTGCTGCTCGACGAGCGCGGCAAGAGCCTGAGCAGCGAGGCCTTCGCTCAAGACATTGGCCGTGTTCGCGATTCCGGCATGTCCGCCTTTGTATTGGCGATTGGCGGGCCTGATGGCTTTGATCCGCAATTGCGGGCAGAGGCGCATCAGGTTCTTGCCTTTGGCGCGATGACCTGGCCGCATCAGCTGGTGCGCATTATGGCGTCGGAGCAGATTTACCGCGCCATTACGATCCTTTCCGGCCATCCCTATCACCGCGCCTGAGCTTGCCGCGCTGGCGCCACACTTCTAAACCTGATGTGTCGCAGATTCGGCTGAAGGACCCTTTGTGAAGCCAAGCCCCTCGCGCGCAGCTCTTTGTATCGCAGCTCTCCTCATGGGCGCTGCGACCATGACATGCGCGCAAGAGAATGAGCGACCGCTTGATGCGCGCCAGCTCGAATTGCGCGCTCTCGAAGAGGGCTTGCGCAATGCCGAAGATCAGCGCCGCAGAATGGAAGCCGACATCGAAGCCATGCGCATGGATCGCGCCAGGCTGAATGCAGCTCTGGTGGAGGCCAATCATCGCGCGCGAGCAGGGGAACAGCGCGTCTCCGAGATTGAGCAGAGGCTTGAAACCTCGCGTGCGAGTGAAGCGGCCATTGCGCGTTCGCTGGAGGCACGGCGCGGTACTATTGCTGATGTCCTTGCTGCCTTGCAGCGGATGGGACGCAAACCGCCACCAGCGGTTCTGGTGCGACCGCAAGACATGCTTGAGGCTATCCGCACATCCATGTTGCTTGGCGCGGTGGTGCCGGAGTTGCGTGTCGAGACAGAGGCGCTGGCCTCAGATCTCTCCGATCTGGTTGAGGCGCGCAGGACCATCGCACGCGAGGCTGATGCCATGCGCAAGGAAGTGGCCTCCGTGACTCTCGAACGCGAACGCATCAGCGCCCTGATGGCTGCGCGCCAGAAGAGCCTGACCGAAGCCGAGCGCGCCCTGGAGGATGATCGCCGCAAGGCGCAGGATCTTGCGCGTCAGGCAATTGATCTCAAAGAGCTGATCGCGCGTATGGAAACCGATGTGTCTTCCGCTGGTCGTGCGGCGGATGCGGCACGTCGGTCCGAAGAAGCCTTGCGCATGATGCGGCCCAATGCAGCCCCGTTCCGCGATGCGGCCCGCATGGCGCCAGCGGTTGCTTTCGCCAATGCGCGGGGGCTTCTGCCTTTGCCGGTGGGCGGTTCGCTCGTAAAGACCTATGGCTCAGCTGACGGTTTTGGCGGAACGGAAAAAGGCATTTCCATTGCCGCGCGTCCGCGCGCTGTTGTGGCTTCGCCTGCGGATGGCTGGGTTGCTTTCTCCGGCCCCTACCGCACATATGGACAACTCTTGATCGTGAATGCCGGCGGGGGCTACTATATCGTTCTGGCGGGCATGGACAGGATCAATGTCGAGGTCGGCCAGTTTGTCCTGGCAGGCGAGCCGGTGGCCGTCATGGGTGATGGTTCAGCCAAGACGGCAGCGTCGATTGCTATTGGCGCCAGCCAGCCTGTTCTCTATGTTGAATTTCGGAAAGACGGGGCGGCAATTGATCCCACCCCCTGGTGGTCCAAGGCAGAATTGGAAAAGGTTCGCGGCTGATGCGCAAGGTTTCCCTCGTACTTCTGGGCGCTGTGCTTGGCGCCACCACCGTCACGGTTGGTTCGGAATTGGCCTATTTTGCCAATGCGCGCGCCGCTGTCTCTGACACGTATCGCAGTCTCAACCTGTTCGGCGACATCTTTGAAAAGGTGCGTTCCGATTATGTTGAGAAGCCCGAAGATGCCAAGCTGGTAGAGGCGGCCATCAATGGCATGCTCACCTCGCTTGATCCCCATTCGAGCTATATGGATGCCAAGAGCTTCCGCGACATGCAGGTGCAGACGCGCGGTGAGTTTGGTGGTCTTGGCATTGAGGTCACGCAGGAAGAAGGTTTCGTCAAAGTCGTCGCGCCGATTGATGATACGCCTGCCTCGCGGGCTGGCATCATGGCGGGCGACCTGATCAGCGCAATTGATGACGAAAGTGTGCAGGGCCTGACGCTCAATCAGGCGGTCGATAAAATGCGCGGCCCCGTAAATACAAGCGTGAAGCTGACGGTGTTGCGCGGCACTGCGCGCGAGGCCCGTGAATTTCGCCTGACGCGTGCGGTGATTCAAATTCGCTCTGTGCGCTGGCGTCAGGAAGGCAGTGACATCGGCTATATTCGCATCACGCAATTCACGGAACAGACTTTCGATGGCGTGAAGCAGGCACTGGCTAAATTCCAGCAAGACATGCCCGGCGATCAGCTGAAGGGATATGTGATCGACCTGCGCAACAATCCTGGCGGTTTGCTGGATCAGTCTGTGTCAGTCGCCAATGCTTTCCTTGATCGTGGCGAGATTGTCTCGACGCGTGGTCGCAATCCTGATCAGGCGCAACGCTACAATGCGCGCCCCGGAGATTTGTCAAAGGGCAAGCCGGTGGTGGTGTTGATCAATGGTGGTTCAGCCTCGGCATCTGAAATTGTCGCCGGTGCCTTGCAGGACCACAAGCGCGCAACGATTTTGGGCACACGCTCTTTCGGCAAGGGTTCCGTGCAGACCATTTTGCCACTTGGCTCTGGCGCCGGTGCCTTGCGTCTGACAACAGCGCGTTATTACACGCCGTCGGGTCGCTCAATTCAGGCCAAGGGGATCGAGCCCGATATTCAGATCCTGCAGGATGTGCCGGATGAGCTGAAGGGTCGCGATGAGACCAAGGGCGAGGCAGCCCTCAAGGGCCATCTGAAGAATGGCGAAGACGAGAAGAGTGGATCGCAAGCCTATGTCCCGCCGGATCCGCTGAAGGATAAGCAGCTGATCGCGGCGATGGATATTTTGCGCGGCAATCGTAAGGCTGAGGCCGATGCCAAGCCGGCGGCGCCTGCACCAGCGCAAAAGTGACCATGAGAAAGTGAGCAAAGGCTCTCTTTTTCTGAAAATGATGTAAAAATTTCTGATAAGCACCTCGACTGGCTCGGCGCTCCCAAACAAAATGGGGTCGCTGGGCCTTTTGATTCGCGCCCATTTTTTATTTTGGATTTTTCATGCCCGGTGATCTGCACGACCCCTTGGGACTGGACGCGCCTGTGGCACAGCCGCAAAGGCGCGTGGACATACCATGGGGTGCGCTGGCGCTGGGAGGGCTTGGCCTTCTCACCCTCGGCCTCATCATCTTCAGCGTGGCGACAGATAATGGCATGGGGGGTCGCCCCTTTGCCGAGGCCAGTATCGACCGGCAGAAGATCGAGCAGGCGCCGGTTTTGCCGCCGCCTCTGCCGATCGCTGCTCCCGTCGCGTCGGAGGCCGCTCTGGCCGCTCCTGAATTGCCGACCCGCTACATCGCCTCCGCAACAGAGGCGGCCCCTCCGTCGCGTCCCCAGCGCTCTGGCGGGGCAGCCGGGCCGCTGATCCTTCAGGTGCCGCGCGACACATCGGTGGTGGCGCGGGATGCGCCCCTGTCCGTCCAGCTCTCACCCGCACCTGATCCGCGCCTCGTGGAGAAGGGCGTGCATGGTCTCTTGCCCCGCATTGGAGCCGATGGGGCGAGGCCATCAGACATTTATGCGCGCCCGCTGGTCAGCCAATCGGGCAAGGCGGGGCAGCCTCGCATTGCCATCGTGATTGGGGGCATGGGGCTGAACGTTGTCGCGACACGGCAGGCGGTGGAGCTGCTGCCGGATGATGTGACTCTTGGCTTTGCGCCTTACGGCAATGATCTGCCAGCGCAAGTGACGGGGGCGCGTGCCGGTGGGCATGAAGTGTTGCTGCAAGTGCCGATGGAATCGCATGAGAAAGACGATCTGCCGGGTCAGAATGCGCTCATGACGGGCGTGGATGCTGCGAGCAATCTCAACAATCTGCACTGGATGATGTCGCGCATGGTGGGCTATGTCGGCATCGTCAATTTCCTCGGTGGGAAATTCACCGCACGAGAGGCGGATCTGTTGCCCGTCTTGCGCGAGATCGGCTCACGCGGATTGCTCTATCTCGATGATGCAACATCGGCGCAAAGCCTCGCTGTCTCGCGTGCACAAAGCGTGGGTGTGCAGGCGGCCCGCGCAGATATTCTGCTGGATGCAGCGACAACGCCGGAGGCTGTGGAAGCCGCGCTCAGCCGGCTGGAGGCGCTCGCGCGCAGTCGTGGCTCTGCAATAGGTTTTGCGCAAGGCTTGCCTTTCGCGATAGAACCAATCGCGCGTTTCGCGCGTGGATTGGACAGACGCGGCATATCGCTGGTGCCTTTCAGTGCGCTGGTTGGTCGCGCCAATGCGACAGCAGCGGCAGGAATGCCGCCGTAAGGTGGAGCAAGAAATGAGCGGCCCTGTTTACCGGCCTTGTGTTGGCGTGATGCTGGTCAATCGCGAAGGGCTTGTCTTTATCGGTCGCCGTCGCAACAAGGCGCTGCGTGAACATGTCGATGCCACGCATGACTGGCAGATGCCGCAAGGTGGTATCGACGAGGGTGAGGATCCTTATCTGGCTTGTCTGCGCGAGCTTTATGAGGAAACCAATGTCCGCTCTGTATCTTTGATCGCGGAAGCGCCAGATTGGTATCACTACGATCTGCCGGACGATATCGCGCAAGAAGCTTGGCGTGGCCGCTATAAAGGCCAGACGCAGAAATGGTATGCCTTGCGCTTTGAAGGCGATGAGAGTGAGATTGATATTCACCAGCCTGCTGGCGGAGCGCATAAGCCAGAATTCGACGCTTGGCGTTGGGAGCCTGTTGGCAATCTTCCTGATTTGATTATTCCGTTCAAAAGGCCAGTTTATGAAAAAGTCGTGGAGGCTTTTGCGCCTTTGCTTCGTCGCTGAATTTTTGACGGCGCTGATTTTTGGAGCCGTGCCGCAAGCCTTCGCCTTCGGCATGTTTCCCACGCAGCCGGAATGGCTGCGCGTGCGCGCGATTGTTGCAACCGAGCTGCCCGCCAAAAGGCTCATGGATGCGCGCATTGGCGATGCCGAACAAATCCTGCGCACCGACACGATCAAAAATCCTGCTGATTTGCAGACTCTTGCCTATGTTTGGCGCTTTACCAATCGCGCCGATATGCGCGCGGCCTTGCAGCGGCATTTGCTGGCCTATATGCGCGAGACCGGACCATCCGGAAATCCGCTGCAGGATGGTTATGCGCATCCCGCGATGGTTGCAGCTCAACAGGCACGGGGCCTTTTTTCTCCTGCTGAACAAGCCATCATAGATCGGCGTTTGCTGGATTATGTCAGGGCGATGCAGGAATGGCGGCAGCGCAATCCCCGTCAGGATAATTGGGCGGCCTGGGCCGTTGCAACGGCGGGGCTTGCCGCTGTAGCGGCAGATCATGATGCCTCAGTTCAATGGGCGGCACGCGAGGGGCGTCTCATCATGGATGCCAGTCTGCGGCCTGATGGGTCCAGCGAGGATTTTCATTATCGCGACTCGCTTGCCTATCACATGTATCACCTGACGCCCTTGCTGACCCTGGCGCAGGCGCTCAAGGTCAAACGCATAGACCTCTACAACTATCGCACGCAACGCGGCTCCGGCTTGCAGAAGGCGCTGGCTTTCATGCTGCCTTATGCAAGCGGCCGCGAGCAGCATCTGGAATTTGTGAATAGCCAGTTCGAGCCCGACAAGACGAGTCTTCATGCAGACAAGCTGGGCAAGCCCTGGAGCTTTGGCGAAGGCGGCCGGGCATTTTTGATGGCAGATGCTTTTGACGGGCGCTGGGGGGATCTCGACCGGGCGGTGAAAGGTAGCGGCCCCTATCCTGATGGCATCACGGTCTATCTGCTCAACCGCGCCACAAGGGATCTTGCACCCTGATCTTTTGGAAAGGATTGGTGCCCCTGGCCGGGATCGAACCAGCACTCCTTGCGGAACTCGATTTTGAGTCGAGCGCGTCTACCAATTCCGCCACAGGGGCCCCGGCAGAGCCGGTGCGGGGAGATGTAAACTACACCGGAACGAAAGCGTCAATGGATGAGATTGAGGTCAGCGCCTCTGCCCCCAAGCTGTCCCGTCGCGCTTGAAGCCCGCCCCCGCCCGTGCTACAGGCCCGCACCGACCAAGGGCTCAGGCTCTTTCTGCGGAGAGGTGGCAGAGTGGTCGAATGCGTCGCACTCGAAATGCGAAGTACGGGCAACCGTACCGGGGGTTCGAATCCCTCCCTCTCCGCCAGCTACTCTTCCATGATTGAGCACCCGCGAGCTAAGCGCCCGTGTAACCTGTGCGTAAGGCCAAGCCCGTCGATTTGCGGCATGACAGGACGATCATTCACAGTTGTGGCCAAGTTCTGAGGGGTCAAAAGTGTCACATAAGAAAAGCCCCGCCTCTCTCCGCGAACTTGCAAGCTCCAAACCAGTCGTTGCTCGCTTCATGCAGGAGATGGACGCTCACTTCGAGGCGGGTGGAGCGCCTTGTGAGAGTGGCGATGAATGTTGCTATTGCGAGTTGCAGAGGCTGCTTGAGAAGACGGTGGAGCTTCTGAAAGCTAAGGATCTGGCTGGAATGGGTGACGGGTCCTTTCGGCCAAAGCACTGACTGATAATCGGTTACTGTCCTGCTCTTTCGTTCTCTGGTCATTGTAGAAAGAGAAAGGGTCGCGAGACGCTTCGGTCTAGAGCGGCGCTTGAGCGGCCCATTGCCCCCGCCTCACCTGCACGCTAGGCTTGCCTCAAGTCCCCGCAAACAGGGGACGGAGGGAGGGTTTTCGGATGAAGCGCATTCTGGTGGCGCTGGGTATCCTGTCTTTGGCGGGTGCAGCGCAGGCGTCAAATCTCAAATGTCAGCAGATCAAACTCGTCGTGCCTTATTCGGCGGGCGGTGCGACGGATGTGGCTGCCCGTCTCGTGGCGGCGCAGATGGAGCCTTTGCTCAAAGCCTCCATCATCATTGAAACGCGTACGGGGGCCACGGGAAACATTGGCACCGCCTTTGTCGCCCAGTCGCCGCCAGATGGCTGCACACTGCTCGTGAATGGTGCGGTGATTGCGACTTATCCCGACAGTTTCAAGAGCCTCAATTATGATCCGCTGAAAGATCTCACAGCAGTTGGCAGTATTGGCGTCACGCCGACTGTGCTCGTCACCAACAATATGAGCATCAATAACCTTGATGACCTTCTGGCCTGGAGTCGCAAAAAAGAAGGCGGCTTGAATTATGGCAGTGCGGGTTATGGGCTGTTGCACCATCTCGCAGTCGAGGAAATTGCTGAGCAGAAGAAAGCCAAACTCAATCACGTGCCCTATCGCGGTGGTGGAAGTGCGACGATGGATCTGGCCACAGGGCAGCTTGATTTCGGCAGTTTTGCTTTTGGGTCCGTCGTCTCTTTCGTCAATGAGGGCAAGCTGAAAGTTGTGTCGGTGCTGCAATCATCACCCACCACGCTTTACCCCAAGGGGCAGCCCATTTCTCAACAGGGCTTCCCGAAAATGAATGCAGGTGTGCACTTCCTCATTTTCGCGCCGAGCAAGACTCCCAAGGCGATCGTGGATGAAGTGAGTGATGCGCTAGCCAAGGTCGTGGCGGATCCGGCGCTGAAGTCGAGATTCGATGCGATTGGCTTTGATCCCATTCCGATGAAGTCGCCTGAATCAAACAAGCTTGTGCAGCAGACCGGTGATGAGTGGCGTCCGGTCATCAAGCGGCTCAATATCCAGATGTGACGAGGACAATCGGCAGTCATCGTTTGGTGGTCGAGGCAAAATAAAAGAGGCCGCAGTATTTGCTGCGGCCTCTTCTTTTGTGTTTTGCCTCTCGCTTACATCGAGGGGATCAGAGCCTTCAGGGCAGGGAAGGCCTTGCCCACGATGGTCTGTGGCCAGGGGATCGTCAGCAGCTGGTCGAAGACGAACCAGATGAAGACCGTCAGGCCGGCCGCTTGCGGGATCACAAGCTTCCACGGCTCCGGTCCCTCAAGGCGCATATAGAGCACCACGAAGAGCGGAACGGTGGGGATGAGGCCGATCGTTGCCATCGAGCCCATGAAGGCCAGCAGCCATCCGAAGAAGATGATGCCGCGTGTCGCCACGGTGCGGTTTGGCAAATGGCCAGTGTCTGAATCAAGATCCATGTGGATCTTTTCACTGACCTCTCCCTTTGCTTCGCTCCTCAGGCTACCGCTGCCGGTCCCAAGCGCAGGCCGCCTTGATACTTCATTCAACAATGAGAGCACCAGGAAGACCATCGCAAGCGAGCCGACGATCACAGGAACGATGCGAGCATTGAAGTTCCATGAGGAGGCTTCCCACAGCATCACCGAGACGAGGATGATGAGGAAGATATGCATCGCATTGGACGGCTTGAGCTGGAATGTTCCATAGCCGCTCAGCATCCCCTTCACGCCACCTTCCTTGCGGATGTCCTGAATGAATGGGCGGAGCAGACCGATGGCAGCGATTGCGAAGATCACAATCACGATCGGACGGCTGAACCATTCGACACCATAGCGCTGGAGCGAAATGAACAGGTAGCGCTCAATGATATCACCGAGCACCAAGCCCAGAACCAGCGGCGGGCGAGGCCACTTCAGCTGCTTCATCGTCCATCCGAAGATGCCGAAGATCAGCAGGGTCCACAGATCACCCCAGTTACGCGAACCCTGGAACGCGCCGATATAGATGATGCCCAGAACAGAGGGCATGATCAGCGTGTAACGCAGTGTTGCGAGGCGTGCGAACTGCCCAGAGAACAGGTAGCACAAGCCAGCGCCCAAGATATTGGCAAGGGCAATGGACCACACCATCGAATAGGTGACGTGCAGGTTCTTGGACAGCATGTCCGGGCCAGGAACAAGGCCATGGATCATGAAGGCGCCGAGCAGGATCGCCATGCCGGCAGAACCAGGCACACCGAACGCAACGGTGGGCACCAATGCGCCGCCTTCTTTCGCGTTGTTGGCGCTTTCAGAGGCAATCACGCCGCGCACGTCGCCGCGGCCGAATGACTGTGACGCACCTTTCTCTGTGCGCACGGCATGGCCATAGGCGATCCAGTCAACGATGGCACCACCAATGCCCGGAACCGCGCCGAGGCCAGCGCCAATCCAGGAGCAGCGAAGGATAAGCCACCAATTCTTGAAGCAGTCCTTTGCGCCTTCAATCATACCGCGGCGATCGGTCTTGGCCATGTCGCCTGCAATAGCGGTTCGCGCGATTGCAAGGTCAGCCAATTCAGGCAAGGCGAAGAGGCCGAGAATGATCGGCACGAGCGGTGCGCCTTCCCACAGATACAAGGTATCCAGCGTGTAGCGCAGCGTACCTGTTTGCGGGTCGGAGCCCACCATCGCAATCATGATGCCGATGGCGGCAGCAGCCAGGCCACGAAGCGGTGCGTTGCCAGAAAGCGTGGCAACGAAGGAAATACCCAAGACCGCGAACGCTAGTAGCTCTGGTGATCCTATGAATAGCATCACCGGTCGCAAGATGGGGATACAGATCGCCATCAGGAATGCGCCGAACAAGCCGCCAAGGAGCGAAGACATATAAGCTGCCGACAGCGCGCGGCTGGCTTCGCCCCGCTTTGCCATCGGCAACCCATCCAAGACTGTTGCAGCTGATCCGGCGCCTCCCGGAACACCGAATAGAATGGCCGGGATGGGATCACCGGTTGCAGTTGTTGAAGCAAGACCCAAGAGAAGCGCCATGGCCGCAATCGGGTCGAGGTTGAATGTGAATGGCAGCAAAAGTGCAGTGCCTGCCAGGCCGCCAATCCCTGGAAGAATACCAAGGACGAGGCCCATCAAGACGCCAAGGCAAAGCAGTAGCATTCGCCAAGGGTCAAACATCATTCCAAAGGCCATGCTGGCCGCGTCGATCATACTGACTTGCATTTTTCCCCTTCCGGATCCCTCTGGTCCCGCGCTGCGGGCACCTCCCCAAGATCCTCACTTTTTCTGGAAAAATATTAGACTTCTCGCTGTGGGTGCGTCTTTGAGCGCAGCCCGAATGCGAGCTGTTGCGGCGGCCCTCTCGGTTCAAAGGCTCGTTCAAATCTTAGCCGCTCCAGCCAAACAAATTGCGGGGCTTTTGAATGGCTGAGCAAGATGATCTGCTGCAGCCTTTCATAGGAGGGAAGAATGGCAACGGGTTCGCGCTCATCATCATCTTCAGGCGAACCAGTCGTCGCAACCTGCAAGGTCGCAACGATCTTGGCAGCGGCTTCATCGCGCGCAGTCGAATCCAGACTGGCCACCATCGAGAAGATCGAGAGCAGGATGAACAGGATCAGACTTGATCCTGTGAAATCTCGTTTCGGCTCGCTGGCTAAGTTGAAGGGTTGATGCATGAGCATGTTGTCGCGGGTGATACTTCTGTCGAATGGCCCGCTCGAGCTGATGCGCTATTTCGCGCGTGCTCACTGCGTGTCGACGATCCGAAGGATCCTCGGCAACCTCCCCAAGGTGCGCCGGAAAAGGCGCATAGCTCCTGCCCCATGCAGTTAGACAAGAGCATATCCTTCGAAGGCATCAGCAATAATCACAAAATCGTGATCATCATGTGATGAACCGTGAAGCTCCCGCCGCATGTGACTTCGGAATGCGACAGAAATTTACAATTAACTTCAGGTATTTAAGTCATGACCCACAAAGTCGTCGGTGCCACATGCCGATCACGCAGGGGCAAGTTTCTGATCATCTGTTGCGGCACGGTAATTGCTTAGTTTTCAAAGCATCGGGGCGCCAGGCAAGGAGACCGCATGGGCGGGAGCTTGGGCGGTCCTTTTCTCGCCCCAAAGCCTCTCTCTTTTTGCAGCATTGATCTTGATCGTGGCTTATCTGATCTTCCCGTGCTCTCGCGGCTCGGAGCCTTTCTCATGAAGCCCTATCTTCTTCGTCTGCATCGCTGGTTGTCGATTGTTTTCGCCCTTCCGCTGGCGGTTGTGATCTTCACCGGGCTCATCCTGTCGTTCCAACCCGCTGTGCAGAGCTTGTCGATTGCGCCGGCCAGCATTGATGCACCGCGTATTCTCGCCTTGCTTGAAAAGCATGATGCTGCAGGGCGCGCGAGTGGCATCGCTTTCGACCATTATGCGGGACATTTGCGCATCCTTCAGGGACGCAGTTCAAACATTGAAGTTGATTTGCGCAGTGGAGAAGTTGCGACATCACCAGCGCAGTTGAACGCGCTCTTTGGTTGGGCGCGTCGCACGCATGAGCGTTTGATCTTTGATCTTGGTTGGCTCGTCACAGCATCAACTTTTGCCATGTTGGGCATTATCGCGCTTGGGATTGCGATGGGCTTGCCTGCGCTGCGCAACAGTCTGTCTGGCTGGCATAAGGCCATGGCCTGGTTCACCCTGCCATTGCTCATTCTCAGTCCGCTTACAGGGCTGGCATTGGTCTATGGGATCACGTTCCAAACGCCAGTTGCGTCCGTGATGGCCGGGCGAGTCCCCTTGCGTCAGGCGGTTGAACTGGTTGGTCGCGAATATGACCTGTCGCGTCTCTCATCCTTGCAAACGCGCGGTGGACGATTGATGGCACGTCTGGATGTTGAAGGAGAGTTGCGGGCTTTTGCTGTTCATGCAAATGGCGTCACACCTCTTCAGCGCAATTGGCCGCGTCTGATCCATGAAGGCAATTGGTCGGCAATCCTTGCGAGTCTGATCAATGTACTCATCTCGGTTGTGTTCATGGGATTGCTTGCCACGGGTTTGGCAATTTGGATGAGGCGTCGTTTTCGGCGTCGGCACCGCAAGCCAGCGATAAGCTAACCAACGCAGCCACCAGCAGACAACAAGCGCGCCCTTGGCCTCGGCACAGGTCTGGCCTAGTCTGTGCTGATGGGGAGATGAAATGTCTGAAGAAGTTTTGATCGGCTCCGCGCAATTCACGCTTTTCTGTGCGGGTGCTCTGCGGCGTTCAGTGACAGATGCAGCAGGTGCTTTTTATGCCCGTTCCGGGATTGGCTGCCTCATCAGGCTCGACACCGCGGGAGCAGTGACAAAGCGTGCGAGCGCTGGTGAGCAGGCGGATCTGTTCGCCTCATCCTGCGACTCTCTTCAGACACTAGCAGCCAAGCATCTGCTGGAGGGGGAGATCAAAAAAGTAGGAGAAGCACGCATGGCGCTTGGCGTGCGCAAGGGCGAGGCTGCGCCGGATGTTTCGACGATGGAGAAATTCGTCGCAGTGCTGCGCAACGCGCCCGTCATCGTGCGGGGAGATCCAGCAGGCGGTGGTACGGGCGGCATTCACCTGCAAGCCATGTTTGAAAAGATCGGCCTCATCGAAGCGACGGCGCAACGCACAGTGCTGCGTATCGGCGGCTATAATGTCATGAAAGAAGTAGCGGAGGGGCGCGCGCCCTTCGCCATGACGCAATCAACCGAGATTGTGCCGGTGCCGGGTGTCGAGATTGGCGCTTTCCTGCCGGATGAGGTGCAACTCGTTACGCCCTATGGCCTGGCGCTTGGGCAAAAAACCAATGACGCGGCGCGGGCTTTTTTAACCTTCGCCACGTCTGAAGAAGCCCGCCCCTTTTATGAAGATGCGGGCTTTGCTGTGTGATCAGACCTTCTGGCGCAGGCCCAATCGTTCCATGCGCGGCAGCACGCCATCGCGCAGGTGATGAAACTCATTCACATAATGTACGAGCCCTACAGCCATTCCATCGAGACCGGCTTCTGACATGCGCTGATACAGTTCCGCAATATCATCATAGCTGCCGACAACCGGGAATGTGCCGACGCCACCGATCAGTCGCTCCTTGAGTTCCTTCAGTTGCGCATAGGGTGTCTCTCGCCCCTTGGTACGAATGCGAGCTGCATGTTCGGCCGCTTCCCAATCGCCCATTTCATGAACGATATAATGATAGAAGTCCTGTGCCTCCTTGCGAGTCGGCCGTGCAATCATATGGCCGCTGGCAAAGACCCCGAATTTGCGTCCAACAGAAGTGGCGATCTCGCGAACATTGTCGATATTCGTCTTCAAGCCATCGACATTCATAATGGCGGTGAACAGGCAATCGACATGGCGCGCGGCAAAGCCCCGGCCTTCGGGCGACATGCCTGCGCTGATCAACATCGGCGCGGTACCGCCCCAAGGCTTGGGCTTGCAGATCACATCTTTCAGCTTGAACCATCGCCCTTCGAAATTGAATGGTTCCGTTTCGCTCCAGATACGCTTGCAGATGGTGATCCATTCTTCCGTATAGTCATAGCGGATTTCATGCGGCAGCAATTCGATGCCGGCCATGTCGAACTCGCCCTGATTCCAGCCGGACACGATGTTGAGGCCAAAGCGCCCACGCCCAATGTGATCAGCCGTCACCATTTGTTTGGCTGCGAAAACGGGATTGACGAAGCCTATATGCAAGGTTCCGCAGACAGAGATGTGCTGAGTTGCAGCAAGAAGACCGGACGCCCAGGTCAGCGTCTCATAGCTTGAGCCTTCTGTATCGGTCTCACCTTTGTAGCCATGCCAGCGCCCGATTGGGAGCAGAAATTCCAGACCTGCTTCATCGGCAAGATGGGCCGCGGTGAGATTATTCTCAAACGCATGGTCCCAGCGCTCGGGCGCTTTCGTCATGGTCAGGCCATTCGAGCAATTCATGCCGAAGAGACCGAGCTTGAACTTGTTCGGCCCATACATGCGCGTCTGTTCTCTGGACATTTCCTCTCCCCGTTTTGGCGCCATTGAAACCATTCAGGCCTGCCTTGTCCACCACTTACCAAAGGGGGAGTTTGCTTGTCAGTCTGATGCATCTGGTGCATGGATGCGGGTTATGAGCTTCACGCTGAGCGCCAATATTTCCATGCTTTTTCCAGATCTGCCCTTTGTCGAGCGGATCGGAGCAGCTGCACGTGCGGGTTTTCGCGCGGTGGAGTGCCAGTTTCCTTACGCCGTGCCAGCAGAGGAGATTGCAGCTGCGCTCAAAGTCCATGGCATTGTGATGAATGGCATCAATACGCCGCCCGGCGAGACTTTTGGAAGTGCGGCCCTCATTGGTGAAGAGCCACGCTTCCGCGATGATTTGGATGCCGCACTCGCTTATGCACAAGCTATCAATGCCCGGACCATCCACTGTATGAGCGGCATGACGGGTGGAATGACGGCCCAAGCGCGCAAGACTTTTTTGCGTAACATGGCATATGCCAGCGAGCGCGCTCGTGCGGCCAATCTCACCCTTCTGATTGAGCCCCTGAACAGCGTCGATCGTCCCGGCTATTTCGTGTCGCGTAGTGATGATGTCGTAGCGCTTCTGCACGAGTTGCAAGCGCTCAATGTCAAGCTGCTCTTCGATATTTATCATATCCAGATCATGGAAGGTGATTTGCTGCGGCGGATGGAGCGTCACTGGCCGCATATCGGCCATGTGCAACTTGCCTCTGTTCCCCACCGGCAAGAGCCGCATCTTGGCGAGATCAATCTTGCTGCCATCCTGCAAGCGCTGAAGGAGCGTGGCTATCAGGGTTTTGTGGGGGCTGAATACAACCCGCGTCATCACACGCTGGCAGGACTTGATTGGGCGCGCCCATGGCTATGATGAGTCATCATGACCGCATCGCTTTCATCCGCCATCACACACGGCTTTTGCCTGTGCCCCATGCGCCGGAAATCTCGTTGCATGTCGCAGACGAAGCGACTGAGCTTTGGAGCAAAACCGAAGAAGAGCTGGGTGAGATGGGCTTGCCGCCACCTTTTTGGGCATTTGCCTGGGCGGGCGGACAGGCATTGGCACGCTACATTCTCGACCATGCTGATCTTGTGCAAGGCAAGCGCGTGCTTGATTTTGCCTCAGGCTCTGGCCTTGTCGGCATCGCCGCGATGAAAGCCGGTGCAGTCCAATGCACATGCGTTGATATCGACCCATTCAGCGCGGCTGCGATCGCGCTCAATGGGCAAGCCAATGGCGTGACCCTGACAGCACTATGCGAGGACATCATCGGACGTGATGATGGTTTTGATGTCGTGCTGGCGGGTGATGTGTCTTACGAGCGTGATATGGCGCAGCGTGTGACGCAATGGCTGCATGGACTTGCGACGCGCGGCGCTCTGGTGCGGCTTGGTGATCCCGGCCGCAGCTATCTCGCGCGCAGTGAGCTTGAGAGCGTCGCGGATTATCAGGTGCCAGTGACGCGGGCTTTGGAAGATGCCGAGATCAAGCGCTCGCAAGTCTGGCGCTTCAGGGATGCGAAATGAAAAAGGCCGGGACATGCCCGGCCTTTCAAACATGCAAAGCGACGAGGCTTAGTCCTTCGACTTCACCTTGAGAACCTGACGGCCCTTATACATGCCGGTCTTCAGGTCGATGTGGTGAGGACGGCGCAGCTCGCCGGAGTCCTTGTCCTCGACATAGGTTGGGGCGGCCAGCGCATCTGCGGAACGCCGGAAGCCGCGCTTCATCGGCGAAGTCTTTCGTCTCGGAACTGCCATGGTACTCTCCAAAAATACGGCGCGTACCAAGGCCAGTGGCCGGCGCGCAGCGAATTCGAAGCCGGGCTAATACACCGAAGAGGGCGGCCTGACCAGTGCCCTTTCGGCTTTTTTGCCGACCATCTTCACTGTCAGGCCAGCTTGACCCCGCTGTCGGGCTGGGGCAAGCGGGGTGCGGAAACTCTTCTTGCCCTTCGGGAGGCCCGCTTTGGCCGCAGAAAATCCCCAGCCCAGCAGTTTTGAGGCGCGGCTTTTGGCCGTGGGGCAGGCTGTGGGGCATCATCTTTCCGAACTTCTGGACGAGAGGAGCCTGCCGGGCGAGATCGCCCGCGCACCCCGATTGCTGAACGCTATGCGGCATGGAAGTCTCAATGGTGGCAAGCGCTTACGCCCATTTCTGACGGTCGAGGCGGCGCGCCTTTGTGGTTTTGAGGGGGAGGGCGCGTTGCGCGCTGGCTGTGCTGTTGAACTCATCCATTGTTATTCGCTGGTGCATGATGATCTGCCGGCCATGGATGATGATGATCTGCGGCGGGGCCAGCCGACGGTCCACAAGGCCTATGATGAGGCGACAGCCATTCTGGCAGGTGACGCCCTGCTGACGCTGGCTTTCGATGTGATGGCGGACCCCGCGACCCATCCCGATCCACAGGTGCGAGCTGATCTTGTGCTGGGTCTGGCGCGCGCTTCGGGGGTGGGTGGCATGGCCGGCGGTCAGATGTTTGACCTTGCCGCTGAGGCGGCCGCAGCTCCGCTCAGCCTTGATGAGATTGCTCGGCTTCAGGCGATGAAAACGGGCGCGCTGTTGCGCTATGCAGTTGAGGCGGGGGCGATTGTCGCCAAGGCCGACAGTCAGGCGCGGATGCGGCTGGTGGCTTATGGCAAGGCTCTGGGCGCTGCCTTTCAGGTTGCGGATGATATTCTTGATGCGGAAAGCACCTCAGCGGCTTTAGGCAAAAAGGCGGGCAAGGATGCCGGTCGCAACAAGGCAACCCTGGTGCAGGTGTTGGGCCTTGATGAAGCCAAAAGCCGACGCGATGCTTTGGCGCGCGAAGCGGAAGAGGCGCTTGCCGCCTTTGGTCCCGCTGCTGCTGTGCTGATTGAAGCCGCGCGCTTCACCGCGCATCGCAGCAGCTGATTACTGTGCTGCTTTGCCAGCGCCGAACCGCTGCTCGATGTAATCCGTCACAATTTGTTTGAACTCAGCTGCGATGCCTGCGCCCCGCAGGGTCATGGCTTTCTTGCCATCAATGAAGACAGGTGCGGCGGGTGCTTCGCCAGTGCCGGGAAGCGAGATGCCGATATCGGCATGTTTCGATTCACCCGGCCCATTCACGATGCAGCCCATGACGGCGACATTCAGATTTTCGACGCCTTGATAGCGCTGCTTCCAATTGGGCATTTCATCGCGGATGTAATCTTGAATCTCGCGCGCCAGTTCCTGAAACACGGTCGATGTCGTGCGGCCGCAGCCGGGGCAGGCAGCAACCAGCGGCACGAAAGTGCGAAAGCCCATGGTTTGCAGAAGTTCCTGAGCCACGCGCACCTCTTGCGTGCGGTCGCCGCCGGGCTCTGGCGTGAGAGACACGCGGATCGTGTCGCCAATGCCTTCTTGCAACAAAATGCCCATGGCAGCTGATGATGCCACGATGCCTTTGGTGCCCATGCCCGCTTCCGTCAAGCCGAGATGGATCGCGTAATCGGAGCGCGCCGCGAGCATGCGATAGACGGTAATGAGATCCTGCACAGCAGAGACTTTGGCCGAGAGGATGATGCGATCGCGCGCAAGGCCGAGTTCTTCAGCGCGTTCAGCCGAGAAGAGTGCCGAGCGCACCATAGCTTCGCACGTCACGGCGAGTGCATCAATGGGACGATCAGACTTTGCATTCTCATCCATCATGGTGGTGAGCAATTCCTGATCGAGCGAACCCCAATTGGCCCCGATGCGCACAGCCTTGCCATGCTGGATGGCTTGTTCAACGATGGCAGAGAATTGCCGATCTTTCTTGTCTTTGAAGCCGACATTGCCGGGATTGATGCGATATTTGTCGAGCGCCTCAGCGCAGGCAGGATGATCAGCCAGCAATTTATGGCCGATATAATGGAAGTCACCGACGATGGGCACATGCACGCCCATCTTCAAAAGCTTCTCTTTGATATGCGGCACGGCGGCTGCGGCTTCATCGCGATCAACGGTGATGCGCACAATCTCAGAACCTGCACGCGCAAGGGCTGCGACTTGTGTCACGGTCGAGTCGATATCGGCCGTGTCCGTATTGGTCATGGATTGCACGACGATGGGTGCGCCACCGCCTACCATCACAGCGCCCTTGCCGCTGCCAATGCGCACGCCAATGGTTTGGTGTCGCGGTGCGGGCCCGCTTTGTTGTTCGCTCGGCAGATCAAGAGGCATGTTTCTCTCCGCTCATCAGGTCTTGCGACAGCTGGCGCAATGGCCAGCCAGTTCGATGACCTGTGCGCGCGTGGTAAAGCCGCTTTGGGCCGCCAGCGCAGTCAAACTTTGTGTGGCTGTTTGCGATGTTGCTTCAGTGACACTGCCGCAGTCATCGCAAATCAGAAAGATCGCAGGCTCATGCGCATCATGTCCGTGCCCGCAAGCCATGAAGGCATTGCGTGAGGCCAGGCGATGCACGAGGCCATTCTCAACGAGAAAGTCGAGCGCGCGGTAAATCTGGATCGGTGCTGGGCGCTTGCCGGTGACTTTCGCCACACGGTCGATCATCTCATAAGCGCCGACCGGGCCGCCTGCAGCGCATAACTCATCAAGCACCAATCGACGGGCGGGGGTCAGCTCCACGCCCTTGCCCTGCGCGCGGGCAGGGTCATGGGCGCAGCCCGAATGGTCGCGCTCGCCATGGGCGTGGCCGTGATGGCTATGGTCGTGAGGCTCGTGTTTCACGCGGCCATTATAAGCAGGCTTTGGTCTGGCTGCGACCATGGTGTGAGGCTCAGCCCCGTGATTTTTTTGTGCGTTGCGATATGGTGGCCCCATTCGGTCCCCGGAGGGTGCATCATGCTGAATTCCCGCAACGCAGTCGTCACCGGTTCCACCAGCGGAATTGGCCTCGCCATCGCCCGCGCGCTCGCCAAGGAAGGTGCCAATGTCATGATCAATGGCTTTGGAGAGGCGGCGGCAATTGAGAAGGAGCGTGCCGGGATCGAAGCCGAATTCGGGGTGAAGTGCCTCTATAATGGGGCCAATATGGCCGTTCCCGCCGAGATTGCCGCGATGGTGAAGGACGCGGAAGAGCGGCTCGGCTCGGTTGATATTCTGGTCAACAATGCCGGCATCCAG
>CAZLBA010000021.1:0-28967 GCA_964557555.1 uncultured Beijerinckia sp.
TTGTGCCGAATATCACCCAGCATGAAAGCGCTATGGGCAAATGGTCGGTGAAGGATATTGATTACTTGCTGGACCGGGGCGCATTGCCCGATGGTGATTATGTCGGCGGTTCGATGGCAGATGTCGTGATCAACATGGCCGAACTGCCTGCGGCCGATCGCGCCGCGATTGCGGCCTATATCAAATCGCTGCCTGCCTTGCCCACAAGCCGGAAGAAGTAGGTTGCGCCAGCGCGCTCGCGCGTTCATCTTGGCGCGCAACGGAGGTTGTCATGGATCTTGGTTTGAAGGGCCGCCGCGCCATTGTCTGTGCGTCAAGCAAGGGGCTAGGCCGTGCTTGTGCGATTTCGCTGGCGCAGGCTGGATGCGAAGTTGTCATCAATGGCCGCAACAAGGACATGCTGGAGGCAAGTGCGAATGAGATCGCGGCTGCAACTGGTGCGCGCGTCATTCCGGTCGTGGCTGATGTGGGAACGGCTGAAGGGCGCAAGGCGTTGCTGAGTGCCGTCGCGCAGGTTGATATTCTCGTCAACAATAATGGTGGCCCGCCGCCCAAAGACTTCCGCCAGCTTTCCCATGCTGACATGATTGCGGGTGTTGAAGCCAATATGCTCACGCCTGTTGAAATGATTCAGGGTGTGATTGATGGAATGGTGGAGCGTCGCTTTGGCCGCATCATCAATATCACATCGGGTTCAGTGAAAGCACCACTGCCGATGCTGGATCTGTCATCGGGGGCGCGTGCAGGTCTGACCGCTTTCGTTGCCGGCATTGCGCGTCAGGTCGCAGCCTCCAATGTGACGATCAACAATATCCTGCCTGGTGCATTTTTGACAGATCGGTTGCGTGCCACCGCGCAAGCCGCTGCGAGCAAAACACCGGGGCAAACGGCGGATGATGTTTTGGCCGCGCGTACCAAGCTCATCCCGGCGCAGCGCTTGGGTGATCCAAGCGAGTTTGGCGAGCTGTGCGCTTTTTTGGCAAGTGCTCAGGCGGGCTATATCACGGGGCAAAATCTGCTCATTGATGGTGGCGCGTTCCCCGGCGCCTTCTGACGCCGATGCTTGCTGGAATCGCCTATAAAATCGCCTCAACCCTCGCATTCGCCTGCATGATGGCGATTGTGAAGGCCTATAACCAATATCCGGTTGGACAGCTCGTTTTCTTCCGTTCCTTCTTCGCGCTGTTTGTTCTGGCATTGTGGTTGAGCTGGCGGCATGAATTTCCCCACGCGCTCTATACGAAGCGGGTTGGCGGCCATGCGCTGCGCGCGATTTCCGGCACTGGCAATATGGTGCTTATGTTTGGGGCCTATTCTTTCCTGCCGCTGGCTGACGTTACGGCAGTTGGCTATGCCGGCCCACTCATCATCATTGTACTCGCCGCCTTGTGGTTGGGCGAGCGCGTGGGACCGGCGCGATGGTTTGGTGTCATCATCGGGTTTGGTGGCGTCATATTGATGTTGTCCGAACATCTGGGCGGCGGTTTCAGCAATGGCTTGTCGGGTGCTGCCATCGGCGCGCTGATGGCCCTGACGGGTGCCTTCAGTCTCGCAGTCGCCATGATCCAGACGCGGCGACTGGTGCAGACCGAACATATGGGCGCGGTGGTCTTCTATTTTCAGTTCACCGCAAGCGGCATCGGAATCGGGCTGATGCTGATCGGGGCCTTGTGGCCCTCCAGCTGGCCATGGGCAGCCTCTGTCCAGTCGATGGCCTGGGTATGGCCTGAGCCCGCCCATTGGCTGCCCCTGATCGGCGCTGGCCTTCTGGGAGGCATCGGGCAAATCCTCATGACGCGGGGCTTCACACTGGCCGATGCTTCGGTGATTGCCTGTTTCGATTACACCTCCATGATCTGGGTTTTGCTGCTGGGCATTTTGTTTCTGGGCGAATTCCCAAGCCCCACCGTGCTGGCCGGAGCTTCCATCGTCACAGCGGCCGGGATCATGGTCATCATCAGCGAGCGCAAAAGCCGCCCCAGCTGAACCTCCCCCTGTTAAACCGGCCTGTTTCGTTCTATAAAAAGAACAAAAGGGCCGGGTCGCGGTCGCAAACGGGTGGGCCATGGGTGTTGAGGGCAAGGACAAGGCGAAAGCTTTGGAGGCGGGGGCACAGGCGCTGTCGGGTCAGTTGGGCCGGGCGGTGATGCGGCTGCGCAAGGCGCATAGCATGTCGCTGTCGGAGCTTTCCGATCAGTCAGGTGTCGCGAAGTCCATCATCAGCCAGATCGAGCGCAACGAAACCAATCCAACACTGGCGACGATCTGGCGCTTGGCTCAGGCGCTTGATGTGTCGATTGATCGCGTCTTGCAGGGCTCGGATGACGAGCCCTTCATCGAGAAATCATCCAGAAACGAAACACCAATCCTCGTCTCGGAAGATGGCAAATGTCATCTGGCCATCATTGGCTGGATCAAGACGGTGGAATGGCTGCAATGGTATATGTTCAGCGCTGAGCCCGGTGGTGTGCTGGCCTCAGAGCCGCATCAGCATGGTTCGGTGGAATGTCTTTCCGTACTCGAAGGCGAGCTTGAAGTGGAAGTGGCTGGCGTGAAAGATGTTGCGAGAGCGGGCGAGACGCTGCGCTATCGCTGCGACCGCCCGCATGTCATTCGCAATCTGTCGAAGGAACCTGCCCGCGCCACCATGGTGTGCATTTTGCGCGCGGCGGTGATGGAATAGTCACGCAGCCTTGTTGTCCTGCGATGTTTGCTCCTGCGATGTTTGCCCCTGAGATGTTTGCCCCTGAGATGTTTGCCCCTGCGGGGCTTGCTCCTGCTGCTGTTGTGGCTGTGGCTGCGCGCTACGGATTTCGATCTTTTGCTGTTGCTGCGCGCCAACCGGTTTCTTGATCCGTAGATGCAAAATGCCATTGTCAAATTGCGCATCAACGGCATCGCCTGACGGCTCAAAGGGCAGGCCAATGCTGCGGTGGAACGAGCCATAGCTGCATTCCATCACATGAAAGTTCTTGTCATCGCTCTTGCGCTCTTCGCGTTTCTCTCCCGATATCACCAGCCGATTACCTTCAAGCGATAGTTTGATATCTTTTTGATCGACGCCCGGCAGTTCGGCGGTGACTTCAAATTCGCCATCGCTTTCAGCAACATTGATGGCTGGCGCGCGCAAGGCCTGCGCCATGGGCCAGTTCTTCGCATAATCTCCGAAGAGATTGTCCATCTCCCGCTGCAAGGCGCGGAACGGATCGACCAGATCACGGTTTGACCAAAGACTTGGCAGTCGCATCGTCATCTCCCTTGGCTTGCCCCCAAGCCCCTCCAGACAGACACGAATTCCGCTGCCCCAAATTGATATGAAACAATTTTTGCAACACAAGGGGTTTCGCCAGAAAGAAAAACCGCCCCAAGGCTGAGCCTGAGGGCGGTGAAGGCTATCCTGAGACCCGCGGGAGGGAGTGCGAAACCCAGGGCAACTCGCAGTCGAGTTGGACCCTTTCTAGTGAGCTTGGCCGCGCTGCGCCCTGATCCAGATCAAATTCGCAGAAAGCGGGATTCATCTTCCGCCATATTCCGGCACCTCCGGCTTGGCCCCGAAAATGAGCTGCTGGGGATTGCGCTGGAGCGAGCGCAATGTGCGGTTGACCTCGTCCAATGTCCGGCGCCCTTCCACGGCCAGCGCCTCATAATGGCGCAGACCGGGTCCTGTGAATTGCTTCAAATTGCTGGAGAGGTCGCGCGTGCGCTCCTCAAGATTGTCAGCCAGCTTGCGCAGTGACTTTGCAGTCTCACCGATTTCATCGACCACACCCGGACCTTCTTTCGAGCCAAGCAGATTGTCGATCTTCCCCGCTGCTGCGTTGAGGCGCCCGGTCAATTCGCGCGTATCTTTCAGGATGGCGTCGAAATTGCCGCTATTGCGCTCCAGCGTTTCAAGGAAGGGCTTGATGGATTTGCCTGCATCAGAGAGGGCCGCGACGAAATCCTGGATGCCACCAGAATTTTCAGCCAGCGATTTGGAGAAAGTCTCGACATTCTTGATCGTGTTGGAAATCGAATCCGCATTGTCGCCCAGCAAGCGATCTGTGCGATCGAGCATCGCATCAAGCTTGATTGAGAGATTTTGCAGTGTCTCCACGATGTTCTGAAAGTCTGAACGATCTGCGATGATTTGTGCCGGGTTCCCGCGCGTGCCAGACAGTTCGGGTGAGTTGGTGCCGCCGCCGGTCAAAGCGACCGAGGCCACGCCGGTCAGGCCCTGAAACTCAAGACGTGCGCGAGTATCTTTTTTGACGGGCGTGCGCGGATCAATCTCCACCAGTGCGTAAACGATGGAAGGATTATCCGCGAGATCAATCTTCGTCACTTCACCAACACGCAGCCCGTTAAAGTTGACATTCGCGCCGCGTGAGAGGCCAGAGACCGAGCTGGTGAAGACGATGCGATAGACTTTCGAATTGGCCGGCTTGTCTCCGCGTGAAAACCAGAAGACGAAAGCGAAAGCGGCTGCAATCACGCTGAGCGTGAAAGCACCGATCAAGGCATAACTGGCGCGTGTCTCCATCACTCAAAGCTCCGGCCTGTACTCAGCTTGCAATGATTTGAGGCCATTTCAAGATGCGCTTTCGATTTTGACCATGCGACTGGCGCGTTTGCCGTGGAAATAGGTCTTGAGCCAGGGGTGGTCAGCAGCGAGCATTTCCTCAATCGTGCCCGCGGCAATCACCTTGCCATCGGCCAAAGCCGCCACGCGGTCACAGATGGAGTATAGGCTGTCGAGGTCATGTGTCACCATAAAGACGGTCAGCCCCAACGTCTTTTGCAGGGTGGCGATCAGTTCATCAAATTCAGCCGCACTGATCGGATCAAGCCCGGACGTGGGCTCGTCGAGAAAGAGCAATTCAGGGTCAAGCGCGAGTGCGCGGGCCAGTGCTGCGCGCTTGATCATGCCGCCCGATAATTCAGAGGGGAATTTTTCGGCAGCATCGGGTTTCAAGCCAACGAGCGCAATTTTCAAACGCGCTAGCTCATCCATCAGCCGGGGCGAGAGATCGAGATATTCGCGCATGGGCACTTGCACATTTTGCAAGACAGTGAGGCTGGAAAAAAGCGCACCATGCTGGAACAGCACCCCCCAGCGTCGCTCCATCGCGCGATGGGCTTCGCGGTCAAGCGTGTCGAGATCTTGTCCGAAGACTTCCACGCGTCCCGCCTGTTTGGTGACGAGGCCCAGAATCGTGCGCCCGAGGACGGATTTGCCCGTGCCAGATCCACCAACAAAGCCAAGCACTTCGCCGCGCCTCACATCAAGGTCGAGATCGCGCAGGATGATCTTCTCGCCAAAGCCGACACGCAAACCACGCACACGAATGGCGGGATCTTGATCAGGGATGATGGGCGAGGCGCTCATCAATATTTCACCGCAGCGAAGAACATGGCGAAGAGACCATCAACGACGATCACCATGAAGATGGATTTGACCACTGAGGCTGTCACACGCCGCCCCAGCGATTCTGCTGAACCCTGAACCGCCATGCCTTCGATGGCGGAGATCATCGCAATCACAAGCGCCATGAAGGGGGCCTTGATCAGGCCGACAAGAAATGTGTTGAGCTTGATGACATTTTGCAGCCGCTCCAGAAAGACATCCGGACTAATGCCGCCATAGATCCATGCTACCAACATACCGCCGAAGAGCGCAGCCATATCGGCCACGAAAGTCAGCAGGGGCAAGGCAACGAGGAGCGCCAGCAAACGCGGGACGATCAGCACTTCGATCGGGTCGAGCCCCATCACGCGCAGCGCATCAATCTCCTCGCGCATCTTCATCGAACCAAGTTCTGCTGTCATCGCTGAGCCGGAACGGCCCGCCACCATGATCGAGGTGAGCAGAACAGCCAGCTCGCGCAAGACCAGAATGCCGATGAGATCAACAGCGAAAGTCGCTGCCCCAAAGCGCTGCAACTGGAAAATGCCCTGCTGTGCGACGATGCAGCCCACCAGAAAATTGATCAGCGCGATGATGGGCAAGGCGCGGAAAGCGAAAGTGTCGATGTGATAGACAACCGAGGTTGTGCGGATGCGCGCGGGATGTGAGGCAAGCGCAAACACGCTCACGATGACTTCGCCCAGATAGGCAATGCCTTTGTAGAGATCACGACCGAAATCAGCGATGCTCTGGCCGATACTGGCAAGGAAATCGACCGGGCCATGGATCCCCTTGCTGGGGGCTTTCTCGAAGTTACGGTAATGCGCAGCTGCAAGCAGAACATCATGTTCCTTGCGCGTGCCGACGATGCGCACATCGCGCTGAGTGGCGATGAGTTCGCAACGCAGCCGGTCAATCAACCACGCCCCTGCGGTGTCCATGGCACGCACGCCAGAGACATCAATCACCACTTGTCTTGCACCGCGTGTTGCAGCCCCCAGCTCTGCCGCGCGCGCTTCAAGCAGGGCAGCGCTGATCACCCAGCTGCCCTGCAGGTGAAGCTGGAGCGTGGCTGTATCCTGCGACGTCGTGAAACTGGGCTCGATGATCATCCAAGGCCTCGCGGCTGAGCCGCTCGAATCGTTGACAGCTTACACCCAACAGCTGCGCAAGCTTGCATGAGAGCTTGGCCTGCTGTTCACATGGCTGGGGTCACTCTGCGACCTCGAATCGGAGCTGAGTTTTCAGTGAGCCTGTGCCCGGACCATTTGCGACAGACGCGCATCCCCCGATGCGTGATCGTGCTTGGGCTTGGGCTTGGGCTCATCTTGGGTGGTTGTGCGGCAGGCCCAGTCGAGACCTTCGATCTGTCGGCACTTGAGACTGTGAAACTGCAGCGCGCTCCACGCGGGCAGCTTATCATCGCTGAGCCCGTTGCCAGCGCACCGCTTGATGGCGACCGTGTGGTGGTGCGCCCATCGCCGGAACAGGTCGCGACGCTCAAAGGCGCCCAATGGCGCGAACGCCTGCCACGCCTTGTCCAGACGAAGCTCGTGCAAAGCTTCGAGAATGGGAGGTTTTTGAGGGCCGTGGCGCGAGCGGAGTCCCGTCTTGTTGCGGATGTCACTTTGCAGATTGAGTTGCGTCGTTTTGAACTCGATGTGGCACGTGGCGAAGCGGTCGTGGAGATTGCCGCCAAACTCGTGAATGAGGGGAGCGGTCGCATCCGGGCAGCTGACGTTTTTGTCGCTCGTGTGACAGCTTCCTCAGAAGCAAGCAGCGCTGTGCCGGCTCTCGATGCTGCCTTGCGAGACGTGATGGAGCAATTGGTGCCCTGGACCGCGCGCAGCATGTGACGGTCGTGATGATGGCCAGTCCGTATGGGCGCATGGATTTCAGACGAGACAACAGCCAGACAGTTTCTGTCATGACAGAAGCAGCCACTTAATCGCAATTAATTCAACAACTTAGCTCAAGCAATCTCGTACATGCTCTGTTACAATTGATTCGGACCACCACGGCGCTGCAACGCCGTGGCGGCCCTAACCACCTTAGATGCTTGGAGGCGAAAAGATGGCTAGCGTAACTTACAACAGAAACACGGCAGATCCAATATTCGAGGTCATTGCCGCCGCTCTTGAGGCGCGCAAGACATTTGAAATTGCCGTGAAAGCGCTCAGCGTCGCTGAGGGTGAGTGTTACAAGTTACGACATTTGTTTCCCCGCACGATCACGCTCAATCACAAGGGGATCAAGAAGCAAATTCGCAGTCACGATGAACTCCGGGCACATTTCCAGATGGTCCATCCGCGCCATGCGATTGGCCCGGACAGGTTCACGCAGACAGACCTTCTTGCATGGGAGGCTGCGCGCGATGCTGCGCATCGGGAACTGGATGCGGTTCTCGCCAGCTATCAAAGCATGAGGAAGCGCTACAATCTTGATGCTTTGGAAGCTGATGAAATTGCTGCCAGCAAGGCCGTATGGCAGGCAGAGCTCAGGGTCATTGAGACGAGACCGAGAACATTGGAGGGCAGTGCGGCCCTGCTGCGTTTTCTCATTGGCTATCTCGAAGAAGATAACAGCATTGACGCTGTCATTGATGCTCTCGGCAATGTCGAGAGCGCATTGCTGGAACTGGCACCTGCATAAAAAAAGAGGCACCAGCGATGGTGCCTCTGCTTAACTTGCTTGGGTCCGGCTGGATTAGTCCAGTCGGCCTGCAGCATGGGCGAGCATCGTATAGACCTTGCCCTGTTCTGACAGGAGATAGCTGCGGGTGCGTGAGCCGTCGCGGTCATCGCGGGCAGCTTCCGCCAGCACGCGCTCGAATTCCTGCGCATAGCGATCAACCGAGTCACGGAACTCGGCATCCGACGCATAGCGGCGACGCAGTTCATCAAAGGTCACCAGTCCCTGTGCCGTATAGACACGGCGGGTGAAGGCGTTGCGCTCATTGCGGTAATAGCGCTCCCAGGCATCGGCAAGGCCGTTGGGGTCCACCATCCGTGCCAGATCGAGAGAGATCGCATCACGTGCGGGGGCCTTCACAGCCACATCACCATCGTCCTTTGAGGCGCGGGCGAGGAGATCGCTGAGCCAGCCGGGGCCGCGCTCATTCTGCGGGGCGCGCGGAGCGGCGGGAGCCGGGCGCGGGCGCAGGGGCGGGGCGGGGGGCAGGGGCGCCTCTTCTATTGCAGGGGCGACCGGTTCCACGCGCGCGCGTGCTGGCGCGGGCGCACGGCGCGGCGCTTCAGTGCGCGGTGCGGCGACGACCGGCTCAGCCACGTCGTAACCACGATTGGCGCGCTGCACGAGATCGGTGAGGTCGTTGAGCGCCTTCATCTGCTCAACCACGACACGACGCATGGCGGCGGCCTGTTCAGCGGTCTCGCGCGGCAGTTCAGCGGCGCCGCGCTGGACCTCGTCACGGGCGAGATTGATTTCGCGCTGGATCTCTTGCGCCATACCGCGCATCTCGGTGGTGGAGGCGCGGAAGCGTTCGAGCGACTGGGCGAAGAGTTGTTGCACTTCCTGCGTGGCCTGTTCGTAAGCAGCCCGCATGGCCATGACCGTGCGCTCGCGCTCCTTGCCCGTTTCATCACGCACCTGCGCAAATTGCTGGGCAATGGTTTCAACCGCATTCTCGCTGGCACGCGCGAGCACCGAGCCAACATCACGCGCACGGGCCTCGGCATCATTGAAGGAGGCTTCGATGAGGCCGTTGAAGGACTTCATGACGCTGTCAACATCATCGGCCTTCTGGTCGAGATTGCGCATGAGGTCATAAAGGGCCGCACGACGCTGCTCAAAGGCCATGTCGAGTTCTTGCTGCGTGCGGACCAGATCTTCGATCGTCTGGTTGAGAGCCTGATTATGCTCACGCACCTGCTGGCCGACGGAGTCGAAGCCGCCCAGAACATTCGTGGCAGTTTGGTTGAGCGTGTTGACCTGCGCGGACACGGCACCCAGAGCCGACTGCATCTTGGCGATGCTCTCATTGAGCGAGGCATCAATAGCGGAGAGGTTCTGGTCCGTCTCGCTGACAGCGCGTTGCAGATGGCCGCCGGTATTTTCAATGGCACTGAGGGCTGCGCCGAGTTCCTGTTCAAGCTGTGAACCGAGCTGCGAAAGATTGGCGGCCGAGGCGGCGGCGCTTTGTTCGAGCGTTTCGCGCAGCTGTTCCATGGAGCCCTGCACACCGTCGGAGAATTCGACCTGACGAGTGGCGAGATGATCGACGATCGAGCGGGCACGTTCTTCGATGGTGCGGGTGACGGTTTCGCCAAGCTCTGCCACTTCGCTGGAAAGCCCGGCGCTGGTGCGCTGAACATTTTCCAGCGTGTCCGTGATGCCGCGCGCTGTTTCCGCCAGCATTTCGTGCAGCTCGCGGGCGCGCGAGCCCATGGTCTCGTTGACGAGCTGGCTCGCGAGATCAATCGTCTCGTGGATTTCGCGGCCGTGTTTGGCAATGGCTTCAGCCATTTTCTGCTGGCGCTCTTCTGTGCTGTTGCCAATCGCCTCGGCACCTTCTTCAAGCATTGCCTGAAGGGCGGCAATCTTCTCGCTGAGAATGCGGTTCGTCTCTTCGATCTTGGCCGAGAGCATGAGTTCCACAGCGCTCGAATCAAGCGCGCGGTGGATCGCGTTGACGCCATCACCGAGGCTGCGCGCCACTTCGAGAGCATTATTGGCAAGCGTATCCGACAGCGACTTCGAACGAGCGTCGAGACCCGTCTCGACACGTTCGATGAGGGAGCCCAGCGAATGAGCCATATCCTGCGTGCGCTCGGAGAGCTTGGTGTTGAGTTCCCCACCCTGCACGGAGAAGGTCTCTTCGATGGAGGAGAGGCCGGTGCTGATTTCAGTCGAGAAGCGCTGCGACTGTTCGGAGATCTGATCGCCCAGTGCATCGCCCAGAGCCAGCACGGCGGTCTTGAATTCGCGCACGCGCGCTTCGAGATTTTCTGCCACCCGCTCGGAGTGAACGGCGATGGCTGAGAGCACTTCGTTGGTTGACTCCGCGAAATGCGTGCCGGTCGCGCTGGTATGTTCGTCGAGCGTCTCGCGGATGAAATTGCGATGCGCTTCGAGCTGGTCTTGCAGGCTGCGATGTGCAGCCTCGATCTCTTCGCGCGAAGTCGCCACATGCATGGAGAGATCGGCGGTGACGCGGCTGGAAATCTCGATCAGTTCCTGGCTTGTATGGCCAAGGGTCATCTTGGTCACTTCGGTCTGCTGATCGAGCACACGCGCGAGCTGTTCGCCGGACTCGGCCAATTCGCGGCCGGCATCCTGCAAGAGGGCATGGACCGCATCAATCCGTGCGCCGATGGTGGCAGCCACTTCGTCGCCCGCTTCCACGAAGCCGCCACGCGAGGCTTCGAGCGCCTCACGCACGCCATGGATATTCTCGCTCAGCGTCGTGATCAGGCGCTCGCTTGCGCTTTCGAGTTCGGCATGTTGTGCCAGCATCGCTTCGCGCGCCTGTTCGGTACGCTCAGTGATCGTATTGGCGATGCTCTCGCCCATTTCGACGACGCTTTGCTGCGAAACTTCGATGCTCTGGCGCAGGCCTTCGACACGTTCCACGAATGCCTGAGCGACGACTTCGCTCGCACCCATAAGCGACTGCTGGGATGTCTCGACCGTGAGACGCAGCGCTTCGGTCTTTTCCGCAAAGGCAGAGGCGAGCTGTTCGCCAGATTCCGTCATGGTTTCCTGCGCGCTTTCCAGCACGATGCGCAATTGGTCGGCACGCTGCGTGATAGCGCTTTCGACATCCGAAGCCGCTGCGAGAACCATATCGCGCGAATTGGCGATCGTCTGAGCCGCAATATTGGTGCGGTCTGTGATGTCGCTCGCAATCTGGTCGCCCGAAGTGAGCAGCGCCGCATGAGCCTCGCTCGCAATGGTCGAGAAGGAGCGGGTGCGTTCATCGAAAGTGGCTTCAAGATGCTGGCCAACGATCATCAGCTCATCGCGCGCCTGCGCCACAACCTGATGGAATGAGCCGGTGCGTTCAGCCAGCATGGCGGAGAGCTGATCGCTCGTCTCGGCCAATTCCTGCCGCGACTGGTCAAAGATCTCGTTGAAGCTGCGCACATTGGTGATAATCGTATCACCCGCCTGATGCAGCTGAGCAACAATCGCCTGGTTCTGCTCGCCCAGATTGGCAAGGATTTCATCGCCGGAAGCGCGCAATTCGCGCGTGATGATTTCGCTCTGCGACTGCACATTGGCGGTCACTTGCAAGCCGGCTTCGCTCACCTGTTCCGCGATGCGGCCCGTTGCGGCAGCAAGTTCGCGCGAAATGGTTTCTTGTGCCAGCGCCACAGCCTGACGCACACGGTCGGCATTGCCAACGATGGCTTCACGCTCGGCCGCAAGCTCGTCAATCAGCGCGCGAATGCGACGTTCATTGTCAGAATAGGAGCGCTCAAGATTGGACACCTCGTTATGGACGAGCATTTCCAATTCACCAGCGCGCGCCAGAGCGCGTTCCACGCCATCGCCCATCGAGGCGAGTTCGCGACGGATGGCCTGTGACAGCATCATCACCTGTTCGGTGGTGAAGTTTTCGGGATCTGCCAGCCGGATTGCAACTTCGCTCATCGACCGGGCGGTGTGTCGCATCTCCTGCACACGGCGCAGCATGGCCGCCGACAAAAGGAAAAAGGCGCAGGGACCAAAGGCTGCCAGCAGATAAAGGGCAATCTGGGGATGGGTGAGTACCTTTTCGCCGCTGACATAAAGGCCGATCAGCACCACCCAGATGACCGAGGCAATACCGGCAACCACCAGTGGCGTGTTGCTGGGGCGATATTGAAGTGCTTGCAGGATCTGACCAACGGAGCGGCGATCGTCATTGGCGGGCTTGGATGACGGGGTCACAGCGTCCACAGGGTCAGCCTTGCGACGGCTGGCTTCAAAAGACGGTTCTGGCGGCAAGGCGGCTGCCCGGCGTGCAAGGTCCTTATCCCCATCAATGCGGGGCAGCTGCGGCTCGCTTGCAGAGCTGGCCGGTTTGGCGTCCGGCGCGGCGAGGCTCAAGGCCTCTTCAATCGCAGACAGGGCGCTTTCGGACGGATCCTGCGCCTTGGGGTTCGTAGCCATGGTTTGACCGCCTCACTTCAAAATGACGCTTGGGCCGCAACTCTGCGGCTTACCCGGATCGACGGTCTTGCCCGCCCGACAATCCTCTTCTTAACCACTTGGAAATGTAACCGCCGGCTAAACGAATTGAAACCTTGGCCGGAGCGAATTCTGAATCGTCGTTAACGTCCGTTTCATCTGATCAAGGCCAAAATGAGGACGGGGCTCGGATCCGAAATCCGATCCCCATCAGTAGCTTGGCAATTTGGTCGGAGTATCACATGGCCCTCCCCCTCAACCTTGGGGCAATCGCGCCGGCAAGTTATCCCCAACTGAGGGAGGTGCGTGCCCTCGATCTGGTGCGCCTTGCCCGTCAAAGCCAGGGCAATGCCGAGCTTGAACGTGAGCTTTTGGCGCTGTTTGACCGTCAGGCGACTCAGATCATGGGGCAGTTGCGGGCCTCATCCGGCCGGGCGCTTCAGAAGGATCTGGCCCATATGCTGGCGGCCTCTGCGCGCGCGGTGGGGGCGGAGGGGGTCGAAAAGGCTGCCCGGGCTTTCGAGAGCCTCGCTGCCTCGCCCGTCAAACCTGAAATGCTGGAACAATCTCTCGATGATCTGGAGGCGGCCGTGCGGGCTGCCACCTCAGCGATCCGGACATTGCTTGCCTGAGGTCGAAAGGCGAGTGCTCTGCCCTCGCCTTGGTCCGACAGGTTTGCTAAGAGGGCTGCGGCTTTGCCGACCCCTTTTCCGCGCTGATGCGCCTTGCGAGACCTGTGATGACCAAGATCACCTTTATTGATGCTGCTGGCACCTCCCGCACCGTCGAGGCGGAAAACGGCTCGACCGTGATGGAGACCGCCCTCAAGAACTCCGTTCCGGGTATCGAAGCTGAATGCGGCGGCGCCTGTGCTTGCGCGACGTGTCATGTCTATGTCGAAGAGAGCTGGTTCGAAAAGCTCCCCAAGGCCGAGCAGATGGAAGAAGACATGCTCGACTTTGCCTTTGACGTGCGCCCCACATCGCGCCTGTCTTGCCAAATCAAGGTGAAGGCTGAGCTGGACGGCCTGACTGTCACGACGCCCGAAAAGCAGGGCTAAGCGGGACAAGGCCGGGAGCAGATGATGAGCGAGACCATCAAGACTGACGTTGTCATCGTGGGTGCAGGGCCTGTTGGTCTCTTCGCTGTGTTTGAACTCGGCCTGCTCGATATCAAGGCCCATCTCATCGACATTCTGCCAAAGCCCGGCGGCCAATGTGCCGAGCTTTATCCTGAAAAGCCGATCTATGACATTCCCGGTTTCCCCATGGTCACGGGGCAGGGGCTTGTCGATAATCTGATGAAGCAGATCGAGCCATTTGGCGCGACCTTCCATTACAACGAAATGGTCGAGAGCCTTGAGACACTCGGCACTGCAGACGCGCCGGCCTTTCGTCTGAGGACGGATGGCGGCAAGGTTTTCGAGACGAAATGCGTGGTGGTTGCCGCTGGGGGTGGGTCTTTCCAGCCCAAGCGCCCGCCTGTTGCGACCATTGAAGACTATGAGAACAAGTCTGTCTTCTATGCGGTGCGCAAGATGGAAGACTTTCGGGATCGCACAGTGCTGATCGTGGGCGGTGGTGACTCCGCACTCGATTGGACACTCAACCTGCACCCCATCGCCAAGCGTATCATTCTCATGCATCGCCGCGATGATTTCCGCGCCGCGCCGCATTCTGTGAATGCGATGCGGGAGCTGGTTGCCGAGAAGAAGATGGATCTCGTCATCGGCCAAATCGCCGGTTTGAAAGGCGAGAATGGTCAGCTCAGCGCCGTCACGGCCAAGACCAGTGATGGGGTGGTTGATCTTGCCTGCGACCGGATGTTGCCTTTCTTCGGTTTGACGATGAAGCTTGGGCCAATCGCTGATTGGGGTCTCAATCTGCATGAGCAGCTTGTGCCGGTTGATACCGAGAAGTTTGAGACCAATGTTCCCGGCATCTTCGCGATTGGTGACATCAACACCTATCCGGGCAAGTTGAAGCTCATCCTGTCCGGCTTCCATGAAGGCGCACTGGCGGCGCAAAAAGTGCAGCGCTACGTCTATCCTGATCGCAAGGTCGTGTTTCAATACACAACCTCGTCCACCAATCTTCAAAAGAAGCTCGGCGTCGCATGAGTGCGGCGGCGGGTGCGAGAGTGCCATGATCGCCGCTTCAGTCAGCTCATGGATGCCATGGAGCGACCGTGCCGGGCGCCTGTCCTGGCTGAAGCTCGCCTGTTTTCTGGCGCTCTGCGCACCTGCCTTATGGATGGCCTATAAGTGGCAGGCTGGGTTGCTGTCACCCAAGCCGATCACCGATCTCGTTCGCGAGAGCGGTGTTTGGGCGATGCGCATTTTGATTGCCTCGCTTGCAGTCACGCCGCTGCGCTACGTCGCGCGCTTCAATCGCGTGATCCTCGTGCGGCGGATGCTGGGCCTTGCTGCACTTTTCTACACGCTCGCTCATATCGTCTTGTGGTGTGTGGATCTGCGCTTTGCGTGGATCACGATTGCGCTTGAGCTGGTGCTGCGCTTGTTTCTCACCATTGGCCTTGTTGCAACCCTGATGCTCGTGGTTTTGGCCATAACATCGAACGATGCCAGCATTCGCTCATTGGGTGCACAGCGCTGGAACAAGCTTCATGCCAGCGTCTATCTGGCGACATTGCTCAGCCTCATTCATTACTTCATGGAAGTACGGCTAGATGCGAGCGAAGCAGCTTTGTTATGCGGTCTCTTTGTGTTGCTGATGTTGTTTCGTGCGGTTCGTAAAGGCGTCACGCCGGGCTTCTTTAACCTGACGGCAACAGCGGTGGTGAGCGGTATTGCGACAGCCCTGATCGAGCTGCTTTATTACAAGGTCTCGACCAATGTGCCGCTCATGCGCGTGCTGCAAGCCAATCTCGATTTCAGCTACACCATCCGCCCAGCATGGTGGGTGGTGATGGTGGGCATTTTGATTGCAGTGCTCGCTGAGTTGCGCGCGAGATTTGCGCCGAGTGTGAGAGCTTAGAAATAGTGAACCCCGCGAGGGCCATTAAAGGATGTCGCGGGGTCCGGGGTTGTCCAGCACAGCAAAAGCTTGCGCTCGTTTGCTCACTGGCCCATGATCATTAGCTATCATTTCTGATTATTTTTTCAAGCCAGTGAATTTCTCATGGACCAGCAGATACTTGCGTCTCTAAGCGCTCCCCGGTTGTCGACCTATTTGACTGCGCGAGCTTTTGATCCGGTGCTGGCAAAGCAGTTATATCTCTGGAACGCAGAGGTCGGAGCTGCTTTTCATCTTCCGATTCAAGCACTCGAAGTGGTTTTGCGTAACCATATAGTTGGCATTTTGCGGCACCAATTTGGTGCTGCTTGGTGGGAGAATGTCGACTTCATTTACTCGTTGAATAAACATCGGAGAGCTGCATTGCAGAAAACTGTGCAGCGCAAAGCCATCAACATTCCTGAATTGGACGAAGGGCGAATTATTTCTATGTTGTCCTTTGGGTTTTGGGTCAACTTAATGGATGAATGGCAGCCGGTAGCCTTTGCGAATGATCTACGCTGGGCAAGATCCTCAATCGCCAAGGTATGCTATCTCCGCAACCGCATCTTCCATCACGAACCGATCTTCAAACGCGATCTGCTCGCTGATTATGGGCTCATCATGAAGCTGCTTTATCAGCTCTGCCCGGCCACACATAACTGGATCCGCCCGCATTGCCGCGTGCCCGCGCTGGTGCGGCAAAAGCCGTGATCATTGCTTTGAGAACAAGAAGGGTGCCACGTCGCTTATGCCGGGTTGTTTCGTGCTGAGGAAAGGCATGGGGCGGCAGAGCGCCATGGCTGAGAGGCCGATGCGGGCACTCATCAAGCCGTTCAGCACGCCTTCGCCCAAACGGGCAGACAGCCTGGCGGCAAGGCCGTGACCCAATGCTTGTTGCACGAGGCTGTCACCAACAGCCATGCCACCTGTGATGGCAAGATGAGCAGCAACAGAACGTGCAAGACGCAGAAAGCCGAAGAAGCCAGGGCGCGCACCATAAATTTCTGAGATGCGCCTAATCAAGCGCGCTGCTTGTGCCAGCACGAAGAGCAAATCAATCACTGCCCGAGGACTCACAGCGGTCACAACTGAGACGCGTTTGGCTGCGAGTGCGATTTCGCGCGTGACCTCTTCATCAAGCGCGCTCATGAGATGGCGCTCGGTGAGTTCGATGAGATCGCGTCCGTCGATGATTTCAGTGGTGAAGCCCATGACGTCGCGTCGCGCACGGGCGGTTGAGGCGCGGGCTTCATAGGTGGCAACAAGCTTGCGGGACAAACTACGCGCAGCCTCGCGATCATCTTTCGCATGGGCCTGCGCGAAGGACTGGTGCAGATCGGCAAGGGCGCGTTGTCGCCAAATGGCGCGCAATTCGCGTGTGATGAAGACGATGAGTGCAAGCACCATCAATGCCACAAGCGCCAGCGTGATATGGCCGAGCGCTGGTGTGCGCGTGTAAAAGTCTGCGATCAGGTCATAAAGCCATGCGCTGAAGGCGACTGAGAGCAGAGCTATGAGCGCCGACCAGAAGATGCCGCCCCAGCTCAAGAGGGAGCGTTTCAACAAGCCACGGGCTTGCGCTTCTTCAACTGCTTCTTCGGCTTCTTCAGCGCTTGCGGGCGCAAATGCATCTTCCTGCTTCTGGATTTCGATCGCTGCATCATGCAGGGAATAGGCGCGAGGGCGAAGTGGGCTCATGCGAGACGGTCCCCGATGAGGAATTGGAGCGCGCGGTCGAGGCGGATATGCGGCATCTGACCTGCTGTGATGATTGGCGGGCGGAAACGAATGAAACGCCAGTCGCTCTCTTCAAGGCTTTGCGCCAGCCCTTCGCCGCGAAACACCATGCGTGGATCCTCCGGCAGTTCGCCGGGAAAGATCACCATGTCGGTCGTGCCATCGAAGATCTGATCACCCAAAGCGTCTCCTGCAAGCGGGGTGCCACTGATCGCGTCAAGCTCAGCTCCATTCTCGCGCAGGCGTACCTCCTGTGTTGCACGCAAGGCGGCCAGAGCAATGACGTCAATGGCAACACCTGTTGCCTCGCCGCGATTGATGGCACGCGAAACCAGATGACGAAGGATCGCTTCCAGTCTGTCATGTTGCGTGTGATGCAGGTGATCAGCCTTAGTGGCTGCGAAGAGAATGCGCTCGATCCGAGGGCGGATGAGACGTGCGAGTGGAGATTGTGCGCCGGTGCGGAAGGCTTGCAGCACATCGGTGAGGGCGGTTTCAAGATCACGCACCGCGCTTGGGCCAGAATTTAAGGCCCCCAGCAAATCAACCAGCACGATCTGGCGGTCGAGACGTGCGAAATGATCGCGAAAGAAGGGACGCACGACATGTGTTTTATAGGCTTCATAGCGCCGCTGCATGAGGGCTGCGAGTGAGCCTTCCTTGATATCTGCGTCAATGGGAAGGGGAGAGAAGGTTAGGGCAGGCGAGCCTTCAAGATCGCCCGGCATCAGAAAACGTCCGGGTGGAAGTGTGGAGAGCGCGAAACGCTCTTGCCGCGCCTCATGCAGATAAGCGGTGAACAGATCTGCTGCCTTGCGTGCCTGTTCATCCTGTGCAGGTGCATTGACATCAAGGCTTGCAAGATAGCCACGCCATGCAGCAGCCAAGCTGGCACGGTTGGCTTGTGCGCTTGCCTCCAAAGTCTCGCGCGACCATTGCGCATAGGACTTTTGCAAGAGCGGTAGATCAAGCAGCCATTCGCCAGGATAATCGACGAGATCAATGACGAGGTTACGTGTGCCCTTGCGCCAGCCCTTGTCGCTTTCAAAACTCAGGACCAGACGCAATTCCGAAATCCGCCTCGTTGAGTGTGGCCATGTTCGCGCTTGAGGCCCATCATGGCCGCCTGTCAAAGCTGCAAGATGATCTTCATAGGCAAAGCGTGGCACCGCATCATCGGGCTGCTGCTCAAGCCGTGCAGAGATCAGGCGACCTTGGGCGGCTGCACGCAACACGGGCAGGCGTCCACCATGGAGCAAATTGTGGATGAGGGCCGTGATGAATACGGTCTTGCCTGCGCGGGACAAGCCCGTCACGCCGAGACGCAAGGGGCGACCGCTGATGAAATCAGCCAGACTGGCCGCCGCAATCCGCGCTTCATCGCCAAGAGTCATCAAGCCCATGAGAGCCCCCGTTCAGATCTCATGTAGGGGCCGATTGCGCTTGAAAAAAGGCCCCGCTCACCGCAGCCGTGGGAAGAGGCGCAGCGCATTTTCACGCTCAACAGCTTTCAGGCCAGCCCCTTGCAAGCCTTCGTAAGCGTCAAAGCCCTTGCGCTCATTCGTCACCTTATCTTCCGAAATATAGGGATAGTCGGTGCCAAACATGATTTGCGTGTCGGGCACGAAACCCCGCAGCGCATCGAGCGGGACTTTGTGGCCGGACAAGGCGGTGTCGTAATAGAAGCGCGCAATGTGATGCAGCGCGCCATCAGGATAGTTATCCTTGAAGGTGTTCGATTTGTCGAAGATCGAGATGCGATGGGCAAGCATTGGCAGCGTGCCGCCTGAATGTGACAGGATGAAGGGAATATCGGGGCAGCGTGTCGTCACGCCTTTCAAGATGAGATTGGTCGCAACCTTGGTTGTCTCGCCGGGATAATCGACCAGCATTCGCGGCAGATCCCAACCTTTGGCTTCCACGCCCGGCGGGTAGCACGGATGGATGAATGTGACGGTCTTGCGACGATTGAGTTCCTGATAAAGCGGCTCGAAATCAGGATGGCCGATATAGCGATCATCCACACTGGTTAGCAGACACACGCCATCAAGTTTCAGTTCATTTGTGATGCGATCAAGTTCTTTCAGTGATGCATCGACGTCAGGTAGTGGCAGGAAAGCAAAAGCACCAAAGCGTGTGGGATATTTGGTGATGAGTTCGGCCAGATAGTCATTGAATTGCCGCGCGAGTTCGCGTGTTTGGGCGAGATCACCAAACCAGATGCCCGGCGATGTGTAGGAAACGACAGCCGCACCGATCCCTTCGCGATCCATCACCCGGATTGAATGTTCCGGGCTCCATTCGGGAAAGCCCTGATAGGCGGTTCCGCCAATGCCAGCGGCACGCTGCACGTCCTTGTAGAAATCGGGCAGAAGATGGTGATGTACGTCGATGCGGCCTGGTGCTGCGGTCATTGCTTCCTCCGTTAGCCGCTTTTAACGGGGGAAAGGGTATCATGCCAAGGGCTTGAGCCAGACTAGCGGGGCGCGCGCCGCGCCAGATAGGAGCGAATGGCTGCGGAACGTTCATCTGCCAGATTGCTGCTATGGGCAAATTTGGCATGTTCATGCCCGCCGCCGAGCCGCTCATAGAGATCGGCAAGCGCTGTGGGATTTTCCCCAACATCGAGCAGCCATTCCACTGCGCGCAAATCTGCTGCGCCGCGAATATGGGCAGGATAGGCCATATGCAGGCTCAATCCACCTTCGATTTCCGCCGCATCCAGCACGGTTGTCGTGTCACGGGTGAAGATAAAGCTGAAAGCCGGCCATGCGAGTGAGGCAAAGAATTTTCGCAAGGCTGCGCCATTGGCGACCAGTGCCAGTTCATGCGCGAGCACGCCCAGCACTTCGCTGTCGCTTCTGCTTGCATCGATGAGGGAGTCGGTGAGGATAATTGTTCCCCCCGGCAAGGCGAAAGCGCCGGTAGGCGCATGACTGGCGCTGCGGAACAGAAGGCGCGCATTCACGTCACCCATCTTTGCTATTGCAACGAGGCGGTTGAAGGACTGTACGATCTGCGCTTGTCGATCCGCAGGAATTTGGCTGGGCTCAAGGAAATGCCCGTCAAGCGATTGGACCGTTCGCTCGTCAAGCGCGCTGGCAAGCGGCGCTGGTGTCAGCTTGGCTGCGAGGCTGGCGGCTACGGGAAAACCCCAATGCCAAAGGCCGAAGAGTAGAAAAAAGAAAAAGGCGGTGATCAGGCGCAGCATAGGCATTTCCTCTGCCAGCCAGCTGCGGGTCCGTTGCGGGATTGAAGCGGGGTGTGAGTCCATGGGCGCAATCCATAGAAAAAGAGAGAGGCGCTATTGCGCGGATCACTTCAAACGCAATGAGGCTGAGCTTAAGCCAAAGGCCCGATAAAGGCTATCACCAAAGTTGGGGGGATGGCGGGCGCAGCTTCAGTTATAATGTTGATATGCGACTATTCATCATCACCGCTCTCACCTGTTTTCTCGCTTGGCCTCCTACGGCATCTGCGGAGGGAGTTGCCGCGCGCGGTCAGCGGATTGCCGAGCGCAATTGTGCCAGCTGTCACGCCGTTTCGCGCACCGGCACGAGCCCCAGCGAGAAGGCTCCCGCATTTCGCACGCTCGCCCAGCGCTATAAGTTGCAGGATCTGGAAGAGGCGCTTGCAGAGGGGATCATGGTGGGCCATGAGGCTCCCGAAATGCCGCTCTTCGAATTTACCTCCCGCCAGATTGCCGATTTCATGGCCTATCTGCGCTCCATTCAGGTGAAGTCGCCGCTACGCCCCTGACGCTTGAAGGATCCTGCCAACAGGCCCATCTTTGGGGGCGGAGGCACCGCAATGATCCGACTTCTCATTCGTGGGCAACGTGGCAGGCGGCAAAGCAATTTGCCCAGCTGGGTTCTGGGGCTTGGCCTTGTTGCCGGGGCGGCCTTGGCTGGAACAATGCTGGTGATTAGCATTGGCCTTGCCCTTTTGCTGGCGCCCGTGGTGATTGTTGGCGGGCTCATCCTCCGTCACAAATTGCGCAAGGCGGTAGCAGAAATGGAAACGCGCCTTAATGAGGCGCGTCGGCAGGCGGATGGCGATGTGATTGATGCAGATTATCGCGTGGTCGATGAAGAGCGTCCACGCCGCTAGTTCATCATGCCGCAACCCGTCGGGCTGCATCCACCGCAGATCGGGCCGCCACTGGCACAGGCCCCGGCGTCCTCTCCACCCTTGTTGGGGCTTGCGATAAGCGACAACAGCTTTTCGAGATTTTGCTGGCCGCAAGACGGGCAGGCGGGGTCTTCATTGGACCGCACGAGGGTCTGGAACTCGGTGTCGCAATCGCGGCACTCATAGGCAAAGATCGGCATGGGGCGTCTCCACTCGACCGTTGCATGCCACAGCGTGGCAGGCATTTCTAGCCCCTCGCTTTTCTCTGCTTGAGCCGCTAGCTTTGCGCCATGCGCTGCATTCTTCTGCTTCGACATGCTGAGGCCGTCGCCCATTCAAAGGGCGGCGACATCGAACGCGAGCTGTCCACGAATGGACGGGCCGAAAGCCTCAAGCTTGGCCGGTTCATGTCGCGCAATGGGCTTTGGCCTGACCATGTGCTTGTATCGCCTGCCGCCCGCACGCGCGAAACAATTGACCTCGTGCAACAGGCATGGGCCTCTCCGGCGCGCATCGAGGTACGCAAGGCGCTTTATCTGGCAGAGAGCCAGCAACTCCTCGAAGAGCTGCGAGAGGCTCCCAATGATGCGCGCACCCTCATGCTGGTTGCGCATAATCCGGGCCTTGCAGAACTCGCTCATGGCATGGTGGCGCGCGGGGAAGCGAAGTTGCGGGACCGGCTAAGCCAGGGCCTGCCAACCTGCACGCTCGCGGTGCTTGATGTTGATTGCGAAGATTGGCGTTCACTGTCTTTGCACAGTGCGCGGCTGGTCAGTCTCATCACGCCTGACAAGCTTGGCGCCTAGCCTCTTCCCAGCTTCGCAAGAACCGGCAAGGTTCAAGAACGTTTCGTTCACCGGTTGGCTGCAACCTCGCATCTGGCTGCGGGGTGCAGGAGAGATCCATGTTGAAGGCGCCTAAGGGTCGGGTCAGCGGTCTTGCCGATGCGCTGGGTCGTGAATTGCGTAACTTGCCGGTGGAAGCACCAAGCCCTGGCACGGGGGATGCCTTGGTGCGCAAGTTGAAAGCTGTCGCACGAATCATGCGTGCAAAAGAGGGTGCGAAAACGCGTCGCCGCAAGGATCAGAAATTCTGATAGTCAGCTGCGCGTCCACTGGTGACGCTTTGCCAGCCTTCGGGATAACGCCAATCCTTCGCCTTGCGCATGCGCTCGCTATAGGACTGCACAGTCAGTCCGAAAATCTGCCAGCGCGTGAGATAGCTCAGCAAAAAGCCGCTGGCTCCGCGTTCCCAAAGAGTGGCGACATCACCGGCAAGCAAGAGCGACTTCTCTTCCTCGGTGAGGGGAAACTGCTCCATGGCCCTGACTGGATCGTCCTTCAAGGCTTGGCGGATGGCATGGTTGTGAAGGGCGGAGCGGCAGAGCTTGTGAATGCCGTAATTGCTCATGGGTCACCTCAATCCAGTCGCCATGTGCCATAGGCATGGCCATGGGGTTGCGGCAGCAATTCCGTCGGCATCTGATCCCCGATGCAGCCAAGCATTGCAATCCAGTTCAGCAATTCGCCTCCTGCATTGCCAGCGCGTAGCATCTGCAAGGGCGTCGCCTCGTCAATCAGATCGCGAATATTGGGCTTTCGCATGAGATCGACAATGCGATTGACCCATTGGCGATCTGGAACGCCAGAGCGTTCATTGAGCGGAATTTGCGGACCACCAATCTCCAGCGAAAAGCTGCCGCTCGCAAAAACCGCAACACGCAGATCCTCCTTGTAAGTGCGCACAGCACTGCCGATCATCCGGCCCAGATCATGTGCACGTGTGGCAAGGGGAAGGGGATTTGAAAAGCAGTTGACGAAGATGGGAATGAGCTTGATGGGGCGATCAACGCCAATGAAATGCCAGGGCACGGCAAATGCATGATCAACGGTGAATTCCTGACTGAGTGTCAGATCAAAGCCGCTTGAAATGCCACTGCGATGGATATGCGATGCCAAGCCCTGATGGATGGGGATCTTGTGTTGTGGCATCGGTGTTTCATCATTGGGGCCGGATGTTTCCTCCGCAACGCCGATGGCAAAGAGCGGGAAATTGTCGAGGAAGAAGGTGTTAAAATGGTCATTGGAGAACATGATGACCACATCGGCTTTCACCTCTTCAATCTGGCGGCGCAGATTGGCGTAAAGTGCATTCTCTACGAAGTCGGGAGTCTTTGCCACGACGGAGGGCAGGCTTGGTGAATGCGGCGCGCCAAAGCCTGCGACGATCTTGCCCATGGTTCCTCCCCGATAGACCTATGATTTGCATTGAGCTTAAAAGGCTCGGCTGCCCTGCACAAGGGGCGGGTGCTTGCCAGCTGGCGCATGACGCGCAACAATCAGCGCAGCAAATAGGGGGCGAACATGAAAACCCGCAGGCTCGGCCGCTCCGGCCTTGAAGTGTCGATCGTTGGTATTGGCTGCAACAATTTCGGCGGGCGCAGCGGCCCTGAAGCGACGCGGGCTGTGATCTCCAAGGCGCTTGATTGCGGTATCACCCTGTTCGATACGGCCGATGTTTATGGCGAGCGTGGCGGGTCTGAAAGCCTGATGGGCGAGTTCCTGGGGGCGCGGCGCAAGGAGATTGTGCTTGCCAGCAAATTCGGGCTGCCGATGGATCAGGGCCGCAAGAAGGGTGGTTCACGGCGCTATATCATGGAAGCGGTGGAAGCGAGTTTGAAGCGCCTGCGGACGGACTGGCTCGATCTTTATCAAATGCACCAGCCAGATCCCGCAACACCGATTGAGGAAACTCTGCGCGCACTCGACGATCTCGTGCGTCAGGGAAAGGTGCGTTATATCGGCTGCTCGAATTTCGCCGGTTGGCAATTGACAGATGCGCTTTGGACATCGCGCATGGGCGGTCTCGAACAATTCATCTCCTGCCAGAATGAATATAGCCTTGTCGAACGTGGCATCGAGGCTGAGCTGGTGCCTGCCATGCAACATCACGGCGCGAGCCTCTTGCCGTTCTATCCGCTCGCAGGTGGTTTGCTGACTGGTAAATATTTCGACGATCCGCAGGCGCAGGGACGTCTCACCGCATTTCCCGCTATGGCCAAGCGGCATATGAATGAACGTAAGCGCACTATTGCCGGGCAGCTTGACGCTTATGCCAAAAGCCAAGGCCATACCCTGCTCGAATTGTCGATGAGCTGGTTGGCCAATTTGCCTTATGTGGGCAGTGTCATTGCCGGCGCATCCAATCCCGCACAGGTCGAGGCCAATGTGAAGTCTGTGAGTTGGGCGATGAGCGCGCAGGACATGGCCGAGATCGACCGTATCACGCGCAGCTAATCACGCACGACGAGCACAGAGCAGCGTGCATGTCGAACAACTGTCTTGGCATTTGAGCCCAGAAGATAGGTGGACATAGCTGGGCGGTGTGAACCGATGATGATGAGATCAGCGCCAAAGCTGTCCGCTTCAGCGAGGATTTCGGGATAGACACCGCCGGTGCGCACTATCGTTGAGACACGTTCCTGCGGGACGCTGAGGCGCCGGGCGAGCTTCTCCAGCGAGCGCTCCGCCTCACGCTTTTGCTGCTCGTCAAAGTCAGCGGGGATGTAATCCATGAAATTGGCGGGGAGCATCACTTGCACATTGAGCAGGCGAAGTGCTGCGCCTGTCCATTCGGCAATCGCTTCCGCCTTTCTCAATGCCGCGCGTGTGATCTCAAGCTCGGTTAGATCAACAGGGACGAGAATGGTCCTGAACATGGCTATCGTCGCATCAGGCCAAAGATCACGGAGATGATGAAGAGAACGAGCGCAACCCAGAAGAGGATGCGTGCGCCTTCCATGGCGGTACCTGCAACGCCGCCAAAGCCCAGCAAAGCTGCGACAACGGCGACAACAAGAAAGACCAGGGCCCAGTAAAAGAGGTTTCCGAGATTCATGGGGCGGCTCCCTGCGTTGCCACATGGCAACTCGCAAGGAGAACGGCTGATAAGCTTGACTTGTTCCTTATTGTCCCGCTTTGGCAGCCGCTTCGATGCTCTGCGCCATACGCTGGTTGCGAGCCATGAGCGCTGCAAGATCATCGGCTTCGAGCACCAGCAATTTGCTGGGCTGTGTGGCTCTGGCTGTAGCACTGCGACGGGTTTGATAGGTGAGCGACATTTCTCCGAAGAAGTTCCCCACGCTCAGTTGCAGCAGCCCATTGGGTCCGTCAATTTCCACTTCTCCTGCAGCGATGAAGAACATGCAATCGGAAACATCCCCGCGATGCATGATGATGGTGCCAGCGGGTACGGTGCGTGCGCGCAAATAATCCATCACTTCCGCGATCTCGGATGCTGAAAGCGATGCGAAGAGCGGCACGCGGGCCAACATGCCCCAAGTGACAACAAATTCACGGCGATGAATTTCTTCCGAGAAAGCATTGGCAATGATGCCGACGGGTAGTGCAAGCATCATCAAACCTGCCAGCATGGTGATGCCAGCAATCACGCGACCGGCTGTGGTGATGGGAACAACATCGCCATAACCAACGGTGGTCAATGTCACAACGGCCCACCACATCGCATCAGGAATGGAGCCAAAGCGATCTGGCTGCGCATCATGTTCAACGAGATGCATGGCTGCAGCTGCCAGCAAGACGAGGCCAAACAGGATGACTGCCGAGGCCATCAGCGCCTTGCGTTCCGATTGCAGGGCGGCCATCAGAGAGCGCATACCGGGCGAATAGCGGGCCAGTTTGAAGAAGCGCAACAAACGGAAAACAAGCAGAACGCGGAATTCTTCCGGGATGAAGAAGGCGAGATAGAAGGGCAAGACCGAAAGCAGATCAACGAGCGCAGACCCGGTGCGCAGAAATTCAAGTCGCGCCCGCCAGGGATGCAAATCAGCATAAGGCGCATGTTCAGGTGCGCTCCACACGCGCAAGGAGAATTCAGCGGTGAAAACAAAAATAGCGGTCAGTTCAATCGCCAAAAACAGGGATTCATAACGCGTGGCGAGGCTCGGCACGCTTTCCAGCACGACCGCAGTGATGCTGACGAAGATGAGAAATACAAGACCCCGGTGGACAAGGCTGGAGGTAAAGTCGCTCCCGCCTCCGTCCAGCAGATAATGAACACGCGACCGTGCTGCACGCAGGGTCTTGCGTTCCTCGCTCATGCAGAGGCCTTTGCTTCGATAGACTTGGTGATGGCATCAAGGGCTGCTTGCGCTTGCGCCCCATCGGGTCCGCCTGCCTGCGCCATATCAGGACGCCCGCCGCCGCCCTTGCCGCCGAGACGCTCGGAGGCAATGCGCACCATATCAACCGCGTTGAATTTTGCGGTGAGATCGGCAGTCACGCCGACGACCACACCAGCCTTGCCGTCATCAGCAATGCCGACAATGGCAACGATGCCGGAGCCGACCTTGGTTTTGGCTTCATCAGCAAGCGTCTTGAGGTCTTTCATTTCAATGCCGCTGACGCTGCGCGCGAAAACTTTGATGCCTGCAATCTCGCGAACCGCATCATCCGAGCCGCCTGAGCCGCCGCCGCCCATGGCAAGCTTGCGGCGCGCCTCCTGCAATTCTCGATCAAGCTTGCGGCGTTCTTCGAGGAGCGCTGCGAGACGATCGGCTGCATCATCAGCCGGTGCCTTGAGCAGGGAGGCGAGCGAGCGCAAGCGACGGGCCTCTTCATTGAGATGTTGGCGCGCACCATCGGCGGTCTTTGCCTCAATGCGGCGCACACCTGCTGCGACAGCGCCTTCACCTACGATCGAAACAAGGCCGATATCGCCTGTGCGACGCACATGTGTGCCACCGCACAGTTCCACCGAGAAGGGCTTGCCCGCACGCTCGCCATCGGTCTCAACGCCCATGGTCACGACACGCACTTCATCGCCATATTTCTCACCAAACAAGGCGCGCGCTCCTGAATTGATGGCCTCGTCCACTGCCATCAGGCGCGTCACAACAGGTTCGTTTTGCAGAATGATGCGGTTGCTGATCTCTTCCACCTGCGCGAGTTCATCTTCGCTGATGGGTTTGGGATGGGCAAAGTCGAAGCGCAGTCGATCTGCAGCAACAAGCGATCCCTTTTGCGCAACGTGATCACCCAATACCTGACGCAAGGCTTCATGCAGGAGATGGGTCGCGGAATGGTTGGCGCGGATGGCGCTGCGGCGCGCGTGGTCCACTTCGAGTTCGAGCGCCTGCCCGATCTTCAACGCACCGAGTTCGACCTTCACTTCATGTGCGAACAGATCGCCAAGCTTCTTTTGCGTATTCGTCACCACGGCCTTGATGCCGGTGCCGGTCATGCTGCCAGTATCGCCAACCTGACCGCCGGACTCACCATAGAAGGGGGTCTGGTTGAGAATGACGAACCCTGTTGAGCCAGCCTCCAGCGTATCAACTTCCTTGCCGCCGCTGACAATCGCAGCAATCACGCCTTCGGCGCGCTCGGTCTCGTATCCAAGATATTCGGTGGCGCCAACGCGTTCGCGAAGGCCAAACCATACCGTTTCTGTCGCCGCCTCGCCCGAACCTGCCCAGGCCTTGCGCGCTTCAGCGCGCTGCCGCTCCATCGCGATATTGAACGTGTCCGTATCAACACCAATACCGCGTGCGCGCAACGCTTCTTGCGTGAGATCGAGCGGGAAGCCGTAAGTGTCGTAAAGCTTGAAAGCGGTTTCGCCGTTCAGTTTTTGGCCCGCGGTGAGGCCTGCGGATTCTTCATCGAGGATTGAGAGGCCGCGCGCGAGCGTCGTGCGGAAGCGGGTTTCTTCCAGACGCAGCGTTTCTGTGATGAGTGCTTCAGCGCGCACGAGTTCTGGATAGGCCTGCCCCATTTCGCGCACAAGGGTCGGGACGAGGCGATGCATCAGTGGATCCTTCGCACCAAGCAACTGCGCATGGCGCATGGCGCGGCGCATGATGCGGCGAAGAACATAGCCGCGCCCTTCATTCGATGGCAGCACCCCATCAGCAACGAGGAAGGAGGAGGCCCGTAAATGATCCGCGATGATGCGATGGCTCGCTTTCATCGAGCCGTCTGCATCAACATTGGTGGCGTCGGAGGAGGCGCGGATCAGCGCGCGCATCAGGTCGATATCGTAATTGGAGTGCACGCCCTGCAGGATCGCGGCGATGCGTTCAAGGCCCATGCCCGTGTCGATGGACGGACGCGGCAGCGGGATGCGCTCGCCATTGTCGAGCTGCTCATATTGCATGAAGACGAGGTTCCAGAATTCAAGGAACCGGTCACCATCTTCATCCGGGCTGCCGGGAGGGCCGCCCTGCAAGGCGGGGCCTTGGTCGAAGAAGATTTCAGAACAGGGACCGCAGGGGCCAGTGTCGCCCATCGCCCAGAAATTATCCGAGGTCGGGATGCGGATGATCTTGTCATCGCTGAAGCCGGCGATCTTCTTCCACAAGCCATGTGCTTCATCATCGGTGTGATAGACGGTGACGAGCAGGCGTTCCTTGGGAAGGGCGAATTCCTTTGTAATCAGCTTCCAGGCAAGCTCAATCGCATCGGCCTTGAAGTAATCGCCGAAGGAGAAGTTGCCGAGCATTTCAAAAAAGGTGTGATGGCGCGCGGTATAGCCGACATTGTCGA
>CAZLBA010000022.1:0-28686 GCA_964557555.1 uncultured Beijerinckia sp.
TTGAATGGCTTGATGATGGCCATGACTATCTTCATCTCGATGCCCCTGCTTGGCCGTTGACCTCACGGTCCTGCGGCGGTGACTCCAAACAACCTCGGCGAATACGCGCGCCGGGATCGAGGGAGGGGAATCAAGGCTTGTGCCAAGCCAGCTTTTTGGCGGTTTTCCGAGGCGTTTGGTGCGGTTGCGGGCTCTAGCGTAGGCAAAGTCCGGGGCTCGCATGGCCTTTGCTTAAGAAGTGAGCAGAGTGTCTGCCTAGACTTTAGGCAGAGCGAGTTTTGCTTATGAACTGCGCTTGCGCAGCACGCCTTCCTGACAAACGCTCGCCACGAGCAGGCCCTGCTCGGTGAAGAAATGACCACGCACGAGCCCGCGCCCATTCACGGTGGTGATCGCTTCAGTGGCAAAGAGCAGCCAATCATCGGCGCGGAATGGACGGTGAAACCACAGTGAATGATCGAGGCTTGCACCGCGAATTTCGGGGTCGAAAATATTGTGCCCATGCGGGACAAGTGCTGTGTCGAGCAGGGTCATGTCCGACATCCAGGCGAGAGCACCGCGATGAATCTGATCCCGATCGGGCAGGCGTCCACGAATGCGCAACCAGATATGTTGGGCGCCGGAAAGCGTGCCGCGTTCTTCCTTTTCGAAGTAGCGCGCGATTTCGACGGGACGAAATTCAACCGGACGTGTCAGTGAGAAATAGCGATCTGTGGCCCTCTGCATCACGCGCTTCAAATCTGCTGTCCAGCCTTCATTCATGATCAGCGCGTCGGGCCGTGGCACTGGCGGCATCGTCAGCTGATGATCAAAACCCGCTTCAGGTGCTTGAAACGAAACTGTCAGCGTGAAGATGAGCTGATCGTCTTGATAGGCATCGCAGCGGCGCATGACGAAACTGCGTCCATCCAGCAGATTTTGCACGCGGTAGTGGACAGGTTTCTGGTCATCACCAGCACTGATGAAATTCAGATGCAGGGAATGAGGTGTGCGATCCGCGACAGTATGTGCAGCGGCGGCCAAACCTTGCGCTACAGATTGTCCACCAAAAATGCGTCCGCGCGCATGAGCAGGGCTGACGCCGGCAAATAGCTGAGGGCCGATTTCTTTTACATCAATAACGCTGACAAGCTCTTCGAGAGTCATGACGGGCTCCGCACGGGAGCCCGTCACAGCATGGGCGGATAAGGCAGGTCAAGTCTGACTTACTGGTGCAGGGCTTCCCCATGCAGCGAGAGGTCGAGACCTTCGCGTTCCTGATCGGAGCTGGTGCGCAACCCCGTCATGACATCGCAAATTTTCAAGGCAATCCATGTGCCGATGATGCACCACACGGTCGTGACAACAACACCGATGGCTTGAATGCCAAGCTGTGCTGCATTGCCTTCAATGAGACCTGAGATGCCGGCTGCATCTGGTGTGGCGCTGACAGCGGCCGTGGCGAAAATGCCTGCCATCAAAGTGCCCATCACACCGCCGATGCCATGCACGCCGAACACATCTAGCGAGTCATCATATTTGAACCGCTGCTTCACATAGGTGCAGAACCAGTAGCAAACAGCACCCGCGATCGCGCCAATCACCAGCCCATGCCATGGCAGCACGAAGCCTGAGGCCGGTGTGATCGTGCCAAGGCCAGCCACCGCGCCTGAGATCATGCCCAGAACCGATGGCTTGCCCCGCTGCACCCATTCGATCAGCGACCACATGACAGCGCCCGCGCAAGCCGCCAGATGCGTCGCTACAATCGCGAAGATCGCGCGTGAACCTGCGCCCAAAGCAGAGCCACCATTGAAGCCGAACCAGCCAACCCACAAGAGGCCCGTGCCAACAACGGCAAGTGACAGATCAAAGGGAGCCATATTGTCACGGCCATAACCCTGACGGGCGCCGATCATGATGGCGGCCACAAGGCCCGCAACACCAGCATTGATATGCACGACAGTGCCGCCCGCAAAGTCGATCACGCCGAGCTGCGCGAGGAAGCCACCGCCCCAAACCCAATGGGCCGACGGCACATAAACAAGGAAGAGCCAGATGAAGCAGAACAGCAGGAAGGCGGAAAACTTCATGCGATCTGCCACCGCCCCACCGACCAGTGCGCAGGTGATGACGGCGAAGGTCATCTGATAGGCCATGAACAACAATTCGGGGATCGTCTTGGCGAGCGGGTTCACCGTCTCAAGCCCAATACCCATCAGGAAGGCCCGCGACAGGTCACCGAGCCATGCGCCATCCCCTGAGAAAGCCAGCGAGTAGCCGAGGATCACCCACAGGATCGAAACAAGGGCGGTGGCGGCTGCACTTTGCGCCATCGTGGCGAGCACATTCTTCTTGCGCACCATGCCTGCATAAAACAGCGCCAGGCCGGGCAGGGTCATCATCAGCACGAACCCGGTGCAAATGATCATGAAGCCGGTATCAGCTGGATCAATGGTGCTGGCCGCGAAGGCCGGTTGTGCCAAAAGGGTGAATAGCGCGGCAGACGCAAGGACAGAGAAAAGACGAGGCATGGTTGCTCGAAAGGCTTGAGGGCGCGGCGCCATGCTCGAAAGCGCGGCAGGTCGCGCAAATCCAAAGCAACGATCATGCCGATTTGCCCAAAATCGGGGCAATGTCCCTAAAGCCCCGCTAAAGTGGGGCCTTGGCGGTATAAGCTCGATTTATTCAAGACGCCGCGTCCTGCCCAAGGGCCGGGCGGCAGGATTCCTTTTGGGCGTTTTGCCTAAATCGCAGGCAATCACTCCTCCAGATCACGCGCCTCGTCGGGCAGCATGATCGGGATGCCATCGCGGATCGGATAGACGAGTTTGGCCGTGCGCGAGATCAGCTCCTGCCGGGCGGCATCATAGTCGAGGCTTCCCTTGGTCAGCGGGCAGACCAGAATTTCCAGAAGCCGCGGATCAATGCGGGAGGGTTCATGGGGCCGATGCGGGGTCTGCGGCATGAGGGGTCGCCTATTGCAGGGAAGAGGGGGCAGGCGCGGTGCGGGCCAGCTCGATTTCGGTCGCAGCAATGAGCACCTGCGCCCGATGTTTGAGATCGGGGGCTTCCAGTAAGGCCTGTTTCTCCGCTGCGCCGAAGGGGCTCATCATCGACAGGCCGTTGACCAGCGCTTCGGTGGGCGCCGCCTTGATACTATCCCAGTCGATCTTCAGCTGCCTGTCTTCCGCAAAGCGGCGCAGAGCATCAAGCACCGCCTCGCGATCCACGTCATCTTCTCCCGCGCGCGGGGTGAAGTCTGATGTGAAGGGCGCATAATCCGCGCGCAGCTGCCGATAAGGCGTCATCACCGTCAATTCTTCAGCGATGCGGAAGCGCGCTACGCCTGTCAGATTGAGCATATAGCGGCCATCGCCCGTCTCAGCGATTTGGGTGATGCGCCCCAGACAGCCAACCTTTTCCAGTGCCGGATTGCGTGCATTCGGATTTTCATCAAGCGCGCTTTGAATCATGCCAATGAGCCGATGGCTTTTCAACGCATCATCAATCATCGCCATGTAACGCGGCTCAAAAATATTGAGCGGCAATTGTGCACGCGGCAACAACATCACGCCCGGCAGTGGAAAGACCGGGATGATGTCCGGCAATTCATCTGCACTTTTGTAAGGCTTGTTGATGCTCATGATGCTCCCATGCGATGTCAGGAGAACAGCAGGCCCGAAAGCCTGCGGCGTGCGCGAAGCGTATCGGGATCAACCGCTCCCCAGGCTTCGAAGAATTGCAGAAGCTGCTTGCGTGCCGCTTCCTCATTCCATGCGCGATCCTTGGCGATGCTCTCCAGCAATTGATCGGCGGCCTCTTCGCGACGGTTTTGTGCATTGAGACCAACCGCCAATTCAATACGCGCTTCATGATCAGCCGGATTGGCTTCGATGCGCCTGTAGAGACCATCGAGATCTCCCACATTTGCAGCCTGTTCTGCAATTTCGAGAGCCGCGCGCGCCGCTGCAATGGCCGCATTGTTTTCGCCGCCTGCGGGGACTTTCGAGAGGGCAAGGCGTGCTTGTTCCAGATCACCCAATTGCACCAGCGCGCGGATCAAACCGCCAAAGGCTTTCAAATCTTGCGGATCATTTTGCAGTGCTTGAGAGAAGAGTTCGCCCGCGCGTTGCGCATCGCCTTCGCTCAGAGCGCTTTCAGCTTCGGCCAGCAATTCTTCATCGCCACTGCCGAGCGGACCAACAAGCCGTTCAATGAAACCCTTGATCTGGCTTTCCGGCAAAGCGCCCATGAAACCGTCAACCGGCTGGCCCTTTTGAAACGCGATCACGGCAGGAATGGATTGAATGCCGAGCTGTCCGGCGATTTGCGGATGATCGTCGATATTCATTTTGACGAGCTTCACTTTGCCGCCAGCGGCTTTCACAGCCTTCTCAATGACGGGGGTGAGTTGCTTGCAGGGGCCGCACCATGGCGCCCAGAAATCAACAAGCACAGGCTGACGTGCAGATTCCGCAATCACATCCACCCGGAAATCCGCAGTGGTCGTTTCCTTGATGAGGGAGGCATCCGCGCCACCGCCATTGATTGTCCCGTCGCTCTGCCCCAGCATGTCCATTGCTCCTTCGCGCGGGCTATGCGCCCGTCTGGTCTGAGCCAACAGATGGGGTCGCGCGGCCGAATAAGCAACGGTTTTATGGCTGGGCTTGCGGCAGCGGCAGGTCGATCAGAATGGGCTCGTGGCCGCAAGCGCGCAAAAAGCGCATCAGCTCCGGGCCTGAGAGGGTCGTGGTCTGGCAATTGTCGAGGGGGTGGAAATTGACCAGCGGGGCTTCTGCAAGCTGGCGCTCTAGCACCACGCTCACCTGATGGTCGGGATCATTGATCGCGCCGAATGGTGTGACCGAGCCGGGCTTGACGCCCCAAAGCTCCATCAGCGCTTCGGCCGAGCCGAAAGAGACCTTGCCCTGCGCGCCGATGGAAAGATGCAGGAGCTTCAGATCAACTTCCGCATCTTCTTCCACGGTCACAAGGAAGTAGCGTTTCTTACGGTCTCGAACGAAGAGATTTTTGGAGTGCAGGCCGGGAATGCTCCCGCGCAGCGCGCGCGAATCCTCGACCGTGAAAAGCGGTGCGTGCTGATAGGTTTTGGCCTGAATTCCAAGTGCTTCAAGCCGCGCCAGCAGTTCTTCAGGCGTTGCCGCCATGCCCCCTCCATTCACTAAAATGCGCGGGCTTGCCTAAAGGCGAAACTCGCCTGTTGCAATCCTCCCCGCTTTAGGCCATATAGCCGCCACCGGCGCTGCCGGTCCCACGGATGCGGGTGTAGCTCAGGGGTAGAGCACAACCTTGCCAAGGTTGGGGTCGAGGGTTCGAATCCCTTCGCCCGCTCCAGTTTCTCTTCACAATCTGTCTCGGATGGCGCTTTCCCCGGCGCCGGTTTGGCCGCGTCTGTGCTTGCAGGATCGGCAATTTTCGCGCTTTGCTCAGCCTGCGGATATTGATCATCCGCGATCTTCAACTAGGTAGCTATACCTAGACCAATAAAAGGAGGGGCTCCCATGGCACTTTGGTCCGACCAAAAGACGCGAGACTATTCTTCGCATCCCTTGCTCTCTTATGCCGACACGATCGCGGATACTTGGCGTGACATCATTATTCTTGCCGGCCGCGTCTTGCTCGGCTGGATCTATATGCAAAGCGGTTACCGCAAGATCTGGGACATGGCAGCTGTTGCAAAGACCTATCCGGCCCGTGGCCTCCCTGAATTCATGGCCTATGTAGCTACACCTATTGAGCTTTTCGTCGGCCTCTTCCTGATCATCGGTTTTGCGACACGCTACTCGGCATTCATCATTCTCGTCTTCACGATTGTGGCGAGCTTTAGCTCTCACGCCTATTGGACCTTCCCTGAATCCCAGCGGATGATGCAATTGACCCAATTCTGGAAGAATACATCCATGAAGGGCGGCTTGATTTTGCTCTTCATCACGGCAGGCGGACGCTATTCAGTGGACTGGTTCTTGCGGCCCAAGCCCGTAGAGACCGAGACTCCGCAAAGCTGAGCTGAGCCTACGCAACTTTGGTGACAGCTGTTTTAGGTTGACAAGGAGCTTCGTGCTCCTTGTCATACAATTGTAATTCCAGCGGCGAGAGCCGGGGCTATGTGTCCGCGGCTGCTTGGGTTTCGGCTCAGGCTGGTGAAGTTGGGCCGCCACCATGAACATCCTTTTGGTCGAAGATAATGTGAAGCTGGGCAAAGAGCTGATCCGCTCTTTTGGCGACCGGCAATGCGATTGCATTCTGGTCGCAACGCTGGCCAGCGCGCGTATGCAGCTGACTTCGGCCCGCTTTGACGTTGTCGTTCTTGATCTGGGTTTGCCGGATGGCGAGGGCTACGAACTCATTGAGTTCATGAAAGAGACGCAGATCGACACGCCTGTTCTGATCCTCACGGCGCGCGCCGATATTGCTGACCGTGTCCGCGGGTTGCGCAGCGGCGCGGATGATTACATGACGAAGCCATTCCAGATCGAGGAATTGATGGCCCGACTGGAAGTGATTGTTGCGCGACGTCAGCCCAAACGCCAATCCATCCTCAGCATGGCCAATCTGCAAATGATGTTGCCGGAAGAGGTCGTGCATGTGGACGGAAACTACGTGTCGGTGCCTCGTCGCGAGGCTGCACTTTTGTGCATCCTCATGCGTCGCAAGGGACGTGTTGTTTTGAAATCTGCTATTGAAGAACAATTATTCAGCCCTGATCAGGAACTGGGCTCGAATGCGGTTGAGGTTTATGTGCATCGTCTGCGCCGCCGTCTGCAGGAGACGGGCGCGACGGTCAGCCTGCACACAGTGCGCGGCGTTGGATATTGTCTGAAAGACGAGACAGCGGACCGTCAGTAACGATTCACATCATCACGCGTCTCAACGACATCCCGGCGCGAGCGAAACAGACGACGCAAAATGAATACTGAGGCGGCACTGATCAGGATGAAGATCAGCAGATCGCGGGTGAGGATGAATTCACCCGACAGATATTGAACCGCAGCCACGCCAAGCAGGCCGAGACCGAAACTCAGCATGATCAGCGTGCCGGTGACCATCTCAAGGCCAATGAGAGCGGCACCGAGAAGAAGGGTTATCACAAAAGGTGACATTACAGTCTTTCGCTGATTTTCGCGGTCACGCTGCGCAGTCCGTCCAACACATCGCTTGGCACGAAGATGACCTTGGAATTATTGCTGCTGGTCAGCGAGCGCACGGCTTCTGCCTGAATTTTCTTCACCTCGAAATCAATTGCAGGCGTACCACCATCTGCAATGGCTTTGGAGATCACGGCAACCGAATAGGCTTCGGCTTCAGCCAGGAGTCGCTTCGCCTCTGCCTGTTTTTGAGCTGAATAAAGCTCTGCATCTGCTGCCAGCTGTGCTGCTTCTTTCTTGCCTTCCGCTTCACGCACGATCGCGCGCCGGGTGCGCTCGGCATTGAGCTGCAGCTGCATGGCCTGCTTTGTTTCGGAATCCACTTCGACGTCGATGATTTCGACGCGTGTGAGCACGATGCCCCATTCCTCCGAAACCTGCTGCAATTCTGTTTCAATCGCATCCGCCAGATGGCGGCGATTGGACTGGACGCCATCAAGATCTGTTTTGCCGATGACGCTACGCACCGTACCAATGACGGTGGTTTCGATGGCCTGATCAATATTGCGCACGCGATATTCGCTCTTGGACGCATCGACAATGCGGTAGAGAATCGCCAGCGAGACTTCGATCGTCACATTGTCGAGCGTAATGGTGGGAATTTTGCGCGGCGGCAATTGCCGTTCAAGAATATCAACCTTGTGGCTGATCCGCTCGAAGATCGGAATGATGATGTGGAGACCAGCTTCGAGCTTGCGGTTGAACTTGCCCAAGCGCTCCACAAGCCAATTCTGCGACTGCGGGACAATCTTTACGGCCAACAGAAGATAAAAGAGGACAAGGACGGTCAGAACAAGGACAAGTTCCAGCATATCAGCCTCAAACATTTCGAGGCGGCAACTGTAACCGAGGCAGCTGGGCTTCGCTACCTCATTGGCTGAAAGCATTGAGACAGTGCGCTGGTCGAGCTTGAACTTGGTTATTATGCTGCTGGCGAGTCTTCTGATTCCGGGGAAATGCGCAAAGGGGCAGGGGCATTATGCGTGCTGTGTTTGGGGCGATGACAGCCCTTTGTTTCCTCGGCCTCTCGACCTGTGGCGTCCTGGCCCAAAGCGGGCACGGTCTCGCGGCATCCCTGCCTCTGGCGGATATCCATATGCATCTGCGGGGCGGACGTGATGCCAGTTTCTATCTCGACCAGATGAACCGTCATCAGGTGCGCTGGGGCGGCGCTGTGGGTGGCGGGCCGCGGGATCGTGTGCTTGAGATCAAGGCCGCCCTCAAAGGGCGTTATATTGCGGCACTTGGCCAGACCGAATTTTTCTCCGTCCTTTTCGCCTCAGGCGAGCAGGCTTTGACCGATCCCGATCATCCGGTGTTTCAGAAGCTCTTCGCTGAAGCGGAGCCTGCCTTTCGCAATGGGTTGGTGCGCGGCTTTGGGGAAATTCATATCAACAATATCAGTCCCTTCTCTCCCGCCCGCGGTCAAAGGCGCATTGCCCTTGAGACGCCGGTGGTCATGAAAATGTTCGCCTTTGCTCAAGCCCATGGCGGTTTCGTGCAAATTCACACAATGGCCTCAAGCGGAATGGATGAAGTGATGCGTGTTGCGGCTCGCTTTCCCCGGGCACGGATGATCCTCTCCCATTGCCTGCCCGGCGCCAGCACGCAGCAACTCGATCAGCTATTCAGGGCGCGTCCCAATATTTTCTGCGAATTGTCAGCCCAGGGGCCAACGCATCGGATTGAGCGTGTTTATGGAAAGTTTGGCCTCAGGGAGCATTGGCGCCAACTCATTGAGGCCCACCCGACGCGTATCATGGTTGGCACGGACCCATGTTGCGGCCTTGAAGATCGTTATGACGAGATGATTGCAGAGATCAGGCAATATCTGCTGCCCGGTCTCAGCCCGGCAACCATGCGTCGCGTCGCCTATCAGAACGCGCAGCAGATTTTTGGCCTGCAATGATCGCGTTCCGATCAATCTTTATCACAAGCCCGTAAGCTCACCTGTTCAGTCGCCTCAACGTGGCGCAGGCTCTCTGTTGGCGATCTCATCCGATCAAGCCAAGGAGGAAATGATGTCCGATTCAGTGCTGGCAGTCGGCCAGACTCCGACTGAACTCTATCGCTCGACGCGAATTGGCGCTGGCCTTGGTGCCGCAGTGGCTGCCGTCAATGTCGTGTGGAGCCTTGTGGTCCTGTTTAAAAATTCGAATGCTCTGGTCGCGCATGGCAGCTGGATGCTCAATCTTGTGCTCAGCGTCGTTTATCTCGCCTTCGCCGCCCGCTTCTTCCTTGGTGACCGGACGATGCAGCAGCGTATGAATTGCGGCCTCATCTCACTGATGTATGCACTCGCTATGGGCATTGCCGTGGTTGGTGTGATCATGATGCCAAAATTGAAGATGTCCGTTGTGATGGTGCTTGTGCCCTTCATCGTGCATTTCTTCGCTTTCGCGCTGTTGCTGTGGGATACCTCGGATCAGGAAAGTCGAAGCTAGGCACATCAGCCGCCATCAAAAATCAGCCATGCACCGGCTGCCAAAAGCGCGAAGCCGCCCAGCTGCTTCGCGCTGATGCTTTCTCCCAGAACAGTGATGGAAAAACCGACAAAGACTGCAAGAGAAATGATCTCCTGCAGGGTCTTGAGTTGCGCGGTTGAATAGACCGCATGGCCGATCCGGTTCGCCGGAACGGCAAAGCAATATTCAATGAAGGCGATGCCCCAACTGACGAAAATCGCCATCAGCATCGAGGCTGCTGGAAATTTCAGATGCCCATACCATGCTGCCGTCATGAAGATATTGGAGACAATGAGCAAAAGAATCGGGGCAATCTGGGCGGAGGCGAGCGCTTGCATCTGTGATGTCCGGGTGAGATGATTGGAAGTTGCTGATTGAATAGATGAGTTGTGAAGCGGGGCCAAGATTTGGAGCATCTCATGCGCTTTATTGTTGCGACCTTCTTGATCGCCCTCGCCACGCCAAGCCTGGCGCAAGGCATGGTCCCTGCCAAAAATGGATCTTGCCCATCAGGCACAAGTTACGCTGGTTCGGGCTATTGCCGCGCCACCGGGAATGATGTCTTTGTCCCTGCACAAAATGGCTCTTGTCCAAGCGGTGCCAGTTATGCGGGCTCAGGCTATTGCCGCAGTTCCTCCGGGCGCGGTTATGTTCCAGCGCGTAGCGGTTCCTGTCCCAGCGGGAGTCATTATGCAGGGTCTGGCTATTGCCGCGTGAATTGACTTTGTGAACCGATCATTCATTCACCGGAATGGTCACAAAATCACCCCACCAAATTCACCTCACGGCCTTGTCTCATGCGTTGCATGTCTTGGGAATGAACAACCCAAGGAGAGGTCATATGAAGACTTTTGCAATCGCATCTGCAGCCTTGCTCATCAGTGCATCCGCTTTCGCACAAACGGGTGGCGGTCGTGCTACGGCTCCCGGTCAGAGCGTTGTGCCCACAACGCCGGGCCAACAATATCGCAGCAACGGTCCGGTCAATGATATGTCAGGTGCATCTGGCTATGCGCCCGGTCAGCAATATCGCAGCAATGGCGCTGTTCCGGGCACCAATGGTGCTTCAGGCTATGCGCCGGGCGCATCCAATCCGCGTCGCTAAAGTCAAGGAAGCCCCGCTTTGGCGGGGCTTCTCCTATGCGCTGCTGCCAGCCTGAACCGCATCGAGATTTTTGCGTGCAATCACATCTTGTGGCGTCACCATGCCATCGCCATCGACATCCCACCAAAGCATCAGATCTTCTGCGCTGGCCGTTGCTGTTGAGGACTCTGAAGCCATGACGCGCTGCAGATCTTCCAGAGTGAAATAGCCTTTGTGATCACTGTCGAAAGCAGCGACCTGCATTTTGGCATCCTGAATGGTTCTGATCCCGGCGGCCAGCTCGCTGGATGAGATGGCCCCATCTCGATCAAGGTCCCAGGCATTGAAACTATCCTGCGCCTGCGAAGCCTCAATCTGATAGGTTTCCAGAACCCGCGTGAACTCATCCTCGCTCAGCATGGTTGATTGATCGGCGTCAAAACGGGTCACCAGTGCTTGCGCAATTTCTTCTGGTGTAGCGTCAGTCTTGACGCTGGCCTTGCGCAAGGCGTTCAGAATTTCGGTGCGGGAGATGACACCGTCATGATCACTATCCCAGACACTCAATTCGCTGCGGGTGAGATCTGTTTGGGCGAGTTGTTCTTCGGTGAGTGAGGCCAGTTTGATCACGCCGCTGGCAGGATCAGACAGAGCCGCCATCAAGGCATTGGCTGTATCAAGATTACCAAAGCCCGCCACGAGTTCATCGCGCGTCACCCGCTCATCACCGTCGCGATCCCATGCTGAAATGACACTGCCAGCCTGAGAGATATCACCAAGCGAAGGATCACTGACCCAGGCCGAGATGATGTCGCTGATATCAATGAAGCCCTTGGCCTGTTTGTCGTAAAGTGACAACAGGTCATCAGCGCGTTGTTCAGCACTTGGTTCTGCGACCGGCACGCCCCCCTCAGGCTCTGCCTCATTGGGCGCGGGTGAGACGCCCTCATCTTCCACCACTGTATTGGACGGACTGGTGGACCCGACATGCAGAAGCTCATCCAGAGTGACCGATTGGTCGCCATCCCGGTCAAAGGAGTCCAGCATGGTTTGGGCATGATAGGCGCTGATCGCATAGCTGCGCGAAAAGGCCGGAAAGAGTGTGCAGTCGAAAACAGTCGGCCTGATGCCCGCAGAGACATAGCTCGTCTGTCCGCTACCGGCCATTTCATCTGTCCGCTGGAGCGAGGCGAAGACTTTCAGAAATTCCCCAGCCCCGATCGTGCCATCGCCATTGCGGTCGAACTCCGCCACGCAGTTGCGCGCGAAGCTCTCCCGATTGGGCTGGGTGGCCAAGAGGCCGGCCCGGATCTGAGCGGAAAAATCCGTCACCTGATGCTCCTTACGGGCCTCACTCAGCAAATTACGTGCCGGATCCGTTGGACCAAATAATGCGTTGAGACGGATCCCGCATTCGCGGAAATTCCGGCCAAGTTGACGCTCATTGCAGCGATTGTGGCAGAATTAATTTTTGTTCTCCTGGCCTCGCCTCGCCCTTGCGCGCGCCGCAAGCTGGGTTCAACATCAGGGTATGGTACAGACACTCATTACCGTTCGCCGCGCCCGCTGGACTGATGCCGAAGAGATCGCAGAAGTTCATGATGCCGCTTGGCGCGATGCCTATCGCGGCCTCATTCCAGGGCGCGAATTGGAACGGATGATCTCGCGTCGTGGCCCGCAATGGTGGATGTCGGCCATTGAGCGCGGATCGCGCCTTCTCGTGCTCGATTTCAACGAGGCCATCGTTGGCTATGCGACCTATGGGCGCAATCGCGTGCCCTCGCTCCCTTTCAGGGGTGAGATCTTCGAGCTTTATCTGGAACCTGAGTTTCAGGGGCTCGGCTTTGGCAGAAAGCTGTTTGCGGCTGCGCGAGATGATCTCGCCTCACATGGCTACCCTGATTTCATTGTCTGGGCCTTGGGCGACAATGACCGGGCCATCGGCTTTTACGAGCATCTTGGCGGCAAAATGGTCCGCCGTGCGCAGGAGCGCTTCGGGCAGGAGCAGCGCGAGCGCGTGGCTTTTGCTTTCGTCTGATCCTGACCGATAGTCTGGCTTGTTCTTGGCCGCCGCCCCGAATAGGAAGGCGGCCAATGGTTTTTCTGGAGTGATCCCATGAATCTCGACGCCCTCTCCATCGGCAAGAATCCGCCGGAAGACGTCAATGTCGTGATCGAAGTGCCGATTGGTGGTGAGCCGATCAAATATGAGATGGACAAGGCTGCGGGCGCTTTGATCGTTGATCGCTTCCTCTATACGGCGATGCGCTATCCCGGCAATTATGGCTTCATCCCGCATACGCTGTCAGAGGATGGCGACCCCTGCGATGTCATCATCGCCAATACGCGCGCCATCGTGCCCGGTGCTGTTATGAATTGTCGCATTGTCGGCGTCCTCATCATGGAAGATGAGGCGGGTGGCGATGAGAAGATTGTCGCAGTGCCTTCGCCCAAACTCACCAAGCGCTATGAGAAAGTGCATAATTACACGGATCTGCCGCAGATCACGCTCGACCAGATTCAGCACTTTTTCGAGCATTATAAAGATCTTGAACAAGGCAAATGGGTGAAAGTGCTCCGTTGGGGCGATGCGGCGGAAGCCAAGAAGCTCGTGATGGATGGCATCGAGCGCGCCAAGGCCAAGAAATAAGCCTCAGCGCGTTGCGATCCGCCTTGCAGCGGGTTCAGCAAATTGAACCCGGACGAGATTGGCGCCATCAGGAGGGGCGGCCAGCCTTGCACGAAACTGGATGGTCTCGCCACGTGCGAGACCGGATTTCGGCGGCGGCGCTTTCCAGGCATAGACTTCGCGCCCCTGCGCGTCGCGCAGACTGAGCAGTAATTCCGGTAGCGTTTGCGACCCTTCACGCAGATTGCGGATCTCGCCATCAATGGTGAGGACTTTTTGCGTTGGCTCTTGCACGATCCGGGTGCGAACATCGCGGATCTCAAGCCCCTGCAGATTGACCGGCAGACCTACCGCGGCAAAGGCCTGTGCTGAAGGCGGCCAAGAGCGGACAACTGTTTCCCGTCCCGCAATCAGGATTGTGACAATCGACATGACCGCGAGGCTCCACACAAGGATATAGGAGCGCGGCTGCGGCACAGTCTGCGGCTGTGGCGCTGTGTGGCGCTTGCGGCCGAAATTTTTCGGCTTGGGGCTTGGCTCCTCAGCGGTGGCGGGAAGCGACTGACCAATAGCGGCGCTGGTTGCGGCAGCAGGTTCGGGCTCGGCTTGCGGGGGCAGAGGGTCGCTCGGCCATGTCATGCTTCGGGGCGTGCTTTTAGCGTCTTCAACCCAGCGATGGGCGCAGAGCGTGCAGCAAATACGGCGGGGCCGCATCAGTTGTGCGGCTTCAACTTCGAGAGTGCCACGACAGGCTGGGCAATGAATCAGCAACATGACTTCGTAAAACTCGCGGGCAGGAAACATCCCATAGGGCTGCGAAGATGGTTAAGGGCGCGTTAAGATGCGCCGCGCTAAAAAGGCATTGAGCCCAAAAGGCGAGACGAGGGCATTTTGGTCAGATTCGAAAATGTCGGACTGCGCTACGGCATGGGGTCTGAAATCCTGCGGGATATCAGCTTCGAAATTGAGCCGCAGTCCTTCCAGTTTCTTACCGGACCGTCGGGTGCGGGCAAGACCACCTTGCTGCGCCTGATTTTGCTTGCCCTGAAACCAACGCGCGGCTTCATCACGCTGTTTGGACAAGATGCAGCCAGTCTCGACAAGGATCAGATCACCCAATTGCGCCGACGCATTGGTGTCGTGTTTCAGGACTTTCGCCTGCTTGATCATCTCACGACCTATGAAAATGTTGCTTTGCCCCTGCGCGTGCAGGGGCGCGAGGAATCCAGCTATCGTGCCGAAGTGATGGAGCTTCTGGGCTGGGTGGGCTTGGGCGAGCGTATGCATGTCCTGCCCCCTGTGCTTTCCGGTGGTGAGAAGCAGCGCGCGGCCATTGCGCGTGCGCTCATCGTGAGGCCTGAATTGCTGCTGGCAGATGAGCCAACAGGCAATGTTGATCCTTCGCTGGCGCGGCGCTTGCTGCGCCTGTTTGCAGAGCTGCATAAATCAGGCACATCGGTTCTTATCGCCACGCATGATCTTGCCTTGATGGATCAGTTTGACGGTGCGCGGCGTCTTGTTCTCGGTGACAGGCGGTTGCATATCTATGATTAAGCCGCTCGCCCGCATATTGCGCCAAGGCGCAGATCAGGAGCCCGTGACAGGCATTCTCAAGCGCAACATGCCGCTTGTGCCAGCACAATCCATTGCGGGACGTGCGCTTGTCACCGTCATTGCTATCATGACCTTTCTTGCCGCATTGGCTGCAGGTGCAGGCATTCTGGTCGATCAGGCGTCGCGTGATTGGACACAAAGTGTCTCACGCGAGATGACCATCCAGATCAAGCCAATCAGCGGTCGAGATATCGAAGCTGATGTGAAGCGGGCAGGCGAGATTGCACGCGCCACGCCGGGCATTGGTGAGGTGCGCGTCTTTACCAAGGCACAGTCCGAACATCTGCTTGAACCATGGCTCGGAACCGGACTTGATTTGGGTGCATTGCCCATTCCACGTCTGATCGAATTGCGTTTTGGTGAAGGCAAGTTTGATGCAGGCACATTGCGCAAGCAACTTGCAGAAAATGTGCCCAATGCCATGCTTGATGATCATCGCCTCTGGCTGACACGTTTGGCGCAAATGGCGCGTGCGACAGTTGGACTTGTGATTTTGATCTTCATGCTTGTGCTGGTCGCCATGGGTCTTGCCGTCACCTTTGCAACACGCGGAGCGATGGCAGGCAATAAAGAGATTGTCGATGTGCTGCATTTTGTTGGCGCAGCTGACAGTTTCATCGCGCGTGAATTCCAGCGCCATTTTCTCTGGCTCGGCCTGAAGGGCGGAATCATTGGTGGTGGTTGTGCCATCGCTGCTTTTGCGCTGTCGAGTTTCCTCGCACGTTCATTCTCGACCAATGCGAGCGCTGATCAGATGCAAGCCCTATTTGGCTCCTTCTCGCTTGGCTTTTTCGGCTATGCGACCATTGTTCTCATTGCCCTTGGCGTTTCGTTTCTGACAGCCTTCATTTCGCGCACCATCGTATTTCGGCATCTTCAGGCACTTGCATGATCCCCCTGATCAGGATCGTCGGCCTTTTGAGCCTCGCGGGCCTCGCGGCTGCGTGTCTGGGCTTCCTCATCTTCGTGCATCAAATCCCTGAGCAGGAAGCCTTGCCCAGTCGTCCTGCGGCTGCGGTGGTCGCTTTAACAGGCGGGCCAGAGCGCATTGCCGATGCAATTGATCTCATGGAACGTGGTTATGCCGGACGGTTGCTGATCAGCGGCGTGAATGCCTCTCTCACCCGTGCAGACATCATTCGTATGGCCCCGCGCCATCGCAAACTCATCGAATGCTGCGTCGATCTTGGCTATGCCGCGCGCAACACGATCGGCAATGCGCGCGAGGCGCGCCAATGGATGCAGGACCATGAGCTGCGCGGCGCCGTCATCGTGGTGACGGCCAATTTCCATATGCCGCGTGCCCTTCTTGAGATGGGCTATGAAATGCCGGGGACGGAGCTTTTGGCCTTTCCGGTGGTGACCGAGCGGAGCCGCGAAGGCCAGTGGTGGCGTGACCCCGCCATGGCACGCCTTTGGGTCATTGAATATGCAAAATTCGTGGCGGCCTTGCTGCGGCGCAGCGTGGAGCGGGTCTTTTCATCTGGCTCTGCTTGAGGCAAGAAGGGGGCATGATCCTTCTTCGTTCCGTGGTCTTCAACATCTGCTTTTATGTCTCGATCGCAGTGTTGATGATCCTCTGTCTGCCGCTTCTGGTCTTTGACCGTCGCACCGTCAGCCGTGTCGCCCATCTTTGGGCGCGCATATTCCTATGGCTGTTGCGGGTCATCTGTGACTTGAAGGTTGAGTTTCGCGGATTGGAAAATCTGCCCAAGGGGGGCTTCATTCTGGCGCCCAAACATCAATCCTTGTGGGAGACTTTCGCGCTCATCCGCCATGCGCCGGAATTTTGCTTCATCCTCAAGCGAGAGCTGATGTGGATTCCGCTATTTGGGTGGTATCTCTCACGCTCTGGCCAGATTGCGATTGACCGTGCCAAGGCGAGCACTGCATTGGCGCAAGCCGTGCGCAAATCCCGCGAGGCAGTTCAGGCTGGGCGCCAGCTCATCATTTTCCCTGAAGGCACGCGCCGCCCCGCAGGCGCAGAGCCGCAATACAAATTTGGTGTTGCCGCCATCTATCATGACAGCGGTGTGCCTTGCGTGCCGGTGGCCTTGAACTCAGGTCTCTTCTGGGCGCGTCGCAGTTTCTTGCGCCGTCCGGGCACGGTGGTTGTTGAATATTTGCCGCCGATTGCCCCCGGTCTCGACAAGCGCGTCTTCATGAAACAGCTGATGGAAGAGATTGAGACCGCAACCAATCGCATCACGCAAGAAGCGATTGCGCGCGATCCCTCACTGTCACAAATGCTCAAGGCTCAGGGCAGCGACTCGTCCGGCCGCAATTGATGCGCGATCCAGGCGAGTTGTGCATCCTGAATGCCGAGCCCTTTGAGATGATCATGCGTATTCATCACATAATCAGGATTGCGTCCTGATTGGCCAATCCCTTGTCGCACGAGACGCAGAATATCAGTTTGCGGCAGGCGGCCTGTATATTGATGATGCGCGCGGTCCACCACATAAGCCACCGTCTCGCATTGCCGGCCATCTTCCAGTCGCGCCCGCAGATGAACTTCGCGATAGACGGCGGTGACCTGTTCTCGCTCGCGCAGATAGGCAAGTGTTGCGTCGCGCTTGTCGGCAGCCACTCGAAAGGCGATCCCCCGACAGGAGCCGCCTTTATCAAGCCCAAGAACCAGACCCGGTTGGGTGGGCGAACCGCGATGCACATGTGAATAGACGCAAAGCGAACGATGAAATCCATGCACCGTAGCGAGATGTCGCTCCAGATAGTCGAAGCCCGGTCGCCACATCAGCGACCCATAACCGAATACCCAGAGATCAGCCGCGGTGATCATGCTCTTTGTCCTGCGTCCAATGCAGCTTATAAGGCCGGAGCTTTGCTTGCGCGAGTGGTGCCATGAATGACCAAACCAAACCCGCTGCTTCTCCCCGTTGGAAGCTCTATGGGCCTTATGTGGCGCTTTTGGTGCTGGCGCTAGGCTGGTCCGTGTATTGGTATGTTGCGTCACGCGCAACACAGCAGGCGCTTGATAGCTGGTTTGCGCAGGAGCGCAGTCTGGGGCGGGTGTGGAGCTGCGGCGAGCGGTCCGTGGGTGGTTATCCGTTCCGCATTGAGCTGCGCTGTTCGAACCCCTCTTTTGAAGGGCGCTTGGGTGCGGCACAGGGCAAGGCCCAGATCGGGGATCTGCTGGCAGCGTCGCATCTCTACAATCCCAAGTTGATCGTGGGTGAGTTCAAGTCGCCCCTGAATTTTCGCGCACAGGATCAGGGCGTGGACATCGGCATAGAATGGCGCAAGCTGCTGATCAGTCACCGCCGGGGAAGCGAAGCCGGACAGACATCCATTGAAATGGATGAGGGCGTGTTGCGCGCAAAGGATCCGATGGTCCGTATCGACCTGCGCTCGGAGAAATTCGAGTTTCATCTGCGCCCCACACCTCAAGCGGAGGCCTCACTCGACTTTGCCTTGCGCTTCGTGAAATTGCAGTCAGCGCCGCTTGATCAGCTGATGGGAGAAGCATCTCCCATTGATGCAGTTGTGGCACTTACTTTTTCGCAGTCGCGCGCCTTCAACGGCGCCACACTTGCACAATCCTTTGAGAACTGGCGCGTGGCGCAGGGCAAGCTGCAGATCAATGAACTGAAACTTGCCAAGGGAAATGCAAAGCTTGAAGTGAAAGGCCCGCTTTCGCTTGATGAGCAGCGCCGCATCCGTGGCAAGCTTGATATTGAGGCGAGCGGATTGGGCCGGTTGCTCGCCGCGCAAGGGGTGCCGGCGCCCAATAATTTGCGCTTGCCGCTCACGCTTGAAAACGGGCGCGCTTCGCTTGGGCCTTTACGTCTGAACTGGCCGCTGCCGCCGCTCTATTAAGCCTTCGGTGGATCGCGACGACCAAAATCGGGTGCGGCTGTTTCTTGACCTTGTGCAATGATGCCGCGCCGGATGGCGCGCGTGCGCGTGAACAATTCAAAGAGGCCATCGCCATCGCCCCAGCGGATCATGCGCTGAAGTGCGGCCAGATCTTCATTGAAGCGTCCGAGCATTTCGAGCACGGCTTCCTTGTTATGGAGGAAGATATCGCGCCACATAGTCGGGTCGGATGAGGCGATGCGCGTGAAATCACGGAAGCCACCGGCAGAGAACTTCATCACTTCCGATTGTGTGACTTCTTCGAGATCAGCTGCGGTTCCAACAATATTGTAAGCGATCAGATGCGGCACATGGCTTGTGATAGCAAGTACCAAATCATGATGCTGTGCGCTCATCACTTCGACATTGGAGCCGAAGCTGCGCCACATCTGCTGCACCTTGTCGGTTGCCGCAGCATCCGTTCCTTCAGGTGGCGTCAAAATACACCAGCGGCTCACGAACAGATCTGCAAAGCCCGCGTCTGGTCCGGAAAATTCCGTGCCTGCGACCGGATGACCAGGCACAAGCGAAACGCCATCGGGCAGATGCGGTGCGACAGCTGCAATGACCGCTGCCTTGACTGAGCCCACATCCGACACAATCGCGCCCTTCTTGAGCTGCGGTCCCATTTGTTCTGCAACGGGACCACTGGCACCAACCGGAACGCACATGATGACGAGATCTGAATTGCTGACGGATTTTGCTACATCGCTCGTCACATGATCAGCGATCTGCAATTCTTTTACACGCTTGCAGACATCTGCCGAGGCATCGCAAGCCACGACTTCCCCGGCAGCCTTCATACGGCGCAGAGCGCGCACGATCGAAGAGCCAATCAGACCAATGCCGATGACGGTGACGCGGTTGAAAATAGGTTCGGCCAAAGCGGGCCCCAGACGATCAGACACGCTGTTCACTCCTTGCCGCCGAGAAAGTCAGCCAGCGCCTGCACCACGAGATGATTGGCCTCTTCCGTGCCAACGGTCAGACGTAAGGCATTGGGGAAGCCATAAGATGAGACAAGCCGCAGAATGAGGCCGCGTTTGGTGAGAAATGCATCGGCATCAGCAGCTGTGCGGCCCTTCTCCTCGCTGAAATGCACAAGAATGAAATTGCCGACACTTGGTGTCACACGCAGGCCCAGCTTGCGGATCTCGGTGGTGAGCCAGTCGAGCCATTTTGAATTATGCGCGCGCGATTGCTCTTCGAATTCCACATCGCCAATCGCCGCAATCGCTGCTTCCATCGCAGGACCATTGGCGTTGAAGGGACCGCGAATGCGGTTCAGCGCATCAGCCACTTCCACCGGCGCATAGCACCAACCCACCCGTAGCAAAGCGAGGCCGTGGATCTTGGAGAAAGTATGCGTGATGACGACATTCTCATATTGCGTCACCAGTTCCATACCATCCCTGTAATCAGGCTTTGTCACATATTCCGCATAGGCGCCATCGAGCACCAGCAGAACATGTTTGGGCAGGCCCGCATGGAGACGCTGCACTTCGCTGAAGGGAATATAGGTACCGGTCGGATTGTTGGGATTGGCGATGTAAACAATCTTCGTGCGCGGCGTCACCGCTGCCAAGATGGCGTCAACATCGGTGGTTTCGTTCTTCTCGCGCACCACAACAGGCGTACCGCCTGCGCCCAGAATCGCGATCTTGTAGAAGGTGAAGCCATGCTCAGTAATGATGCCTTCATCGCCTTCATCGACATAAGCAACAGCCAGCAGGTTCAACAGATCATCTGAGCCATTGCCGCAGATGATGCGATTGGGATCGAGCGCATAGCGCTTGCCAATCGCCTCGCGCAAGGCGCGCGCTGCGCCATCTGGGTAAAGCGCGAGTTTGGTGGCAGCCTTCTGGAAAGCTTCAATCGCTTTGGGCGAGGGCCCAAGCGGCGTCTCATTGGAAGAGAGCTTGTAAATCTTGGCAACACCGGGTGCGCTGCTTTTGCCGGGCACATAGGCCTCAATGGCCATGATGCTGGGGCGCGGAGTGGGACGATTGCTGGACATGGTGTGAACTCGAAATCAGAGAGAAGATCAGAAGGGCTTTTGCACGCGGTTCGCATAATCAAACCGCGCCGCATGGCTGCCCACATCATGAATGCGGCTATCGGCAACGCCTGCGCCACTCAAAGCCGATTGCAGCTGTGTCATGGACACAGTGCCGGGCATGGCGAGCAGAAGCGAAAGGCCCATGCCATCGGCAGCGCTGCCCAGTACCTCTGCATTGAGAGAGGTGAGCGCGGCGTGAATGGGCTCGCGCCAACGATCAATGCTCACAGCGCGGATCATGACATCACGCGCAGCTGCTTCAGCCAGTGGCTTTGACAAAACAAAGATCGGCATCCCAGCTGGATGATCAGGGCGCTCGACGAAAGGCACGCGCGCAATGATCTTGGGCGCATCAGTGCCAACAAGATCATTCCACCATGCATGACCGGCTGGCCCGCTATCAATGCGCACCATGCCGAGATCGCCGCCTGATTGCGCAACCGCATGGATTACGGCGCCAGGACCATGATGGACGATGAAGGGCACGGTGAAACCGAAATGGAAGCGGACGGAATCGCGCATGGCTGCATCGCCCGCTGACACGTCAGCATGGACGGAATAATTCGCCTGCACATAGGTAAAGGTCGAGATGATGATGCGCCAAATGCCCTCGACCGTATCGAAAGGCAGAAGGCCCGTATGGCGCTCGGCCATGGCGCGCATCATGGAAGCCTCACGCCCCGGTCGGAAGGCCGAGCCGCCGCCCTGCTTCTCTTTGATGGCGATCAGCGTATTGATGATGTCGCTGCGTTCGATCAGCAGCTTATGCATGGCCGCGTCGATCCGGTCGATCTCAACCCGCAGGTCGGCCAGCATCTCTTCGGGGCGACGGTCAGCCATGGAAAAATCCTGTAATGGAGCCGCGATTGTTTAGCCCCGCGCGTGTGCCTTGGCAAAGGATTCCAGCCGCGCCGCGAGCCCTGCCGCCAGCTTGACTCCGCGCAAAAGCGGCTCCTATATATCGCACACTTCGTTCGGAAAAACGAACAGATTGCATAAAGATGTCGTCACTGCTTCTCACCCCGGACCTGCGCTTGCGGGAAGTCGATGCGCCCCAGAGCCTGGTGGCGCATTTCGGCCCCGATGAGCCTTTGCGGCTGGATGTGGGGGTGGATCTGGCGCCCTTCACCATCGCCTATCAGACCTATGGCACTCTGAACGCTGACAAATCCAACGCGGTTCTGATCTGCCATGCGCTGACCGGCGACCAGCATGTCAACAATGTCCACCCCGTGACCGGCAAGGATGGCTGGTGGGACACGATGGTCGGCCCCGGCAAGCCAATCGACACCGATCGTTATTTCATCATCTGCTCCAATGTGATCGGCGGCTGCATGGGCACGACCGGCCCGGCCTCCATCAATCCTGCGACGGGCAGGCCGTGGGGGCTTGATCTGCCCATGGTCACGATCCGCGACATGGTGCGTGCTCAGGCCATGCTGGTGGACCGGCTTGGAATCGACACTTTGTTTTGTGTGATTGGCGGCTCGATGGGCGGCATGCAGGTGCTCCAATGGGCGGCGCTTTACCCAGAGCGCGTCTTTGCCGCCATGCCGATTGCGACCGCCGCGCGCCACTCCTCGCAAAACATCGCTTTCCATGAAGTTGGTCGCCAAGCGGTGATGGCGGATCCTGATTGGCGTCAGGGTCGCTATTTTGATTTCAACATCCGCCCCCAAAAAGGTCTGGCGGTGGCGCGCATGGCTGCGCATATCACCTATCTTTCTGACGAAGCGCTGCATCGCAAATTTGGTCGCAAGCTGCAGGATCGTTCCGCGCCGACTTTCTCTTTCGATGCTGATTTTCAGATTGAAAGCTATCTGCGTCATCAAGGCTCAAGCTTTGTCGAACGCTTTGACGCCAATTCTTATCTCTATCTGACACGCGCGATGGATTACTTCGATCTCGCGGCGGATTATGGTGGCGTGCTCGCCAATGCGTTTAAAGGCACGCGCACGCGCTTTTGCGTCATCTCCTTCACATCAGACTGGCTCTTTGCGACCTCTGAGTCGCGCGCCATCGTCCATGCCTTGAATGCCGGTGGAGCTTCTGTCTCCTTTGTCGAAGTCGAGACCGACAAGGGCCATGACGCATTCTTGCTGGATGAGCCGGAATTATTCGACTGCTCGCGCGGTTTTCTTGATTCAGCAGCGCGGGCGCGGGGGCTGTTGTAATGTCACTCACCCGCGTTGATCTTCTCCTCATTTCGCAAATGGTCGAGCAGGGCTCGCGCGTGCTTGATGTTGGTTGTGGCGATGGTGAATTGCTGCGCCTGCTGGCAGAAACGCGCCATGTCGATGCGCGCGGCATGGAATTATCGCAGCGCGGCGTGAATGATGCTGTTGCCAAGGGTCTTTCGGTCATTCAGGGCGATGCAGATACGGATCTTGTCGATTATCCCGATGATGGATTCGATTATGTGATCCTGTCGCAGACCATTCAGGCGACACGCCAACCACGCCGCGTATTGGAGCAAATGCTGCGCGTTGGCCGTCACGCCATCGTGTCATTCCCGAATTTCGGCCACTGGCGCATTCGCTGGCAGCTGGCCACACGCGGTCGTATGCCGGTGACAAAGAATCTGTCTTACAGCTGGTATGACACGCCCAATATTCATTTCTGCACCATCCGAGATTTCGTCGCACTGACGCAGGAATTGAATGCGACCATTGAACGTGCTGTCGCTTTGGATGCCAATGGGGCGCCCGTTCGCGTTAATGCGCCTTGGTCCTTCTGGAATCTCTTTGGTGAACAGGCAGTGTTTCTGCTGAAACGCGGCGATTAGTTTAGCATCCAGATTGCAGCGTTGAGAATGGCTGCGAAGCTGACCCAGAAAATGCAGGGTATCACCAGCCAGGCCGCGACTCGGTCAAGCTTCCAGAAGATGATGATATTGGCCGCAAGTCCGAGCCAAAGCAGAACCACAACCGCCATGCCGCCCGCCAAGCTCTGATAGCCGAAGAAGACGACGGACCAGAGCCCATTCATCGCGATCTGAAACAGAAAGACGCGAATGCCGGTGCGCCGACCAATCACATTAACTGGCAAACGCAAGATGCGATAAAAGGCCGCCGCCATCATTAGGTAAAGTAGCGTCCAGACGGGCCCAAAGAGCCAGTTGGGTGGGTTGAAACTCGGCTTTGCAAGGCCTGCATACCACGTCGGTATGACAGGCATGGTGGCCGCACTGCCGATGAAGCTTGCGGCAAAGACGGGAATTCCGGCCATCAAAACCGCAGTGATGACATCGATGCGACGGACATCCATCATGGTGTCTTCTACTCCCTGAGAGTCGAAACGACATTCAATCTGCGCTATACGGTCTTCATCTCCCGCCGGTTTGGACAGGTCATGAGCAACGATCAGCATTGGGCAAAACGCACGCGTCTGGCGCAGGCTTTGGGGCGCATGGACGAGATCACGCGCGCCCTTGTGCCGCCGATCCATGTCACGACAACCTTCGAGCGCGATGCGGACAATGCTTATCGCTCCGGCAATATCTATGGTCGGCCTGATAATGAAACAGTCCGGCTGGCCCAATCGATCATTTGTGAACTCGAAAGCGGTGCCGATGCGCTCGTGCTGGGCTCAGGCATGTCGGCCGCACTGGCTGTCTTTCATGCGCTCGCGCCCGGTGACCATGTGGTCGCGCCCAAGGTTATGTATTGGTCGTTACGTAACTGGCTTGCCACTGAGGCAATTCATTGGGGGCTTGATGTCAGCTTTGTTGATGCCACCAGTGTGAGCGCCGTCGAGGCTGCTATGCGGCCGGGTAAGACAAAGCTTGTGTGGCTCGAGACGCCATCCAATCCCTTATGGGAGGTCTGCGACATCGTGGCCATCGCCAAATTGGCGCATCAACAGGGCGCGCGCCTGTGTGTCGATTCGACCTGTGCCACACCTTTGCTCACACAGCCCCTGGCGCTGGGCGCTGACATTGTGATGCATGCGGCGACAAAATATCTCAACGGCCATTCGGATGTGATTGCAGGTGCGCTTGTCTGCGCGAAGCAAGACGAGTTTTGGGCGCGCATCACACGCGTGCGTCGCGAACACGGGATGATCCTCGGACCATTCGAGGCTTATCTGCTCGTGCGCGGGATGCGCACGCTCGATTTGCGCGTGAAGGCTGCTTGTGCCAATGCGCTTGAGCTCGCGACGCGATTTGAACAGCATCCGCTTGTCGCGCAAGTGCTCTATCCCGGTCTCGCCTCGCATCCCCAACACGCGCTGGCGCAACGTCAAATGCAAGGCGGATTTGGTGGCATGTTATCGCTGCGCGTCAAGGGCGGTGAGGCCGCTGCCATTGCGGTTGCTGCGCGCGTGAAACTCTGGAAACGCGCCACATCTTTGGGCGGCGTCGAAAGCCTCATAGAACATCGCGCCTCCATCGAAGGCGCCGGGTCGCCGTGTCCGCCTGATTTGCTGCGTCTTTCTTGCGGCGTGGAAGATGTCGAGGATCTGTATCGCGATCTGGATGTGGCGTTGCGGGGCTAGATAAAAGGGCGGCCTCATCAGCCGCCCTTTCTGCGCTCATATCACGCTTACTCACGCACCTTTGGGAAACGGCACCACGGTTGGTGTGTCATCACCACCTGTTTCTTCGCTCACTTTGCCAACCGGTTTTCCGGCCACGGTGAGAGTGCCTTTTAGCGTTGAGACTTCGACATTTTGGCCGTCGCGTACTTCGCCGCTCAAGATCAGTTCGGCGAGTGGGTCTTGCACATTCTTCTGGATCACACGCTTCAGCGGGCGTGCCCCATAAGCGGGGTCATAGCCTTTTTCAGCCAACCAGTGACGGGCCTTTGCATCGAGGCTGATCGTGATTTGGCGATCTGTCAGCAGCTTTTGCAAACGCTTCATCTGGATATCGACAATCGCACCCATGTCCTCGCGGCGCAGGCGATGGAAGAGGATGATTTCATCAATACGGTTCAGGAATTCCGGACGGAAGCGGCTGCGCACAACGCTCATCACTTCATCTTGCACCGCGCTTGAATCCTCACCCTCCTTTTGCATGACGAGGAATTCAGCACCCATATTGGATGTCATGATGATCAGCACATTGCGGAAATCGACCGTGCGGCCCTGACCATCGGTCAAGCGGCCATCATCGAGCACCTGCAAGAGCACGTTGAACACATCAGGATGAGCTTTCTCGATCTCATCGAAGAGCACCACCTGATAGGGGCGACGCCGCACGGCCTCTGTCAGCGCGCCACCTTCTTCATAGCCCACATAGCCGGGAGGCGCACCGATCAAACGCGAGACGGAATGCTTCTCCATATATTCTGACATATCGAGACGCACCATCGCGGTCTCGTCATCGAATAGGAAAGAAGCGAGTGCCTTCGTCAGCTCCGTTTTACCAACACCGGTTGGTCCAAGGAACATGAAAGACCCAATTGGACGATTGGGATCCTGCAAGCCAGCACGCGCACGACGCACGGCTGTTGCTACAGCCTGCACGGCTTCCTTCTGCCCGATGACGCGCTTGGCCAGCTCTTCTTCCATCTTGAGAAGTTTGTCGCGTTCGCCTTCCAACATTTTGTCAACAGGAACGCCGGTCCAGCGCGAGACAACCTGCGCGACGTGATCGGCCGTGACGGCTTCTTCGAGTAGCGTACCGCTCTCGGACTCCTCTGCAGCTGCAAGTCTCTTTTCGAGGTCCGGGATTACGCCATAGGACAGGCGGCCTGCTTCCGCATAATCACCCTTGCGTTGCGCATGAGCGAGATCGGTGCGGGCTTGCTCCAGTTGCTCCTTGAGCTTTTGCGCTTGACCGAGCTTATCCTTCTCCGCCTTCCAGCGGGTCGTGATCACGGCCGACTTCTCTTCAAGGTCAGCCAGTTCGCTTTCAAGCTTCACCAGCCGATCTTTGGATGCCGCGTCTGTTTCCTTTTTCAGGGCCTCCTGCTCAATCTTGAGCTGGATGATGCGACGATCGAGTTCGTCCAATTCTTCGGGCTTGGAATCAACCTGCATCCGCAAACGCGACGCGGCCTCATCCACGAGATCAATGGCCTTGTCGGGCAGGAAGCGATCAGCGATGTAGCGGTTCGACAGGGTTGCTGCCGCGACAATGGCTGAGTCTGTCACGCGCACGCCGTGATGCAGCTCGTATTTTTCTTTCAAGCCGCGCAGGATGGAGATCGTATCTTCCACTGTGGGCTCGGAGACAAAGACGGGCTGGAAGCGACGCGCCAGCGCTGCGTCCTTCTCAACATGTTTGCGATATTCGTCGAGCGTGGTTGCACCGACACAATGCAGTTCACCGCGCGCCAGTGCAGGCTTGAGCAGATTGGAGGCATCCATCGCGCCATCTGTTTTGCCTGCGCCAACAAGCGTGTGCATCTCGTCAATGAAGAGAATGATGCCGCCTTCGGCTGCCGTGACTTCATTGAGCACGGCCTTCAAGCGCTCTTCGAATTCACCGCGATATTTCGCGCCCGCAATCAGCGAACCCATATCAAGCGCAAGCAGTTTCTTGTCGCGCAAACTTTCGGGCACATCTTCATTGATAATGCGCAACGCCAGGCCTTCGACGATGGCGGTCTTGCCGACGCCGGGCTCACCGATCAGGACAGGGTTATTCTTGGTGCGGCGTGAGAGAACCTGAATGGCGCGGCGGATTTCCTCATCACGCCCGATGACAGGGTCAAGCTTGCCATTGCGCGCCGCCTCCGTCAGATCCCGCGCATATTTCTTCAAGGCGTCATAAGCATTTTCAGCGGTCGCATTGTCAGCAGTGCGACCCTTGCGCAAAGCTTCGATTGCGCTGTTGAGGCCTTGCGGCGTTACACCCGCATTGCTCAGGATCTTTGCAGCCTCGCTTGTTTTCTCAAGTGCGATGGCGAGCAACAGGCGCTCAACCGTCACATAGCTATCGCCAGCCTTTTGCGCGATCTGTTCAGCCTGATCGAAAATGCGTGCTGTGGCCGGTGCGAGATAAAGCTGGCCTGCACCTGAGCCTTGCACCTTGGGCAATTTCGACAGGGCGAGTTCAGTCTGGGTCAAAGCGTCGCGTGAGCGGCCACCGGCACGGTCGATCAAACCGGCAGCAAGACCTTGCTCATCATCAAGCAAGACTTTCAGCAGATGTTCGGGTGTGAATTGCTGGTGGCCTTCGCGCGTCGCCAGCGATTGGGCGCTCTGCACAAAGCCACGCGCACGTTCGGTGTATTTTTCAAAGTTCATAACGCAACCTCCTCGACCCCCGTAGCGCCCCGTAGCGGCACGTCCGGCGTCAGCACTCGATGTGGCCCCTCAAAGGCAGCCATGCCGCAGATGTAGGAAGGGGCAGATCAGCTTGAAAGGGGGCAGGACCTATCTTTGACGCGGATCAATGGCTGCTAGCCTATTGCGTCAAAGGCCTGAGCCTTATTAATGAGAGCTACAAAAGTCAGACATGGTGGGAGAGCATGGTTCAGATCACGATACCCAGCGCGAATATCACCTTTGAATGCGACGCTGACGACACTGTGCTGCGCGCCGGCCTGCGTGCAGGTCTGGGTATGCCCTATGAATGCAATGTTGGCTCCTGCGGAAATTGCCGCTTTGAGGTGCTGGAAGGCGAAGTCGTGCATGAGCGCGAGAATCCGCCGGGCTGGAATGAGCGCGACAAGCAGCGCAACCGTTATCTTGGCTGTCAGGCCCGCCCGCTGGGCGACTGCAAGATCAAGGTGCCGCTGCGCGAGGATTACAAGAGCCACCATCTGCCGGCCCGCACGACAGGCAAGCTCCTCGCCATTTCCGACATCACCCATGACATCCGCGAATTCCGCTTTTCGCTCGAAAAGCCCAAGGCCTTT
>CAZLBA010000023.1:0-5163 GCA_964557555.1 uncultured Beijerinckia sp.
TTAGCCTCGTTCTCGTTCTAGTGAATTCTCGACTGGGTGACCGGGGCCACCCGCCCGAAACGATCCGCAGACGGGTCTGCGTCTCAACCGTTCATCGTTCCTGCCATCCTGAAACCCTAATGCCGGGCGAATGGCAAGCCCCCCAGCAGGGATGCGGCTAGGTAGCACACTTCCCCGGCCAAGGCGAGAGCGTCGCACAAGCGTCAACCGGGGAGAATACGGGCCAAAAAGGCCTCAGATCATGGCCATTCCGCCATTCACATGCAGGGTCTGGCCGGTGATATAGCCAGCCTCACGCGAGGCGAGATAGACGAGGGCAGCGGCGATATCATCGCCCGATCCGAGCCTTGCAGCCGGGATGGTGGAGAGAATCGCTTCCTTCTGCTTCTCGTTCAGCACATCCGTCATGGGGCTCTCGATGAAGCCCGGCGCAATGCAGTTGACAGTGATGTTACGGGTCGCGACCTCGGCGGCGAGGGATTTCGACATGCCGATCATGCCAGCCTTGGAAGCCGCATAATTGCCCTGACCGGGGTTGCCCGTCACGCCGACGACAGAGGTGATGCCAATGATACGGCCAAAGCGGCGCTTCATCATACCCTTGAGAGCTGCACGGGAGAGACGGAAGGCTGACGTGAGATTCACCGCCAGCACTTGATCCCAGTCCTCATCCTTCATGCGCATGAACAGGCCATCGCGGGTGATGCCGGCATTATTGACCAGGATATCCAGCTGGCCGAGCGCCGTTTCTGCTGCCGGAACAAGTGCTTCCACCTCGTCCTTGTCAGACAGGTTGCAGGGCAGGACATGGACGCGCGTGCCCAGTTCACCGGCCAGCGCTTCCAGCGCCTCCTTGCGGGTGCCGGAAATTGCAACCGTGGCGCCCTGCTTGTGCAGCGCGCGAGCCATGGCGCCACCAAGGCCGCCAGTGGCACCAGTAACAAGAGCATTGAGGCCGGTCAGGTCGAACATGGGGGAAACTCCTTGAAAGGATCAGCCCTGACGGGCGGTCTTGTAAGCCGCCACATCGGCGGGCGTACCAATGGAAATGCCGGTGGCGCTATCAGCAATGCGCTTCACGAGGCCAGACAGAACCTTGCCAGCCCCCAGCTCATAGAAAGTCGTGACGCCTTGCGCGGCCATATAGGCCATGCATTCGCGCCAGCGCACGGTGCCGGTCACCTGTTCCACCAGACGGCGGCGGATTTCGGCCGGGTCAGACAGTGCCGCAGCCGTCACATTGGCAACGAGCGGGGCCTTAGGGGCCTTGATCTCGACCTTGGCCAGAGCCTCCGCCATGGCATCTGCTGCCGGCTGCATCATTGCGCAATGGAAGGGTGCGGAGACGGGCAGGGGAAGCGCGCGCTTGGCACCGGCTGCCTTGGCCAGTTCCATGGCTTTTTCCACAGCTGCTTTGGCGCCGGAGATCACGACCTGCCCGCCGCCATTGTCATTGGCCGCCTGACAAATGCCGCCGGTCTCCTTGGCTGCTTGGGCTGCGACTGCTGCAACGGGTTCAAACTCAAGGCCAAGGATGGCTGCCATAGCGCCCTCACCGACCGGAACCGCCTTCTGCATGGCCTGACCGCGCAGGCGTAGCAGGCGCGCAGTATCTGCCAGCGTGAAGGAGCCCGCAGCCGCCAGCGCTGAGTATTCACCGAGCGAATGGCCCGCGACAAATTTTGCATCTCGCGCCAGATCAAGCCCAGCCTCGGCCTCCAGCACGCGCAATACGGCAATGCTGACTGCCATGAGGGCAGGCTGAGCATTGGCAGTAAGCGTCAGGTCGCCCTCTGGCCCTTCAAACATCAGCTGTGAGAGCTTTTCGCCGAGCGCGTCATCCACTTCAGCAAAGACTGCGGCGGCTTGCGGGAAGTCGGCGGCCAGCGCCTTGCCCATGCCAACGGATTGCGATCCCTGACCGGGGAAGATGAAAGCTGTGGTCATGGGTGGTTCCTGTCCCATTGCGATGGCTCGCAGGAACATGGGAGGGGCTGCGAAGTCAAGTCGGCGCTGTCCCTTTCAAACATGTGCAGGGCAGGTAATTATCACTCCACAGACCTCGTCCTTTTGGCTATTCCGCAGGGGTCTTCTCAATCGAATCGCTTCGAGGATCGAATGCCTGCACTTCCCGGTCGTTCTTGTGGCAGCTGCACCTTGTGCTGTCAGGTTCTCGTGATCGAGGAGCTGGACAAGGATGCCGGCATCTTGTGCAAGAATTGCAAGCTCGGTGGTGGCTGCAAGATCTACAACAAGCGCCCGGATGTTTGTCGCGAGTTCGAATGCGAATGGCTGACGGAACGCGATGTGCCGCAAATCCTCTTCCCTGACCGTTTCGGCACCTTGCTTATGATTGATGCTGACAGCGACGAATATCAGGCGGTGTGCGATCCCAAGAAGCCTGCCGCCTGGCGTCATCCGCTGCTCTTCAAGCATCTCGTTGCAAAAGCAAAGGAAGGGCAGGTCGTGGTGGCGAAGTCGGGCACGCAAGCCTGGCGCGTTTACCCCAATGGTCAGGTCGCCCCCTGGAGCTGAGGCGTTAAAGCGTCTCGGCCACCTGCGCCAATCTCACAAAGCCTGCGACATCAACTTCTTCAGCGCGCTTGGTTTCCTCAATGCCTGCAGCACTGAGCAGCGCCAGCGCGTCGATGGCTTTGCCGCGCAGGGAGAAACCTTTCAGCGATTGACGCAGCATCTTGCGGCGTTGGCCGAAGGCCGAGAGGGTGAGATTGGAGAGGATCCGACCATCGCAGGGCAGGGGCTCCGCGCGCGGCACAAGTTCGACAACAGATGATGTGACCTTTGGCGGTGGCGTGAAGGCAGACGGCGGCACATCAAACAGAATGCGCGCTTTTGTGCGCCAGCCTGCGAGCACGCCCAAGCGGCCATAGTCAACGCGCTCATTTGGTGTCGCAACGATGCGCTCGGCCACTTCGCGCTGGAACATCAATGTGAGACGATCAAACCATGGTGGCCACGGATCGCTTTCCAGCCAGCGGACCAGCAATGCCGTGCCGACATTGTAAGGCAGATTTGCGCAAATACGGGCAGGCCCGCCACCATGTTCTGCAACAAGCGTGGCGAGATCAGTCGCCAATGCATCGCCATGCAGCACATGCAAGCGGCCCGGATAATGCGCAGCAATTTGTGCAAGGGCAGGCAGGCAACGTTCATCTCGCTCAACCGCGATCACCTGTTTGGCACCCTCGCGCAACAAGGCTCGTGTGAGGCCACCGGGGCCCGGACCAATTTCAACAATCGTTACCTCGTCGAGCGGTCCAGCTGCGCGCGCGATTTTGCCCGTCAGGTTCAGATCAAACAGAAAGTTTTGCCCAAGCGATTTCTTGGCGGCGAGATCGAAATCGCGCACCACATCACGCAAGGGGGGAAGTCCGTCACCCTCGCTCACGCGGATTGGTCCGCGAGATGAGCGGCCAGATCAATCGCAGCCATCAGGCTTGAGGCAGAGGCCGTGCCCTTGCCCGCAATGTTGAATGCCGTGCCATGATCGGGCGACGTGCGAATGAAGGGCAGGCCCAGCGTTGTGTTGACGCCAGTATCAAAGGCAAGGGTCTTGGCGGGGATGAGACCCTGATCATGATACATGCAAATCGCCACATCATAGGTGGCGCGGGCTGCGGCATGGAACATCGTGTCAGGTGGCAAGGGGCCGCGCGCATCAATACCATGCGACCGCAATTGCTCAACAGCCGGCGCGATGATGTCGATATCTTCACGCCCCATACTGCCGCTTTCACCTGCGTGGGGATTAAGCCCTGCAATCGCGAGCCGCGGTGATGCCATGCCGAAACGCGTGCGATAATCCTGCGCGGTGATGAGTGCGGTCTCAACAATGAGTTGCGTTGTGAGATCGGCGATGGCTTGCTTGAGCGACACATGGATTGTGACGGGGACGACGGCAAGCTCGCGTGACCAGATCAGCATCACAGGACGAAGTGGTCCCGTATTCCATCCCCGCTCTGCTAACTCTCCCAGCCATTCCGTATGGCCGGGATGGTGGAAACCTGCGCTATAGAGCACATCTTTCGCGATAGGATTGGTGACGAGAGCACGCGCATGACCTGCGCGCACCAGCTCAACACCATGTTCGATGGATTCGAGTGTAGCAGGTGCATCTGCACCATCAGGCTTGCCGGGCTCCCCCTTCACCCCATTTTGTAAAGCCACAATGGGGAGCGCTTTTGCGAAAGTTGCAGCCGCAGCGTCGGGCTCGACAATGGCAATGGGAACACTGACGCCGATCTGTTGTGCGACGCGCGTAATATGTTGCGGATCGGCAAGCAAGAACCAGGGTGGCGTGTCGCTACTGCGCGCGAGCCAAGCCTTGATGGTGATTTCAGGACCGATGCCTGACGGATCGCCCTGTGTCACGCCAAGAGGGAGCAGCTGACGCGCGCCCATCTTTGCCTCTAGCGCTTGGTGACGATGATGGCCTTGGCGCGAACTTCGCGATAGCGGCGCTCGGATTCCTTTTGCAGTTTCTTGAACAGGAGATCGCTGCGCACATTGTCGGCAGCATTCTGGTCCTGCTTCTCGCCCTTGCTGCAGACGGCCAGCATTTCGATACCTTGCGCACTGCGCGATGGAGCCGTCAGGCGGCCGGCTTGTGTCGAGTCAAGGACCTTGCGCAGCGGCTCTGACAAGGCGCTGGCATATCGCGTCACAGGTTCACGCACGGCCACATCGCGCAAGGCTGTGGCGAGCGGAATGCCGGTTGCGCAATCGGTGAAGCGGGCGCGCAATTGATTTGCTTCTGCTGCGCGGGACTCAACGGCACCAGCAGAGGCATTATTGGGCACAACGAAAATGACCTGACGCAGAACATATTCCGTCGATTTGCTCTTGCCTGTCCGGGCAAGCTCTTCCTCCACCTCAGCCTCGCTCGGTTCGATGGTGCGGTTCAAAGCGCGGATCAGTTGCATCCAGCCGGCTTCAGCGCGGAACTTTTGCCGCCACTGATCATCCGTTACGCCTGAACGCTGCAAATTGTTGAGCACCGCCTGAGGATCGAGCTTGAGGGCACGCGAGGTAAAGCCGAGTGCCCAGCCAATGTCGTTTTCCGAAGGGGAGATCTTGTATTTCGACATCTCCATCAGCTTGAGGCGCGTTTCATAGATGCTCTCAAGCGCCGTCTCGCGCGTG
>CAZLBA010000023.1:5173-22776 GCA_964557555.1 uncultured Beijerinckia sp.
GGCGGGACGGTTCATCGCGCGCAGGATGCGCGTATGTTGTTCAATGTCCACATTGGTGATCGGATCGTCGTTGACCGAGGCAACAACGGCTTGCGCATGAACGAAAGATGTTGGCACGGATGCGATGGCCAGTGCAGCCATGACAGGCAACGCAAACTGCATCTTGCGGAAGGCAAGCCGGATCATCATCATTGTCATCCCTCTGCGGGCCATGCCCAATTCATTCAGGGTCCCTGAAGTCCGCCCAGCCCGTCATCAACTCGCATGGCCGACAGGCTGGACTGCACGCGCGTGTCACCCAGCGTGCGTAGCTGAAGCTGGACCAGAACCGTCTGGTTGCGCACCGGTGTTCCCGTACCCTTGTCTTGATAGACTGAAGCATAGTTCACAGCCAGCGTGGTGCAATCATCCATATAACCGATGCCGCCACCAACACCAGCCAATGAGAACAGACCAGCATGGCCGCCGACTTCGATATTGTAGAGATGGCGCGACAGGTCGAAGATGACATTGCCTGAAGCGTAATAGTTCTCGTGGAATTTATACTTCAACGCAGTCGAGATACCTTCGCGGCGCTTGTCATAACCAATATAGGGCTGCGCCTCATAACGGGCATATTGCAGCGAGCCCTCAAGCCGGTTGCTGAAACGCGCACTCGCTGCAACGTCGAGACGACGCATGGTCATGTCCTGCGGATCAAAGCGGCCCTTGACCATGAAGGAAGTGAATGAGTTGGGCGCAAGCGCAAAGCGCGCCACCAGATCAGACTGGCGCCGATCAAGGCCTGAAGAGATACCGATATGGGCTGCATCAGCTGTGGCATAAGAATTGGTGCCCGCCAGCTGATAAGACTGGCCCAGCATCATATTGGCATAGCCGCCATTATGCAGGGTCAGCGTATATTGCGCGCCGTAATTCAGACGGGTGCCACCCTCAAAGCGATCATAGCCTGAGAACTTGTTCCACATGAACAAATTCGTGTCGTCGAATACGAGGCTCTGGGAGTCTTCATTCACGAGCGCAGCATTGGACAATTCATTCGGACGCGAGATGATCTGAACGATCGGCTCGATCACCTGATTGCCAAAGCTCGATGCTGCCATGAAGGGGAAGCGATATTCGACGCCGACACCGGGCGTCACCTGTCCCAGCCATGAATTCGCATCACGACCGAACAACGCAATCTGCTCGGCATTGGTCAGGGACGGATTGCCTGCAAAGGCCACTTCATTGGTACGGTTGAGCGTCGTGAAAGCACCGTTCACGCGGGTGAACATGAAAGGTGTCCAGACTTGACCCGCTGCATCAATGAATTGCTGCTTCCATGACAGGTTGAGAGTTGTGCGCGTGTAATTGCCGCCCATGCCGCGCACGATACAATTTTCGCGCGTTACATTAGGGGGGCAATAGCTATAGAGCTGGTAGCTGCCGGGGCCGGTCAGCGAGCGCGGGCCAACCGCTTCATAGGCGGCAAGGGCGCGCGTCAGATGGGTTATATTGGCGTCGATTTCAATCTGACCGCCAATGCCATTCTTGCGCGGGTCAATGTCGATCGTCTTGTTGTAATCGACAACGGGGGCGACGATCGGCTGTTGCTCTTGCAAATCGTAGCGGCTGAGACCCTGGAAGTAATAAGCGCGCGCATCGAAATAAGCGCGGTCGGATTGGCCGTTCAGATAGACGCTCGAAATCGCCTCACGGAAGTAATTCGAGGAGAGGCTTGAAATCGGCATCCGATAGTCTTGTAGGAACCAGCGGTCGCTGAGCAGGGTGATGTCCCAGCCAAAACGCCAGCGTTCATTCAAGAGGAACTGACCTGCCGTTTCCAGCGAGCCACGGAAGCGATCATTGCCGGGGCCGTTGGGCGGCGGCTGAAAGGTTTTGGGATCGCTTTGGAAGATGCCGGACAAGCGAACGCGATAGGCACCATTGATCAGCTGGTGCCGCCATTCAGTGTCGAGGAACAGGCCCTGCTGCGAATAGAGCATGGGCGTGATGGTGAGATCGTAATTGGGGGCCAGCGCCCAGAAGATCGGCGCGCCAACGCCTACACCCAAATTGCTGCGCGCCACATAACGCGGCGCCAGAATGCCGCTCTTGCGACGTGCTTCAGCATCAGGTGCGGAGAAGAAGGGGAACCATGCGACTGGCATCCCCATCAATTCGAGCGAGGCGTCCTCATAATAGACGGTCTGCTCGTCCTTGTTGTGAACGATACGCTTGGCACGAACCTGCCACAGGGGTGGCTTTGACGGGTTGTCCTCACAAGGGCCGCAGGCTGTGTAAGTGCCGCGCTCCAGTACATTCACGTTTCCGTTCATGCGCTCGGCACGGGCGGCAGTGAGGAAGGACTGGTCTGTCGTGTCAATGCGCAGCGAGTCCACAAAGCCGTGTTTGAAGTCGTCTGTCAGCTCAATGCGGTTTCCGTAAGAGACCGTTCCATCCTGCTCTGTCAGCTTGGCATTGCCCTGCGCAAAAACACGCTCCTTGTCGCGGTCATAGACGACGCGATCTGCCTGCAAGATGCGGCCTTGGTAATAGAGCTGAACCTGACCACGCGCTTCAATTGTGTTGGCGTCGCGGTTGTAGATCATCTCCTGCGCTTGCAGGAACAGACGATCTGTTTGGGCGTTGGCTGGTCTGGAAGCCGTCTGGGCCAGTGCCGGGCTCAAGCTTGGCGCGGCCATCGCAAGGGCGAGCAGCATCGCCGCCCGGACAAGTGGCCCGGACGTGGATTTGCGCTTGGGGCGGAAACTCAGCCCCATTCAGCCATCCTCCTGCGTCAACAGCGTCAAACTACCCAACAACACCCCCAGGGCCGCAGGCGTCCAGGCGGCGATTGGAGCGCTCAAAAGCCCCGCACCACCCAGATCACCGATCAGCTTGGTAGCAACATAAAGCACGAAGCCCGCGGCAACGCCACCAGCAACCGTCTTGGCGACACCGCCAAATCGAAAGAACCTTAAGGAAAAAGAAGCGGCGATCAGAACCATCGCCAGCAACATCAAAGGTCTGGCCAAAAGCGTCTGGTAGCGCAGAAGATAGCGGGTCCCATCCAGCCCAGCTTGCTCGGTTCTCCAAGCCATCTCCTTGAGATTCCAGAAAGAAACCGATTCCGGTGCGACAAAGGACTGGGTCACTTGCTCCGGGGTCAGATTGGTGGCCAGCAGATAGGTTTCATGGGTGCTTGTCTCTTCGCCGGGGATGCTGACGCGCGCCTCGGAGAGCTGCCAGAAGCCATGTTTCAGCTCACCGGCAGAAGCTTCGACCCGTTCCTGAAAGGACCCGTCGGGGTGAAAGACAAAAGCTGTCACCGCCGAGAGCCTCGTTCCGGCATCGCTCGACTGCTCAGCCCGCAAGATGGATTGGCCGTCAATGCTGCGCTGCCTGATCCACATGCTGCTATCGTTGCTGGTGCTGCGACTGGCGCGGAAAATGGAGGTTTCGATCCGCTCTGCCTGTTCCTTCGCCTTGGCCGAGAGCGGGTTATAGCCAACCACCGAGACAAGACCGATGATCAGAACGACGAGGACCGGGGGTGTCAAAAACTGCCATACAGAAATCCCGGCCGAACGGGCGACCACCAGTTCCAACCGGCGTGAGAGGTTCACAAAGGCAAACATGCAGCCAGCCAGAACGGCGAAGGGCAGGATCTGCTCGGTTACTGCGGGGGTCCGCAGAAGGCAAAGCCAGGCCAGCAGCAACACCCCCACATTGGGCAACCCGCTGGCGCGACGCAGCATTTCCACAAAATCTATGAGATAGACCAAAGTGAAGATCGCGCCGAAGACAGCGAAAATCGTGAAGGCAAAGCGCCCAGCCAGATAGCGGGTAAGGGTCCAGCCGATCATTGCGTCACCCGGCCGGTTGCAGTCTGGAGCTGCGCCGTGAGACGCCAGCGCCGCGTAGCGCAATGGCAAGTGCCACTGTGATCGCGCTCAAGGGCAGAAGGTAAAGCCCCGCCACCGCCCATTCATAGCGTGTGGCAAGGGCAGCAGCGCCAAATCCGGCGCCTCGCACAAGCACCACAGCAGCAATAGCTCCTGCAATCGCAAGGCCGCGGCCCTGCCGCGTGGTGCGCGCCTGCGCGAGCGCGGCGAAAGCGATTGCACCGAAGACCAGCGCGTAGAGCGGGTTCACCAAGCGGTCGTGCAATTCGGAGCGAAACTGTCCGAGATTGGCCCGCACATAGGGGTCGCTCAGATTGGGGTTGAGCAAGGCTGCCGTCGAGCGTTCGCGCGCCTTCAGGGGCGCGCCATCGGACTCCGATCCGAATTGGGCAAGGTCGATGGCGTAGCGATCAAAGACAACGATGGCTGGGTCTCGCCCGCCCAAGGTCTGGCGCTGGATGCTACCCTTTTCCAGAACAAGGAAATTTTCGCTTTGGGTGGCGATGGTGAGGCCGCTTTCGGCAATATAGGTGTTGGTATGGGTCGCATCGCGGCGATCCTGCATAAAAATGCCCAACAAGGCGCCGCCGGGTCCCCGTTCTCTGAAATGGAAGACAAAACCCTTGTCGAGCGTCGAAAACTGGCCTTCCCGCAGCACGCGGGCGAGAAAATCCGAACGCACTTGCGACATCAGGCTCCGCAATTCTGCGAAACTCGATGGCATCACCCACAGGGCCATGGCGCCCACGAGAATCGCCACGGCCACCGTGAGGGCGGCAAAAGGCCGTGCGAGCCTTGCAGGCGAAAGGCCGGATGCGCTCATCACGATCAGCTCGCTATCGCTATTGAGCTTGTTCAAGGTGAACAAAATGGCCGCAAAAAGGGCCACTGGCGCGATGACCATCACCAGAGAGGGGAGCACAAGCGTGGTGGCAAAGAGATAGATGACGAGTGACTGGCCCTTGGTGGTCAGCAGGTCGAAGTCCTTCATGGCCTGCGTGACCCAGATCACGCCGGTCAGCCCGCCAAGCGCCGCCAGAAAGGCGAGGCCCGCCATGCGGAAAATATATCGTTCAACCAGCGACATTCTTGCGAGGCATCCGTGCGGGCGCTGACCTGCCCAAAACTCTGGCTAACGCTCCTTTGGGGCGGGCGCAAGGCAACGGTTGGACGCGGCCAAGGTCACGCACTGCTAAACTTCGGCCCGTGGCGGGAATGCCACGCGACAGCGCTTGCGCGCTCGGTTGACCATTTCCATGATAGGCACAATCTGTCAGGCTAAAGTCCTGCCCCTTGTTTGAAAGGAAAGCCATGTCCCACCCTGTCGAAGTCAGCTTTGTCGCTCTGGATGATCTGAAATTGGGCGAAGGGGGCGCGGATGTGCTGATCGCTTTTGCGGGCGAGGAATTGGCCCTCTCCCATGCCACACGCGCGCGCCTCGGCGCGGCGGCAGATCTCATCGACCGCGCTGCCAAGGCCGCCAAGTTCAAGGGCAAAACCTCTTCCGCCATGGATCTGCTGGCCCCGGCTGATTTTGCCGCTGCGCGCCTGATCGTGGCTGGTGCAGCCGCCAACAAAAAGGCCCCTGCAGGAACGCCTGCCATCGACTATGCGATGATGGGCGGACATGCGATGGGCAAGGCCGGTAGCGCCGCGCAAGTCGCAATTCTCTTCGATCTTCCCGATTGGCATGGCGATCCGGCGATGGCCGCGGCGGAATTTTCCATGGGCGTGCAACTGCGCGCCTATCACTTCGACGCCTATAAGACGAAAAAGAAAGAGGACGAGGACAAGCCATCCTCGCAAAAGATCATCATCGCGGTGGCCGATCCTGATGCAGCTCGCAAGGCGGCGATACATACCGATGCGCTGGCCGCTGGTGTGAAACTCGCTCGCGGCCTCGTTAATGAGCCGCCGAATGTTCTCTTCCCTGCAGAATTTGCTGCGCGCGCTGAACAGCTCAAGGCGCTGGGCGTCGAGGTTGAGGTTCTCGATGTCGCGGCCATGAAGAAGCTCGGTATGAATGCATTGTTGGGCGTAGGGCAGGGCTCTGCCCATGAAAGCCGCTGCGTGATCATGCGCTGGAATGGCGGCAAGCAGGGCGAAGCGCCGGTGGCTTTTATCGGCAAGGGCGTGACCTTCGACTCGGGTGGTATTTCGATTAAGCCTGCTGCCGGCATGGAAGACATGAAAGGCGACATGGCGGGCGCGGCCTGCGTCACCGGTCTCATGCATGCTTTGGCGCAGCGCAAGGCGAAGGTGAATGCAATCGGTGCCATCGGTCTTGTCGAGAATATGCCAAGCGGTTTGGCGCAGCGCCCCGGCGATATCGTCAAGACCATGTCCGGCCAGACCATAGAGATCATCAATACCGATGCGGAAGGCCGTCTCGTCCTGGCTGATGTGCTCTGGCATGTGCAGGACAAGTTCAAGCCGAAATTCATGATCAATCTCGCCACGCTCACAGGCGCGATCCTGATTGCTCTGGGGCATGAATATGCGGGCCTCTTCTCCAACAATGATGAATTGTCCGAGCGCCTCTCCAAGGTCGGCCTCGCAACCGGCGAGAAGGTATGGCGTATGCCGCTGGGCCCTGCCTATGACAAGATGATCGACTCGAAATTTGCCGATATGAAGAATACCGGCGGTCGCCATGCGGGTTCGATCACAGCAGCCCAGCTCCTCCAGCGCTTCGTCAATGACGTGCCATGGGCGCATCTTGATATTGCAGGCACGGGCATGGCCTCGCCGCAAAACGATATCAATCAGAGCTGGGGATCGGGCTGGGGAGTTCGCTTGCTCGACCGACTCGTGGCAGAACATTACGAAGGCTAAGAGATTCGCCTTCACGGAGCCGCCATGCGCCTGCTAGTCAAAGCCCTCCCGATTGCCCTGCTCGCAGCAGTGGGGGGCTTTGCGCCTGCACAGGCTCAGGCGGTTGCGACCTGCACCAATTTCCGCGAGACCATGTTGCGCGAGATCTTCGAGCTGAAGCCGGAATTCATCCGCCCCCTCGTCGTCTCGCGCGCAGAAGGGTCGGGCAGTGTCGATACTTTCGATCTTGTCACAGGCCAGCGCATTGACGGTGTGCTGAAATGTTCAGGCGAAAAGTTCCTCTCCTTCGAAGCGAAGATTGCCCTGCCTGCTGATGGCCGCTTGCTCGGCCAGTTCGAGAAGGTGCAGCAATCGGTGCTTGTCGCGGCGCTTCGCTGGACGCCAAGCCATGCCTTGAACAAGGTACGCGCCTTGTCAAAAGAGGCGTCTGAAAATCTCCGCGGTTCAGAAGAACGTGGTGATGTCGCAATCTCTGGCCGCGTGGAAGAACATGCCGGCAATGGGACTGATATCGGCATCATGTGGACGCAGACTGACCATAGCTTCGTGATCCTGACCGGCCAGTGATGGAAATCTGGTTTTATCATCTCACTCGTCAGCCGCTTGAGCGCACGCTCCCCATTCTGCTGGAGCGCTCGCTGGCGCGCGGCTGGAAAGCGGTGGTGCAGGCGCGCAGCGAGGAGCGCGTGCAGAGCCTCGATGAATTTCTCTGGACCTATTCGGAAGAGAGTTTCCTCGGTCACGGCACGGCAGCTGATGGCGATGGCGAGTTGCAGCATGTCTATCTGACAACAGGTGCCGAGAACCCCAATGGGTCGCACGTGCGTTTCTTCATTGAAGGTGCGCAAGTGGCGCCTGTGATTGAGGCGGGTGGGACTTATGAGCGCATCATCCTCATCTTCGATGGCAATAATGATGAGGAGCTGGCGGCTGCCCGTGCGCAATGGAAGGCGCTGAAAGAAAAGTCGCTGAACCTTTCTTACTGGCAGCAGAGCGAAACAGGCGCTTGGGAAAAGAAAGCCTGATCATGCACTCACTTTGACGTGAGCGCCTGTGCCTGATCTACAGACAGCCATGAGCGACGTCACAACCTCCGATTCCAGAGCCCAGAGTCTCGGCTTTGCCGATGCGAAATCGCGGCGCGAATTCTGGATCGTGGCTTTGGCGAGCCTGCTCTCCTCCATCACAGTGACCCATTCAACGGTGGTGGCACTCGCTCTGGCGCGCGAGAATTATTCGCTGGAACAGATCGGCATCTTGATCTCGATTACGGCCGTGCCGGTTCTGGCAGGCGCCTTATTTTCGGGCCTGCTCACGAGCTATATCGGCGCCCGCTCGGCCTTGCAGCTTGCCATGCTCTTTGCGGCCTTGGGTGTCAGCAGCCTTGCATTTACACGCGAGGTGTTCTGGAGCGCTTTCATCTCGCGCATAGTATGGGGCATCGGCGTCGGCTTCTTTCTGCCGCCGGTGATGGTCTATGTGCAGAGCAGGCTGAATCAAAAGCGCTTCGTCTATCTCGTGTCGGCATTTTCTGCGACGATCCCGCTCGGTCTCGCAATTGCCCCCGTGATGGGCGAATATACGCTGAACACCTTCGGCGTATCTGCGATGTTTGCCATCGGTGCAGTGCCCGCTGCGATTGGCTTTCTGCTGATCTTTTTCGTTCGGCCTCTCAGTCATGCAACGAAAGCAACAGGGCTTGGCCTTCGCACGGCTGCGCAACGCTGGCACACGGTCCCCGCGCTCGCCTTGCTGATTGGCGGCTCGCATTACGGTTATAGCGGCTCCTATCTCGCGCCATCGCTGCATGAGCAAAATATATCGCTTGGCTTTTTCTTCATCCCCATGACGATTGCCACTGTGGGAAGTCGAGTGGGTGCGATGCGCTTCCTGGGAGGCTTTACACCGCGCCAATTGGCGTCGGGGGGATTGGCAGTATCAGGTCTTTCACTGATCGTTGCCGCCATGGCGAGCGGGCCTTTGCTGACGGTGGTTGCCGGCACCTTGCTTGGCCTTGGAAACAGCATGGTCTATCCGGTCATCTCCGCATGGATGGGAAAAGGTGCTGCAGCCCATGCGCGCCCCGGCGTGCAGGCCCTTGCTGCAACGAGCTTCTATATGGGCGTTTATGCAACGCCATTCCCCGAAACCTATCTTGTGGCGTGGTTTGGCTATACGACCACCGAAATCATTCTCGGTGGGGCAGGCATCTGCGTCGCCCTTGCGCTCATTCTCGGCTACGACAAAGACTAGGCGCCGAGTTCCTCACTGGCCAACAACCACTCTTCCTCTACCGCAGCCAGGGCCTTTTCAAGTTCTGCGCGCTGTTGTGAGAGTTGAGCCGCTTTCGTCGGATCTTTGGAGAATGTGTCTGGCTTGGCGAGCATCTCATCGACGCGTGCGATGAGGCCAGAGAATTTCTCCATCCTTGCTTCAAGCTCGCTGATCTTCTTGCGCAGCGGCGCGGTTTCGCGTCGGCTTTTGGCATTTTCGCGACGCTGATCAGCTTGCGATTGGCTGGTGCTTTCGGAGGTTTTCTCGCGCCCCGTTTCCTTGCGTGCCTCATCGAGGACATAGCGGCGATAATCATCCATATCGCCGTCAAATGTTTTCACCGTTCCATCTGCGACAAGCCACAAACGATCCGCACAAGCTTCCAACAAATAGCGATCATGCGAGACAAGAATGACTGCGCCTTGATAGTCATTCAGCGCTTCGATCAGTGCCGCACGGCTGTCAATGTCGAGATGGTTGGTCGGCTCGTCGAGAATGAGCAAATGCGGACCATTGAAGGTTGCAAGCCCCATCAGGAGGCGCGCCTTCTCGCCACCTGAAAGTTCATTCACGCGCGTGTCGGATTTCACATTGGGGAAACCCATCTGCGCACAACGCGCGCGGATCTTGGCCTCCGGCTGTTCGCGCATGAGTTCAGCGACATGCGTATAAGGCGTGCCATTGGGGTTGAGATCATCGACCTGATGCTGCGCAAAGAAACCAACATCAAGCTTGGAGGAACGGCGTACCACGCCGCTCATTTGTTCAAGACGACCCGCAACGAGTTTGGCGAACGTCGATTTACCATTGCCATTCGAGCCCAGCAGCCCGATGCGATCATCATTCGAGATCGACAACGACAATTTGCTCAGCACCGGCTTTTCCCCATAGCCGACGCTTGCTCCCTCCATCGCAACGATGGGAGGTGAGAGCGGCTTTTGCGGGGAGGGGAGATCAAAGGGCAGCACCTCGCTCTCAACCAGTGCGGCCACAGGCTCCATGCGTGCCAGCATTTTCAATCGCGATTGGGCCTGACGGGCTTTCGTGGCTTGCGCACGGAAGCGATCAACGAAAGCCTGTAAGTGGCGGCGCTGCTCTTCCTGCTTTTTGACGAGCTTCATTTGCAGCGCTTGCTGCTCACGCCTCTGGCGTTCAAAGCTCGTATAATTTCCGCGCCACAAGGAGAGCTTCGCATTGTCGAGATAAAGGATGTGGTCGGCCACCTCGTCGAGCAGATCGCGGTCATGGCTGATGACCAGAATGGTCGCGGGATAATGGGCGAGATAATCAATCAGCCAGAGCGTGCCTTCTAGGTCGAGATAGTTGGTCGGCTCGTCGAGCAGCAGGATGTCCGGCTTTGAGAACAGGACGGCGGCGAGGGCGACACGCATTCGCCAGCCGCCCGAAAACTCGCTCAAGGCGCGTTGCTGCGCCTCATGGTTGAAACCGAGACCCGACAAAATCTCAGCCGCACGTGCTGGCGCGGAATGCGCATCAATATCGACAAGCCGCGTTTGAATTTCAGCAATGCGCATGGGGTCTGTGGCGGTCTCAGCCTCCGCCATCAGCGCCATGCGCTCCTTGTCGGCATCGAGCACGAAATCGATCAGCCGCCCCGGTCCGCCGGGGGCCTCCTGCTCCACCCGTCCGAGCCGGGCTGTGCGGGGCAGGGTGATGGTGCCGCTTTCCGGCCCCAGCTCGCCCGCGATCATACGGAAGAGGGTCGTCTTACCCGCGCCATTGCGCCCCACAAAACCCACCCGCGCACGATCCGGCAAAGCCGCAGTGGCGCCCTCAAAGAGAAGACGCGGCCCAAGCCGATAGGTGAGATCGTTGATGTGGAGCATACCCGCTTCTGACACAGTGAGGGGGCTGCGGGCAACCGCCCCCTCGCTCAAGGATCAATCGAAATCCTTCGCCAGCTCCGCGCGCACATGGTCGGGCAGGACGGCCATGTGGGAATAATGCTCATGTTGCAGGCCGACAATGATCGGATTGCCCGGCGTGCGGATGGCGGTGATTTGCTCCGGGGTGAATTCAAAATGCACGAACTGCACAGATGAGGCCTTGCCTTCCGTAGTCGTGCGATCCTGATCCTCTTCAGCGCGCCCCATGATCTTGGTTGTGCCAATCTGGATGAAGGCCTTTTCCTCGATACCGCCGAGGCGGCCCAGAATGCGCTTGCGACGATCAGGATCATCAATCTCGATCATGAAGGTTGCGACGAGTTCGCGTCCCTTCGGGATGAGCGGATTATAGGCTGCAAGCTCGTCATGCAGCTGCTCTTGGCCGCCCTTTTCGATATGCAGCATTTCCTGCACCTGCAGCCACATCGTCTCGAAGTTCTCGAAATAGAATGTGACATGCGGGCCAACTTCAACGCGGCGGCTCTTCTTCAGGGCCGCCATCTTCTTACGTGTTTCGGCGCGCTGCTTGGCATAGATATCCAGCGGCAGAATATCGGCAGCAGTGATTTCATGCTTGGGCATCAGACTGTTCCTCAAAGACCATAGGCACGCGCGAAGATCTGGATGGGATGGCGCACCATCTCAGGCTTTGGCGCATCTCCACCCAGCTTCTCGATCCCTTGCGAGATATGAACGCCCGCCAGCGGGCATTCGGATGTGACAAAACTCTTGGCGGCATCCTTCGCCTGCCGCGCGACAGGCTTGCCGACCTTGAGGGCAGTTTCAAAATTCTTCTTCTTGAAGCCCCATGAGCCGCCATGGCCGGAGCAACGCTCGATCACTTTCACATCCGCCTCAGGCAGAAGCTGCAACATCTCCGCAGCCTTCTGGCCCATATTCTGTGCGCGCGAATGGCAGGAGATATGCAGCGACACGCCGCCCGCAACGGGTTGCAGGCCCGGTGCAAGACCGTTCTTCTTGGCGATATCGACGATATATTCTGACAGATCGAAGGTGGAGCGCGCGAGCAACTTCACATCTTCATTCTTCGGCACAATCAGCGGCCATTCGAATTTGAGCATCAAGGCGCAGGAGGGCACCAGCGCAATGACATCATAGCCCTTTTCGATATAGGGCTTCAGAGCGGCCGAGACGATTGCAGCACTTTTGGCGACTTCTGCGATGTTGCCCTGTTCCAGCATCGGCATTCCGCAACAATGGGGATGCACGACCTCGGTTTCCACACCATTCTTCGCAAGAACCGCGCGCGCGGCAACGCCGACATCGGTGTCGTTATAATTGTTGAAGCAGGTCGCATAGATCACGGCCTTGCGACCGTATGCTGGGGCGTCCTTGTTGGGCGCGAGCGGATTGGATCTGGCCTGATCAACGAAAGTCTTCGATGCATATTTCGGAAGCTCGGCCTCGGCATCGAGACCCATCGTGCTTTCGAGAAGGCCGCGCGTCAGCGAATTGGACCGATCGCTGGCCCAATTGGCGAGCGGCGCAATGGCGGTTGCAATCTTGCCATTGCGGTCAATCTTGGCGAGTTCCTGATCGACGAAATCCAGCTCGCCCTTGCGCGCTTCCACGGCGCGATAGCGCAGCATCAGATGCGGGAAGTCGAGATTGAATTCATGCGGCGGCACATAGGGGCACTTCGTCATGAAGCACATGTCGCAGAGCGTGCAAGCATCCACGATTGGCTTGAAGTCCTCACTAGCGACGGAATCCAGTTCCCCCGTTTTTGACTCGTCGATCAAGTCAAACAAACGCGGAAAACTGTCGCAGAGATTGAAACAGCGACGGCAGCCGTGACAAATATCGAAGACCCGGCGCAATTCTTCGTCCAGCAGCGCCTCGTCATAGAAAGACGGATTTTCCCAGTCGAGCGGATGCCGCACGGGCGCTTCAAGGCTGCCCTCTCTCATGATCAACCTCTTGCAGGATATGTCAGGCAAAAGCGGCCCGGTACATGACCGGGCCGCGACGGCGAAAGCCGATTACTTCAGCTCGTCAAGCGCGCGCTGGAAGCGGCCTGCGTGAGAGCGCTCGGCCTTGGCGAGCGTCTCGAACCAGTCGGCGATTTCATCGAAGCCTTCTTCGCGCGCCGAACGGGCCATGCCGGGATACATGTCGGTATATTCATGCGTCTCACCTGCGACAGCAGCCGCAAGGTTCAACTCGGTCTTGCCCATCGGCAGGCCGGTTGCAGGATCGCCGCATTCTTCAAGGAATTCGAGATGGCCATGCGCGTGGCCTGTTTCACCTTCCGCCGTGGAACGGAAGACAGCGGCCACATCGTTATAGCCTTCGACATCGGCCTTTTGAGCGAAATAGAGATAGCGGCGATTGGCCTGTGACTCGCCTGCGAAGGCCATCTTCAGATTGTCTTCAGTCTTGCTTCCCTTCAGAGATCCCATGTTCCACTCCTCCAAATGGATGTGAGCCGACGCTGGGTCTGCGTCCAGCTGCCCGCGTTGGAGATGGTGCGAAGCTTGGCTGTTTCAATGCGCCCCTCGCACACATTCACGCGATTAATTTCTGAAGGATGCAATCAAGCTTGGGAAATTGATTTTGCCTTTGGAGATAATCGGCTTTGCCTATGAGAGCGGTTTCACGCAATCGGGCAAGGAGTTCCGCACCACTTGCGCCAAGGCCTCCATGGCTTTTCGTCTCGGCATGTCGCGCCGATAGACAAGCCGCACGCGGCGGGAGGCTTTAGTCCCTTTCAGCGGGCGCGCAACGAGCCGGTCAGACAGGCCTGTCCAATTGGCGACGGCCAATCGCGGCACGAGCGTCACACCATATTTGGCAGCGGTCAGATGTACGAGCGTCTCAAGCGACACAGCGCGCACATCTGCAGCACCCGACCCGATCGCGCTGCTCTGGCGTCCGCACAAATCAAGTGCCTGATCACGCAAGCAATGGCCGTCAGTCAGCAGCAAAAGGCGCTCAGCGTCGATGGTCGAGAGGTCCACTTCCTTCAGCTTGGCCAGCGGATCATCAACCGGCATGACCAGCCAGAAGGGTTCATCGAAGAGCGGGATCTCGGCCAGCTTTTCGTTGCCGGGATCGGTTGCGATCAAGGCCGCATCGAGCCCGCCATCCTGTAAGGGTGGCAGCACATGGCCAGTCAGATCCTCCAGCAGCATCAGGGGTGCCTTTGGCAATTCCTCCGCAGCTCTCGGCAAGACATAGGGCATCAGATAGGGCGCAAGCGTGGGGATCACGCCCAGACGGATGGGACCTGCCAGTGGATCGCGACTGGCGCGGGCGGCTGTAGCGATGTCATTGGCCGCGGACACGGCGCGGCGGGCATGGGCGAGAATTTCCTCGCCTACGGGCGTCAGCCGCACCTGCTTGCCCACACGCTCAAAGATCGTAACGCCCAGCTCTTCCTCAAGCTTGAGAATTTGTCCCGATAGGGTCGGCTGGCTGACATGGCAGGCCTGTGCCGCCCGGCCGAAATGGCCAAGCTCAGCCACAGAAATCACATAGCGCAGGTCACGCAAGTTCATGACGACCTCCAGGGATCGGCTATGACGATTAATCTAGTTTAAGTGATAGGCTCAGGCAATCCATCAAAAGTGGGTCCAAAAGCGGGTCAATGCAGCCCGCCTGCCTTGTGCGCAAGCAGGGCGGGGGCTATAAGCCTCCTCCTTCTTCCCGTCCTCTAGAGAGTTCGAGCCCGACCATGGCGGTTCAGCGCACATTTTCAATCATCAAGCCCGATGCCACTCGTCGCAACCTGACTGGCGCGATCAACGCCAAGATCGAGGAAGCCGGCCTCCGCATTGTCGCCCAAAAGCGCGTTCGCATGACGCGCGAACAGGCCGAGACCTTCTATGCGGTCCACAAGGAGCGTCCCTTCTTCGGTGAACTCGTCGATCAGATGAGCGCTGGCCCGGTCGTCGTTCAGGTGCTGGAAGGCGAAGACGCGATTGCGCGCTACCGCACCGTGATGGGCGCGACGAACCCGGAGAAGGCTGATGCGGGCACGATCCGCAAGCTCTTCGCGCTCAATATGGGCGAAAATTCGGTCCATGGTTCGGATGCGCCTGAGACAGCTGCGGTTGAAATCGCTCAGTGGTTCTCTGGCAATGAGATCGTTGGCTAAGGCCATCACCTCTTTCCAAATCTTCAACGGGGCCGCATCATTGCGCGCCCCGTTTTTCTTTGTATGGAAGCTTTCATGACCATCGCGCTGCGCCCTTCCGTCTGCCCGCATGATTGCCCCTCAGCCTGTGCCCTGAATGTCGAAGTGATCGACGGCAAGCGCATTGGGCGCATCAGGGGCGCGGAAGATCAGACCTACACGGCAGGTGTTATCTGCGCGAAAGTCGCGCGCTATGCAGAGCGCATCCATCATGATGAGCGTTTGCTCTATCCGCTGAAGCGCACAGGGCCGAAAGGGTCAGGCGCGTTCGAGCGCATCTCCTGGGACGAAGCGCTTGACGAAATCGCCGCGCGTTTTTTGGCATGTGAGCGCGAACATGGCGCGCAAAGCATCTGGCCCTATTATTATGCAGGCACGATGGGCCGCGTGATGCGGGACGGCATCAACCGCCTCACTCATGCGAAGAAATATTCGCGCTTCTATGGCACAATCTGCGTCAATCTTGCATGGCCCGGCGTCATTGCAGGCACCGGCAAACTCATGGGGCCTGACCCGCGCGAAATGGCCAAGAGCGACTGCGTGGTCATCTGGGGCACCAATGCGGTGGCAACGCAGGTCAATGTCATGACCCACGCCATGCGTGCGCGCAAGGAACGAGGCGCGAAGATCGTCGTGATCGATATCTATCGCACACCGACCATGGAACAGGCGGATTTGGCTTTGTGCCTGCGCCCCGGCACCGATGGCGCACTTGCTTGCGCTGTGATGCATGTGCTGTTTCGTGATGGCTATGCGGATTGGGAATATCTGGAACAATATTCCGACGCGCCGCATGAGCTGGAAGAACATCTCAAGACCCGCACGCCACAATGGGCAGCAAGCATCACCGGTCTCAGCGTGGAAGAGATTGAAGCTTTCGCCAAACTCGTCGGCACGACAAAGCGCAGCTTCTTCCGTTTGGGTTATGGCTTTTCACGCCAGCGCAATGGTGCCGTGAATATTCATGCAGCCTCTTGCATTCCCGTTGTGACAGGTGCGTGGAAACTTGAAGGCGGCGGGGCCTTTCACAACAATGGCGCGATCTATCACTGGAAGCAGGTGACGCTTGAAGGGCGCCCGCTCATCGACCCGGCTGTGCGCGTGCTTGACCAATCGCGCATTGGCGCCATTTTGAACAATGATCCGCAAGCCCTTGCAGGTGGCGGCCCGATCAAGGCGATGATCATTCAAAACACCAACCCCGTTTCCGTCGCACCGGAACAGGATTTGGTGAAGAAGGGTTTCGCGCGCGAAGATCTCTTTACGGTCGTGCATGAGCATTTCATGACGGAGACTGCGAAGATGGCAGACATCGTTCTGCCAGCGACCATGTTCCTTGAACATATGGACATCTATTCCGGCGGCGGCCATCAATATGTGGAGCTGGCGCAAAAGCTGATTGATCCGCCCGGCGAATGCCGCAGCAATCATGAAGTCATCTGCGCGATTGCGAAGCGCGTTGGAGCAGATCATCCAAGCTTTGACATGAGCGTGCGCGAATTGGCTGAGATCACCTTACGTGAATCCGAACTGCCAACGCTGCAAGACCTTGAAGCGCGCAATTGGGTTGATTTGCAGCCTGATTTCGAGACGTCGCATTTTCTGAATGGTTTCAGTTGGCCCGATGGCAAGTTCCGCTTCAAGCCGCAATGGCCAAGCGTGCCTTTCGGTAATTTCGGGCTGCGGGGGCCGTGGCAGAGTTTGCCAACATTGCCTGATCACTGGGCGGTGATTGAGGAGGCCGATGCCAAGCATCCCTTCCGTTTGGCGACAAGCCCCGCGCGCAGCTTCCTGAACTCGACCTTTAATGAGACCCCCTCATCGCGTGCACGTGAAGGTAAGCCATGCGTTTTTATTCATCCCGATGATGCGCAAAAACTCGGCGTCATCGAAGGTGACAAGATCGTGCTGGGTAATGAGCGGGGCGAGGTCAGGATAGAGGCACGTCTGTTTGAAGGCGTACAGCCGGGCGTGCTCATCAGCGAAGGTATCTGGCCCAATGAAGCCTTTGAGGATGGGCGCGGCATCAATACGCTGACGGGTGCTGATTCTCCTGCGCCCTTCGGAGGCGTAGCCTTTCATGACAACAAAGTGTGGGCGAAACGGGCCTAAAAGAGCGATTCTGGGCAAAGGTCAGGCTGAAAGCTTGGCGCGAGGCTCAACTGATGTTATCGCCCGCCCATGTTCCTTCCGCTCCAGGGGGTTTTCCGTGCGTCTGACCATTGGCTCTGTTGCGACCATCGCCTTTCTTGCGGCTTCGACCGTGGCCTTTGCGGGTGGTCGTCCTCCGGGTGTTCCTTCGGGCTTTGATGCTCCGCCCACCAATGACCAGATCCGGGGGCGTCTGAAAGAGCTTTGCGTTGGCTTGCTGACCAATGATGGCAAGCGCGTAGACTTGGCGAACCGCCGCTGCGGCTGTTACGCGGATGGTGTCGTGAAGGCAATGACGCCGGCTGAGCTTGATGAGATGCGCACGACCGGCAAGTTTGCTCAAAGCGCGCGTCCCAAGGCCGAGCGCTTCATGCAAAGCTGCCGCGT
>CAZLBA010000023.1:22876-26012 GCA_964557555.1 uncultured Beijerinckia sp.
GGATAGATCTTGTGCTCTTGCACAAGCACACGTGCGCCGAGGGTGGCGGGCGTGTCATGGCTCAAGACCGGCACAACAGCTTGCGCAATGATCGGGCCTTCATCCATGCCGGGCACAACGAAATGCACGGTTGCGCCATGCAGTTTCACGCCGTCAGCAAGCGCGCGCTCATGCGTGTGCAGCCCTTTATAGAGCGGCAGAATGGCAGGATGGATATTCAGCATCTTGCCTGACCATTGCTCGACGAACCAGGGCGTGAGCAAGCGCATGAAGCCAGCAAGGCACACAATGTCGATCTTGTGCTCTTCGAGCACGCGCTGCATGGCGCGTTCAAACTCTTCGCGTGACGTATAGTTTTTATGGTCGATCGCGACAGCTGCGATGCCTTCCTTGCGCGCTGTCTCAAGACCCGCCGCATCAGGGCGGTTGGAGAGCACGAGCGCAATCTCGGCCGGAAAGGCCGGATCTTGTGCCGCTGCAATCAGGCTCGTCATATTCGAGCCACGACCGGAGATGAGAGCGGCGACGCGCTTCTTCATCACAAGGCCAACTTGCCGCGATAGGTGACGCGCTCTTCAGCGTCGGTCAAAGTGACTTCACCAATGGCGACAGGCTCTTCACCGGCAGCTTTCAACGCGGCTTCGACCTCTTTGGCTTTCGTGGCCTCTGCTACGACAATCATGCCGATGCCGCAATTGAAGGTGCGCAGCATTTCGCGCTCGGCGACATTGCCGGTCTTGGCAAGCCAGCTAAACACCGGCGGCACTTTGATCGCATCAAGATTGAGCGAGACGCCGAAGCCCTTCGACAGCACGCGTGGAATATTGTCAGGGAAGCCGCCACCCGTAATATGCGCCAGCGCCTTGATGCCATCCGTCTGCTTCAAGGCAGCGAGCAAGGGTTTCACATAAAGACGCGTGGGCGTCAGCAAGGCTTGCGCAAGCGTCTTGCCTTCTGTGAAGGGTGCAGGCGCATCCCACTTCATGCCGGTGAGCGCGACAATGCGGCGCACGAGCGAGAAGCCATTGGAGTGCACGCCGGAGGAAGGCAGGCCGAACAACACGTCTCCCGCCTTCAAGTCACCACGCGGCAACAAGCGGCCACGTTCTGCCGCACCCACGGCGAAGCCTGCGAGATCATAATCATCGCCGGCATACATGCCGGGCATTTCGGCGGTCTCGCCACCAATCAGCGCGCAGCCTGAATCAACGCAGCCCTTGGCAATACCCTTGACGATATCCGCGCCAACTTTGGGATCGAGTTTGCCGGTCGCGTAATAGTCGAGGAAGAAGAGTGGCTCTGCGCCCTGCACAATGAGATCATTCACGCACATGGCAACCAGATCGATGCCGACCGTGTCGTGAATGCCGCTCTCAATCGCGATCTTCACCTTGGTGCCCACACCATCATTGGCGGCAACCAGAATGGGGTCGGAGAAGCCAGCCGCCTTTAGGTCGAAGAGCCCGCCAAAGCCGCCGATCTCGGCGTCAGCCCCCGGACGACGGGTGGCGCGCACGAGCGGCTTGATGCGCTCGACCATTTCATTGCCGGCATCAATATCAACGCCCGCCTGGGCATAGGTCAGTCCGGGCTTGCCGTCAGTCTGCATGGCTGGTCCCCTGTGTGTTGTGGGGGTTAACGCGGGGCGGGGCCAGATGCAAGGCAGCCACACGGGTTCACCACATGCCTGTGATGAATGGGGCATATCCAGACCGGGCGAAGCAGTTCATAATTGGCAAAATGACCTAAAGGCAGGAAAAGTGGACAATATCCCGAATTTCATCACAGTGATGCGGCTGTTTCTGGTCCCCGCGATTGTTGCCATGATTGCCTCTCATGCGTGGTGGCCAGCCTTTACCGTTTTTGCCGTGGCGGGGATTTCGGACGGCGTCGATGGTTTTATCGCCCGCCGCTTCGATATGCGCTCTGAGCTGGGCGCTTATCTCGACCCCTTGGCGGATAAGGCACTTTTGATGTCGATTTATGTCGCTTTGGCGATTGCCACGATCCTGCCGGGGTGGATTGCCATTCTGGTGGTCTCGCGCGATGTCATGATCGTGGGGGCTGTGGTGGTTTCCTGGGTTCTGGATCGACCGGTGGAAATTCGTCCCCTCTGGGTGTCCAAGCTCAACACGGCTGTCCAGATTGGCTTTGCCGGGGCCGTATTGGCCGCCATGGCCTTCGGCTTTAGCCTTGGTAGCTGGTTCGACGCGCTTTTGGCCCTTGTGGCGGCATTGACGCTGGCCTCGACCGCGGCCTATCTGACGCAGTGGCTCAGGCATATGAGTGCGTGACAGGGGCTTTAGATGCGGCTCGAAAAACAGGTCGGTTTCTGGCTCGCGGCGCTCGCGGGTCTCATCCTCTTTCTGTATCTGTTTAGCGGTGTGCTGCTGCCCTTCGTGGCAGGGTTGATCCTTGCTTACCTGCTTGACCCGCTGGCTGATCGACTGGAGCGCTGGGGCCTGAATCGGCTGGGCGCAGCCTTGTTCATCATTCTTGTTGTTAGCCTCATCTTTGTTCTGACGCTGATCCTCGTTGTGCCGGTCCTCGCACATCAGCTGGCCGCTTTCATTGAAACCCTTCCCGGCCTGATCACGAGGCTGCAACGATTGCTGTCGGAAGATGGCGGCACAATTGCCACTCTCGTCGAACGCTTCGGCATCAAGGAGAAGCTCGCATCTGCCGACATCCAGAAATCTCTGGGTGATCTTGCCAGTCAGGGTGCGCAATGGATGCTGGCATTTTTGAAGTCGCTCTGGTCCGGTGGACAGGCGCTTGTGGGTCTTTTCTCGCTGCTTGTCGTCACCCCCGTCGTGGCCTTCTACTTGCTGCTGGATTGGGACCGGATGGTGCGCACGCTTGATGGGCTGGCGCCGCGTATGCAGCGCGATACAGTGCGCCAACTCGCGCAGGACATGAACCGCGCCATCTCCGGCTTCTTGCGAGGGCAATCTCTCGTCTGTCTCTTTCTTGGCCTGTGGTATGGGATCGGGCTGTCATTGGTTGGTCTCAATTTCGGTTTCACTTAATAAACACCAGGCCAATGTTTTTGCAACATTCATACTTTCCTTCATAACGTCACCTTGCATACCGGTAAGTTTCAAATCAAAAAATCGGTCACATGGAAAAAAATGTG
>CAZLBA010000023.1:26022-28073 GCA_964557555.1 uncultured Beijerinckia sp.
TGTCGGATCGCTGACTGCGCTGGTGCTCTCCGCAGGCGTTGCCATTGTGCAGGGATGGCCCAGCCTTTGGCTCTTTGCCATGGCCATGGCGGTCATCGGCACAGGGCAATTTCTGGAGGGCAATGTTCTGACGCCGCGCCTTGTGGGTGCCTCAGTTGGACTGCATCCCGTTTGGTTGATGTTCGCGCTCTTTGCCTTCGGCTCACTCTTCGGTTTCACCGGGCTCATTCTCGCTGTCCCGGTGGCAGCGGTGATTGGGGTGCTCTGCCGCTTTGCGCTCGCGCGTTATAGGGAAAGCCCGCTTTATCAAGGCGGCGCGCAGGAGCGTGTTTGATGGCCCCGCGCCAGTTGACTTTGGATTTGCCAGTTGAGACGCGCTTTGGTCGGGAAGACTTTCTCGTCTCGCCCTGCAACGAGACTGCATTCGCGATGTTTGAGCGTTGGCCTGACTGGCCCGATCGCGTGTTGTTGCTGCTGGGCCCCGTTGGTGCGGGCAAGAGTCATCTCGGCAATATCTGGGCTCAGCAGGCGGGCGCGACTGTGTTGTCAGCATCATCGCTTGCAACAACGGATCTGCCCGCGCTTGTCACCACGGGCGCTATCCTGCTCGAAGATGCGGATATGGCGCGTGGCAGCGAGGCGCAGTTTTTCCATCTGCTCAACCTCGTGCGCAGCGCAGCCTCATGCTTTCTTGTGGTGACGGCGCGCAGTTGGCCCGATGCATGGGGGCTCAAGACAGCGGATCTTCTCTCACGCCTGCGTCTGGCCCCCGCCATTGAAATTGGCGAGCCCGATGATGCGCTGGTTCGCGCTGTTTTGGTCAAGCTGTTCCATGATCGCCAGCTGGAGGTTGATATCTCGGTCGTTGAATATCTGGCTCTGCGCATTGAGCGCTCATTGGCTGCTGCCCGGCACATTGTCGATGTGCTCGACCGCGAGGCCTTGCAGGCGGGCCGCAGCATCACGCGGCCCATGGCCAGCGAGGTTTTGCGGGGGCTGGCCAGAGGCTCGTGAAACCTTCATGCTAGTGTCACAGAAGATACAAATGGTCTCGCCCAAGGCTGTCAAAGCATTGAGGAGGCAGGATTGATGGAAGAGGCTGGCCCACAGGCATCCGCAATGGACCAGCTCCCCGCCCATGAGGCCGGGGAGAGGGAGGACCTGTCCACACGGCCAGAGCGTTTCATCAACCGCGAATTGTCATGGCTGGAATTCAATCGCCGCGTCATGGAAGAAGCGAGCAATCCGCGCCATCCGCTTCTGGAGCAGCTGCGCTTCCTGTCCATCTCCGCCAGCAATCTCGATGAGTTCTTCATGGTGCGCGTTGCAGGCCTGCGGCGTCAGTTGCGCGCCGGTCTCGTGACGCCATCTGAAGACGGACTGAACCCCGCAGAGCAATTGGCGTGCATTCGCGAGAGCGTCGGGCAGCTCACCAGCGAACAGCAAAAGCGCTGGCGCGATTTGCGCGAAGCGCTTGTGAGTGAAGAAATCGAGATCCTCGAACCCGATGCGCTGAACAGCGATGAGCAGGACTGGCTGATTGATCATTTCTTGCTGCATGTCTTTCCTGTTCTGACACCGATTGCGATTGATCCGGCCCATCCATTCCCCTTCATTCCGAATTTCGGATTCAGCGTTGCGCTGGAGCTGGTGCGCCAATCCGATGGCCGCCGTCTCAATGCGCTGGTGCGTTTGCCCGCAAAGATTGATCGGTTTGTGCGCCTGCCGGAAGTTCTGGCGCCCGGCAAAGCCCGTTTCGTTGCGCTTGAAACTCTGATCACGATGCAATCCTCGCGGCTCTTCCCCGGCTATTCGGTGCGTGGGCAGGGCGTGTTTCGTGTGGTACGCGATAGCGAAATCGAGATCGAGGAAGAGGCAGAAGATCTGGTGCTTCTCTTCGAGACAGCGCTGAAGCGCCGCCGCCGGGGAAGCGTCATCCGGCTTGAATTCGAGGCCTCCATGCCGCAGGAGTTGCAAGACTTCGTGGCCAGTGAGCTGGATGTGCTGCCGGAAGAAATCTTCATCCATGATGGAATGCTGGCGCTCAATGA
>CAZLBA010000024.1:0-27885 GCA_964557555.1 uncultured Beijerinckia sp.
TGCACGCCCCAATTTTGCGCACGCCACAACTGCACCGGAAGCGTGTCCGGATGCTGGCCCAGCATACCACGATAGATACCGATATTATGTTGGCCCGTGTCGGGATCCATCGTCACCGTACCTTGATAGGTGCAGATGTAACGACCACCATCCAGCCCATGCCAACGCGGCACCGGGAATTTATAAAGGTCGATATCCTTCCCCTTGACGATGATCTCTTTCACCGGACCGGTCTTGACCTCAACCGGCTTCACACGTTGCGCAAAATAGTGCTGCGTTGCGAGAACAAGATCCGTCACCGATGCATCTTTCGGCAGACCCAACATCATCGCAACACGGGAGTAATTCGACAGGCCGCCCGTGAAGATCGTTCGCGACCACACATTGTCATTCGGGCCGTAACCCTTCACATTTTTGAACAGAAGGGCCGGCCCCTTGCCTTGGCCGAAAGCACGTCTGGCAATGGCGCCCAATTCGCAGTCCCAATCAACTTCAGCATCAATCTCGTGCAATTCGCCTTCATTGCGCAATGCATCAATCCAGCCCCGAAGATCGCCAAAGGACCTTGGCTTCAGACGATTCGAAATGTGATTGGGGTCTTGTGACGGTTCTTTCATTGGCCTTCCTCCCTGATGCTTGATCAACTGCTGATGAGCCGACTTGACATCAAGCGCGGATATCAATCAAATTTCATTTTGTAATTAGGAACATCCATGAGATGAATATCAGGAACTTTGATCTGAATCTCTTGCTTGTGCTGAATGCCCTGTTCGAGGAGCGCAGTGTCACGCGTGCTGCAGAGCGGTTGAACCTCTCCCAACCTGCAGTGAGTTCATCGCTCAATCGCCTCAGGGATGCTTTTGGCGATCCGCTTTTCGTTCGCACCCAACGCGGCGTCCTGCCGACACCGCGCGCAGAAGAGCTGGCGCGAATGGCCAAGTCGGTTCTTTTTGAAGTCGAGCAAATGGTGGGGGATCGCCCATTCGATCCAGCCAGCTCCCATGTAACCTTCACCATTGGCGCCAATGATTACGGCCAGTTTTCTGTTGTCGCCCCCTTGCTGCATCGCCTTCAAAAAATTGCGCCGCATGTGAAGTTTCAGGTGAAATTATTGGCTGAAGATATTGGCGAGCAGCTCGCAAAGCAGGAGATCGACGTTGCCATCACCCTGTTGTCAGAGCCGCCGGAAGATTCCATCGCGGCACCCTTGTTTGATGAAGCTTTTGTGGGCGTTACGAGCGCGGATAACAGACACTTTCCCAAACGGTTGAGCCTCGATGGATTTTGCGAGTTGCCGCATGTCCGCGTATCGCCTGCCAATACCCGTCTGGGCGACCCCGTCGATGAGGCGCTCGCCACTCTGGGACGCACCCGCAATGTCGTTTTGACGGTTCCGAATTTTTTCATGATCCCAAGAATGTTGCGTCAATCCAGCTTTGTCTCTGTGGTGCCGCAGCGACTTCTGACTTATTTTCACTGGACCTTGCGTGAAGTTGCCTTGCCGCTCAAACTGCACGGCTTCACCATGAATTTGATTTGGCACAGACGAACTGACGCATCTGTCCGGCACCGCTGGTTGCGCGATCAAATGCAACAAATGGCACAGTCCAAGAGTGACCTGATGTCACCACGATAGGCAGTTATTGAAGAAACTGATCACCACCATCGCAAATATTAATTTTGTTATTGCCTGAACATCAGTCAGATTTGCCGACAGGCTGTCCGTAAGAGACCTGCCACAGGGACGAAACATCTGGAGAGTAGGCTATGCTGAAGTGCCTGCGAGACTTGGCTTTTGTCTGCATCAGTAGCTGGCTTCTCCTGACCGGGCCGCAGGCCAGCGCGCAAACCTATCCCGACAAGCCGATCACTTTGGTCCTGCCCTTTGGTGCTGGCAGCTCAAGCGACACTTTGGGCCGCATCATCGCCGAACATGTCGGCAGGGAGATCGGACAAAGGATCATTGTTGAAAATCGCCCCGGTGCAGGAGGAAACACGGGCACCGGCCAAGCTGCTCAGGCCAAGCCTGATGGATATACGCTTGTACTTGCAGCGCCGGGCCCCTTCGTCATCAACAAGACGTTGATGCAACTGACCTATGATCCTGAAACCGACTTCGAGATGATATCGCCTGCGGCGACCATGGTGAATTTCCTTGTCATCAACCCGCAAAAGATCCCTGCCAAAACGGTTCAGGAATTTATCGCCTATGCGAAGAAGAATCCCGGCTTGCTAAGCTACGGCTCCATGGGACCGGGCACCACGCAACACATTGCGGGTGCGCATTTCGATCTCGTGGTCGGCACACGCATGGTGCATGTGCCATATAATGCAGGCGGTCCGCTGGCGCTGGATCTTGCACGTGGTGATGTGCCCGTCGCTTTCCAGAATTACGCAAATGTTGCAGGCGGCATCGCCAAGGGGGAGCTTCTCGCTCTGGCGGTTGCAGCAAAGACCCGTAGCGCCTTTGCCAAGGACATCCCCACAATGCCGGAGCAGGGCGTCAAGGACTTCGAATCCTATGTCTGGTTTGGCATTGCCGCCCCGAAAGGCACGCCAGCACCAATTGTGAAAAGGCTCAATGAGGCGATGAAAGCCGCGCTCAACAAGGCCGACGTCAAAGCCCTCCTGCTTCAGATCGGTGTCGAGCCCTGGACAACCAGCCCGGAAGAATTCACCGCCTTCATCCGCGAAGAAAACAAAAAGTGGCCTCCCATCCTTCGGGAGATCATGGCCAAAAAATAGGCCTCACTTGCCGCACAGCAAAACCGCCCTTCAAAGGGCGGTTTTTTTGCGGTCTGCAAAGAAAGAACCCAAAGGTCTTGACTCTGGACGAGGCGTGAAGAATTATTCGAAAAATTCTTCGTAATCCGAAAAAATGGCAGTCAAACGCGCTCCCTCTCCTCCAGCTGACGCCGCCGGCACCTCGGCCAAGGCGCAGAAAAGCTCTGTCCAGTCGCTCGCCAAGGGCCTGCGTATTCTGGAGATCTTCACGGCTGATGATGAACCCCTGACGGTCACAGAAATCGCTGAGCGGGCCGAACTCGACCCCGGCACAGCCTTTCGGATGCTGAACACGCTTGTCGCGCTGGGCTATGTGACGCGCAGCGAAAAGCGGCGCTATGGGTTGAGCCTGAAGGTGCTTGATTTGGGCTTCAACGCGATCGGACGGCGTGATCTGCGCGCCAGCGTGCGCCCGATCCTACGAGGCCTTGTTGGTGACAGGATCGAAGCCGCGAGCTTCGGGGTCCTTGAGGGGCCGAACGTCATATATGTGGAACGGGTGCGCGCCGGACTCACGCGCTTGGGTGTGGACATACGCGTGGGTTCTGCAATGCCTGCTGCCATCAACATCCTTGGTCAGGCGATCCTCGCGCATCTTCCAGAGGCAGACCTTAATCAGGCAATGGCCAAAGAGAGCACCACCGCTGCTGCCTACCCTGTCGTCTCCCGCGCACGGCTTTTGCCTCAACTCAAAAAAATCAAAGCTGCGGGCTTTGCCGCCGATAGTTCGCTGATCACAGCTGGACTGAATGTTCTCTCGGTGCCCGTCTGTGATGATGAGGGCTATCCGATTGCCGCCGTAAGCGTGGCTGCGCCCGGACTGATCTGCTCATCGCAAGATCTGCGGGAAGAGGCGTTGAAGCAGGTGAGGACAGCAGCGCGTGAGATTAGCAAAATCATGCAGATCAGCGGCACCAGCCGCTTTGGTTAAACAGCGATAGGGAGTTTCAAAATGGCAAGGCGTTCATTTCTGAAAGTCGCACTCGGTCTCGTGGCAAGCGCATCGCTTTCCAGCCCATTATTCGCCCAAACCAACCCCGCCCCGACACAACCCATCAAGCTGATCGTGCCTTTCGCAGCAGGTGGTGGCGTGGATGCTTATGCACGCTTGCTCGCACAACATCTCAAAGAAAAGCGCAGCCTTGAGATAGTCGTTGAAAACCGGCCGGGCACGAATGGGGCTGTCGGTGGTCTCGCGGTGATGAATAGCGAACCCAATGGCACCACCCTTCTTTTCTCCGCATCGACACATGTTATGGCGAAGCAGGTGATGAAGAATGCGCCTTACGACCCGCAAACTGATTTCGCGCCGATTGCGCGCGTCGGTGAGGCGCCCATGCTTGTCGTCATGAGCCCGAAGAAGCCGCAAAAGAACATCACTGAAGTCATTGCCGATGCCAAAAAGGACCCATCGAAATGGGATTTCGCGGTCTCAGCTCTGGGCTCCATGGGACATCTGACAACCGTTGCTTTTGGCAATCTCGGCGGCGTGAAATTCACTGTCGTCCCTTATCGCGGAACCGCACCCGGTCTGGCAGATGTTGCAGCAGGCCATGTCCAGCTGATGATTGATCCAGTGATTGCCCTCCTCCCGATGGCAACAGCCGGCAATGTGAAGCCGCTGGCAATCACCACCGCCAAGCGCACACGCATCGCACCAGATATCCCAACCTCTGCAGAGGCCGGAATGCCGGGCCTGGAATTCTCGTCATGGTATGGCGTGTGGGGACCCAAGAGCCTGCCGAAAGATGTCGTCACGCGCTTTAACGGCCTCTTCAATGACGCCGTGCGCGAGCTGGCAAGTTCTGGCCGCCTCGACACGCTCGGCATCGTCCCCGTGACGGAAAGCCCGGAAGAATTTGCTACCTACATCTCCAAAGATGTGGCGCGCAATAGCGAGTTGCTGCGCATTGCCGACTTCAAGCCTGAATAAGGCACGTCTGTAGCTTAAGGAAAAATCATGCCTGACGATATGCGCCCCATGAAAGTGGGGCATCTACGCATTGCTGTCGATATCGGCGGCACATTCACTGATCTTGCCGCTTTTGATGAGACAAGCGGCAAGCTGCTCTTCGGCAAGGCTCTCTCCACGCATGATGACTTGCCGCGCGGCATTCAGGACACGCTTGATGGCGCGGGCGTCTTGTGCAGTGAGGCAAGCTTGTTTCTGCACGGCTCAACCATTGCCATCAATACATTGCTTGAGCGGACCGGGGCACGCACAGCTCTGCTGATCACGGAGGGTTTCCGCGACATCTATGAGATCGGTCGCGTGAACCGTCCTGATGCCTATAATCTCTTCTTCTCCAAGCACACGCCGCTGATTGAGCGTTCATTGCGCTTTGAAGTGCCTGAGCGTCTGCTCGCAGATGGGGAAATTTACAAGGAGCTGGATGAAGATCGTGTCCGCGCCACGGCGCGATTGCTCAAGACGCTGAATATCGAGTCGGTAGCAGTGCTGCTGCTGCACTCCTACCGCAATCCAGATCATGAAACGCGTGTGAAACAAATTGTCGAGCAAGAATTGCCCGGCGTCTTTGTCACCGCCTCACATGAGCTTTCACAAGAATATCGCGAGTTCGAGCGCGTCTCCACCGTTGCTGCCAATGCCTATGTCGGCCCGCGCGTCTCTGACTATCTCGGCAATCTTGAAACACATCTGGAAGAAAAAGGCTTCAAAGGCAGCTTCTATGCCGTGCAATCAACGGGCGGACTTTTTCCTGTTGCACATGCGCGCCGTGAATGTGTGCGAATGCTGGAATCAGGCCCGGCTGCTGGCGTTATTGGCGCGCAGGCTGTGGCGGCGCAACTCGGCCTTGCTGATGCCATCGCCTTCGACATGGGTGGCACAACAGCCAAAGCGGGCGTGATCGAAAATGGCAAGCCACTCACAACGGGCAGCGCATTGATCGGCGGTTATGAAAAGGCATTGCCGATCCAGATTCCGATGATCGACATTTTCGAGGTTGGTACGGGCGGCGGAAGCATTGCGCGTGCCGGTAAGGGCAAGTCATTGCGTGTCGGCCCGCATAGCGCGGGCTCAATGCCCGGACCTGCTTGCTATGGTCGCGGCGGTACAGAACCAACCGTGACTGACGCCAATCTCTTGCTGGGCCGGCTGGATGCGGAGCACTTTCTCGGCGGCCAGATGAAGCTTGATGTTACAGCTGCCAAACGCGCTATGGAGACAGTCGCCCAAGAGCTTGAGCTTGATGCGACACAAACAGCAGACGGTATCTTGCGCATAGCTGCCACTGCCATGTCCTATGCTGTAAAAGCAGTCACGACGGAACGCGGCCTGGATGCGGGCAAATTCACCATGATTGTCTATGGTGGCGCAGGCCCGCTCCATGCATCAGCCATTGCGCGGGAGATCGGGATTCGCAAGGTGTTGATCCCTTATGCGCCAGGCTATTTCTCAGCCTATGGTATGCTGTTTGGCGATCTACGCTATGACTATGTGCGCTCCTGCTTCCGCAAGCTTGCCAATGTTCCCTTTGCAGACCTCGAAACCATCTATGCCGAGATGGAGGCAGAAGGACGAGCACAAATTGCATCTTCGCGTGTCAACCCGACAGAGGTGATCATCACCCGTGCAGCCGATATGCGTTATGTCGGACAGGAACATGCCGTCACAGTTGAGCTTGATAACAAGCTTTTTGAAACGCAGGACCGTGCAGGACTGAAGGCTGAGTTCGACCGCGTGCACGAGGTGCGCTATGGCACATGTGCGCCATCTGAACCCGCTGACCTTGTGAGTCTGCGCGTTACAGTCACCGGCGTGATGCGCAAGCCACCAATGACACCGCTTGAAACCTCGCCAGACAGCGTGGAAGCTGCCGTGCGTGCGACAAAGCCTGTCTATTTCCGCTCAGCAGGAACTTATGTTCCCACCAAAGTTTACATGCGTGAAGCCTTGCGGCCCGGCCACAAGATCGAGGGGCCTGCACTCGTTGAAGAACATGCTTCGACAACGGTGATCCAACCCGGCGATCGGCTTGAGGTCGATGCCTATGGCAATCTTCTGATCGCGATTGGTGAATGATATGGCCACGACTAGCACGACAACTGTTGATCCCATCACTGTAGAGATCATCCGCAACGGTCTTCTCGCCGTCACCGAAGAGATGAAGACCAATCTGATGCGTACCGCTTATAACCTCATCATCTATGAGGCGCTGGATTTCACAGTGGGACTCTTCACGCCCAAGGGCGAGACCATTTCGATTGGCCTTGGACTGCCCATGTTCATTCGCGGCATGGCCGAAACGGTGAAGGCGAAGATCAAGCATTACGGCCTTGAGAACATCCATGACGGAGACATTCTCGTCACCAATGATGCCTATATCACCGGCAGCCATCTCAATCATTTCACATTCACTCAGCCGATCTTCCATCAAGGTGAGATCGTTGCCTTTGCCTGCTGTATGGCCCACTGGCTTGATGTAGGCGGCACGCTGGGTCAGGTCACGACAGATATTTTTTCGGAAGGTATCCAGATCCCGATCGTGAAATATCGCCGCAAGGGTGAAGTCAATCAGGAACTCGTTGACATCATCGCCATGAATGTACGCATGCCCGAACGAGCGATGGGTGATCTTCGCGCGCAGATAACGGCCATCACCACGGGTGAACGTCGCTTCAGCGAGTTGGTCAACCGGTATGGAAAAGATGCTGTTCTGGAATCCATCTCCATCATGATGGATCAATCCGAGGCGGTTGCGCGTGAGAATACGTTGAACATTCCCGACGGGACCTATGAAGCAGAATCCTTTATGGATGACGATGGCGTGGATGTTGGTCAGCGCATCCCGATCCGCGTGAAGGTCATCAAACAGGGCGATGAGATGACCATTGACCTGTCTGATGTCAGCAATCAGGTGCGCGGCTTTTATAATTCCGGTTGGACGACAGGCATTGCCTGTGCGCAGGTCGCGTTCAAATGTCTGACAACACCGACCGAATATCCCGTCAATGATGGCAGCTTTCGGCCACTGAAAGTGATCATGCCCATGGGCAAGGTCATCAGCGCAGAGCGTCCTTTCCCGATGCGCGTGTGGATGACCTTCCCCATGACCGTCATTGATACGATCTTCAAGGCTCTTGCACCTGCCATTCCGCAGCGCTCCATTGCGGGCCATCACGCAGACCTTGTATTCCCCTATATCCATGGCTTGTCGCCAAGTGACGGCAAGCTTTTCATTGTTGGCATTGGTCCGCTGGGCGGCGGATGGGGCGCGAAGGCCAATGAAGACGGCGTATCAGCAACCGTTTGCATCAATGATGGCGATACGCATAACAGCCCCACTGAGCAGCTTGAGTCCAAATATCCTGTGTTGGTGGAAAAATATCAGCTGCGCATGGATAGCGCAGGTGCCGGTCGTCAACGCGGCGGTCTGGGCGCCGAGATGGTGGTGCAGGCTTTGTCAGCCTTCACGCTAACAACCCGCATCGACCGGATGCATTGCAAGCCCTGGGGTCTTGAGGGCGGGCACGACGCGATGGGCAATTCCATTGGCATTCGCACCGACGGCCAATGGCAAGATGATTTACCCAATGCCAAGGTCTTCGGCGTGCGCATCAAGAAAGGCGATGCCTATGTCATGCGCTCCGGCGGAGGCGGCGGCTTTGGAACGCCTCTGGAGCGTGATCCAGAACTCGTCGCGCAGGATGTGAAACAAGGCTATGTGAGCGAAGCAGCGGCTCGCAGCAGCTACGGCGTCGTGATCGAGAATGGCAAGGTCGATGCGGCTGCAACACAAAGGCTGCGCCTGCAGATGAAGGCGGCGTGATGCTAACCCTGACGTTGGAGGCATCGACTATGGACATCATGAATGCCAATCAACGTCGTCAGGAAGCTCAACGGCTGGCGGGGCTGTGGAACCGCATTTCCCGCCAGCATCTCTCATCGGGTCAGGGCTGTGCCTGCGGGTTTGGCGGAGGCTTGATCTTGCAAGGCATCTCTTTCGAACTCGACATCGTGGAATTTCTTTTGAGCGATGCACAAAAACAGGGGCACCGCGACGTCGAAGCCTTTGTCGATGCCACGTGCAAGAAAGGCCCGGATCGCTATAGCCTTCCCGACCTGCTACAGGCTGTCGCAAGTCCGCCGAACGCTCCGCAGATTGCAGACAATCAGCTGGATTTCATCCTGACCAAACTGGCAACAGTGCTGTCTTCAATGGACGAGGCACATAATCGCCGGTTTGCCTGCGACTAGGCGTGCCATCCAGATTCCTATTCCGACAATGCTTCTTCACGCGTGCGGCGGAACCAGGAAAAACTCATCAAACTCACGACGGCCACTGATGCGATCAGGAACGATAGACTGATTGGCTGTGTGAGAAAAACCGATGGATCGCCTTTCGAGATCAACAAGGCGCGCCGAAGATTCTCCTCCATCATCGGCCCAAGAATAAAGCCGAGCACCAGAGGGGCAGGCTCGCAACGCAGGATCGCCAAGCCGTAACCAAGCAGGCCCGCAAGCGCCATAATGTAAATGTCAAAGACATTGTTGTTGATCGTATAGGCACCGACACAGCAAAATACGAGAATGGATGGAAACAGGAAATGATATGGGACCCGCACAAGACGGATCCACAAACCAATCAGCGGTATGTTGAGCACAACGAGAAACAGGTTCCCGATCCACATGCTCGCGATAAGCCCCCAGAACAAGGCAGGCCTGTCGGTCATGACCTGCGGGCCAGGGGCGATACCTTGAATCATCAAGGCTCCGAGAACCAGCGCCATGGTCGGATTTGATGGGATACCCAGCGTCAAAAGCGGGATGAATGACGTCTGCGCCCCGCCATTATTCGCAGCTTCTGGAGCTGCAACGCCGCGAATATCGCCAGAGCCGAAATGACGCGGAGGCGTGGCAACCTTCTTCTCGATAGAATAGGCCGCGAAAGACGCGAGTAGCGCTCCACCACCTGGCAACAAGCCCAGCAAGCTGCCAATCACTGTGCCGCGGCCAATAGACGGCATCGAAAGCCGCATCTCAGCCTTGCTTGGCAGCAGCTTCTCGATGCGGGTTGTCAACACATCCTGAGACTGTTTCTTCTGTACATTGATGATGGCATCAGCGATGCCAAAGAGCCCCATTGCAATCACGACAAACTCAACACCATTCATCAGCTCCGGCAAGCCCCCGGTAAATCGCAAAGCGCCGGAATTGACATCGCTTCCCACAAGGCCAAGCAACAGGCCGATCACGATGGCACCAATCGCCTTGATAACAGAACCGCTGGCAAGCACGACTGCCGCAATCAAGCCGAAAACCATCAGCGCGAAATAGTCAGCCGGGCGGAAGCTCAATGCGACGGTTGAAAGCAGCGGTGCAAAGAAGGCGATGACGACCGTGGCAAAGCAGCCTGCGATGAAGGATGAGATCGCCGCAATGCCAAGCGCGGAGCCCGCGCGCCCGGACTTTGCCATGGCATGACCATCCAGTGCTGTGACAACGCTCGACGCCTCACCCGGTATATTGATCAGAATAGAGGTCGTGGAACCACCATATTGAGCGCCATAGTAAATGCCCGCCAGCATGATGATGGAAGTGTCAGCCGGCAGCGCAAAAGTGATGGGCAGCAACATCGAAATCGTTGCGATCGGCCCCAACCCCGGCAGGACGCCAACCAATGTTCCAATCAGCACACCAACGAAACAGTAAAAGAGATTGATAGGCGTGATGGCAACTGACAGGCCGTAGATGAGCTGCTGAAGGGTTTCCATGCGTCACCTCAACCCGCAGGCCACAAAGGAATGGGCAGACCAAGCAAAAAGACAAATAAACAGGCAGAGAAAGCGGCGAGTGCTGCCGCCAGCACGAAAGTCTGCCAATGAAAGCTGCGGCCAACAGCGGCCGACGACACGAGAACCAGCACGAAAATGGCGGCAATCAGTCCCAGATAGGTCAGCGTGACGCCAAACAAAACCGTACCGCCCAGAATGGCTGCAAGACTCTTGGGATTGATGGCGGCGAGTTCGGGACTAGGCTCTGCATCTGGCTTGAGGATGCCACGCAGTCCAACGATGATGCCAATGAAGATCAACAGACCTGCAAGAAGGAGCTGCAATCATGAATGCGAGCCCGACTGCGACAAAGAACAGTCCTGCCAGAAAGTCGGTTCTGCGAGTCATGATTCTCTCCAACCTCAATCCACGCGGATATTGGCTTCCTTTGCCACTCGCTCGGCACGCGCGCGGTCAGCGCGAATGATCTGCGTGAGTTCGGATGATCCAGCGCCAGAAGGTTCGATAGCCATTGCCGTGAAGCGCTGTTGCATTTCCGGATCATTCAGCACACGCCGCACATCAGCTTCGATCTTGTCGGCAACATTCTTGGGAACACCAACCGGAGCAAAGAAACCCACCCAATTGGTTGCATCCACATTCGGGAAGCCCAGTTCGGCAACCGTTGGCCAACTCTTGTCGAAGGTGGAACGATCCTTGGCCGTTACCGCGAGGACTTTCACCTTGCCTGATTTGATATGCGGCAAAACGGAGGAAATGGACAGCAGACCAATGGGAACGTCACCGCCTGCTACAGCCGTTGAAGCAGGCCCACCGCCTTTATAAGGAACATGGATCAACTTGATCCCGACCTCACTCGCCATCAATTCACCTGCGAGATGGTTCCAGGTTCCTGAACCTGCCGAGGCCCATGAAATAGAGCCCGGCTTTTGCTTGGCCGCCGCTACGAAGTCCTGAAACGTATTATAGGGCGAAGAGGCATTCGCAACGACAGCGATTTTGTTATAGGTGCCCAGAACGAGCGGCAGAAAATCTTTGTTCGGATCATAAGGAAGATTGGGATAAATGACCGGGTTGAGCGCAAACTCACCATTGGTTGTTACCAAAAGAGTATAGCCATCGGGCTTGGCTTTACGTGCGATGCCCGTGCCGATCGAACCACCGCCACCGGGACGATTTTCAACGACAACGGACTGTCCCCAAAGCTTGCTCAGCCCGTCACCAATGATGCGCGCTGCGGTATCGCTAATGCCGCCGGGCGATGAGGGGACGATGATCTGCACGGACTTGTTGGGGAAGTCTTGTGCAATGGCTGGTGTCATAAAAGCCAGAAAAGTGGCCAAATAGGCGTGCTTGCGAAGCATGTGTTTTCCTCCAGTCTGGCGTTGTTCTAGCCGTGACGGCTGAGAAGGATATTGGCGTAACCCGGTTCGACATTGGCATCGATCAGGAATGGCTTACCGCTCTTGACGGTCTTGATCCCCAGCTGCAAAGCAGCCAGCAGATCCGGCACATTGGTGACAGGTCCGACAGCCTGCACACCTTGCGAGCGCGCAAGTGCAGCAAGGTCGATCGCGGGATCATCAATACGCTGCCCAATCCAGCGATTTTCCACCGGCCGCTTGCGCACTTTTGCAACCGACTCCTGATGGATCTCGTCGTTGAAGTTGGACTTGTTGTTTGAGACGATGAACAGTGCAGGAATATTGTAATGGGCTGCTGTCCAGAGTGCTGTTGCACCCTGCATGAAGTCCCCATCACCCAGAACCCCAACGACAACGCGATCTGTGTCGCGCAAGGCAAGCGCCGCTCCGATCGTCAGACCCGGACCAGCGGCAAGTCCCCCACCTCCATCATGGCCGAGATAGTCAAGCGGGTCGGCAAATGGATAATCCGTTGCAGCCCATCCAATCGTCGTATGGGCAAGCGTCAACAGATGCTCGCGGCGTAGCTCTGCCAGAGCAGCCTCGATGTCGTGCGGCACGAGCTTATGATCTGCCTTCTCATTATAGCCGCGCGGCTTGGGCGATTCATGCTGAAACCATGGTGCCCTTTTCCGCTGCTGCGTAGCCGCCGAATAAGCCGGCAACAAGTGTTCAACGAAGCGATCCGGATCTGCCGTAATCAGGAGGTCTGCAGGCGCCAGACCAAAATGATCCATGCTCCAGCCATTATGCAACATGCTATCCAGCGAGACATGAACGATCTTTGCAGCAATCTTGCTTGTGGTGCGATTGATCTGCTGCAAATATCCATTGAGATCAGCCCAATCCAGACTGATGATCAGATCTGCCTGTTCGATGGCCGCACGCGCCCCGGCAGAGACCCACCCACTTGGGGGACCAATATGCTGGGGATGTTGTGTGGGGAAAGCACAACGTTCACGCAAGGACGTCAAGACGGCAGCCCCCGACAATTCCGAGAGACTGACGCGGTTGTCCCAGTCTTTTTGCTGACGTGATCCACGACCAAACATGATGATTGGCCGCTTGGCATTTTGCAGAAGAGCGGCGACTTCGGAGATCTCTGCCGGCGAGCCTGTTGGAGCGGCAGGAGGCTGAAAACGCGCGAGATCAGGAATGTGAATCTCGCCCTCGACGGGCTCTTCTTGAAGACCTGCATCAAGACAGACATAAACAGGCGCGCGCGGCGCAGCCTTTGTCACTTGAAGCGCCCTGATCACGCCTTCGATGAGACCGTGGGTTGAGCGAGGTTCATCATCCCATTTCACATAATTGCGCAACAAGGCGCCCTGGTCTTTTGCGGTATGAATCCAGTCAATCCATGGCCGGCGCTTTTCAGGCTCCACAGGACCGGTGGCTCCCAGCACAAGCATCGGCACGCGATCCGCCCATGCATTGAAGATGCCCATGAGCCCATGCATCAAGCCAACATTACTGTGCAACACGCAGGCCAATGGCTGATCTGTTGCCTTGGCATATCCATGCGCGATGGAGACAACATGATCCTCATGCAGACAAAGCAGCATTTGGGGATCGCTATTGCCAAGATAATTGACGATGCTGTCGTGCAGACCACGATAGCTTGCACCGGGATTGAGCGTCACAAACGGGATCTTGGAATTGCGCAGCAGCTCAGCCACCACATCACTTTTCCAAGCAATCGTCTTATCGGTGTATTCGACCGAGGGACGGTCATATTGTTTCAAGCTTTCCTCCCAGAAGATCTTTTGTTTTCATTGAAATTTGCATCTATCAGCCTAGGGAACGGACAATAGATGTGTCAAGATAGGCGCGGTTCACATGCTCTTTGCCTAAACTTTGCTACCCGGCTCCAGCATTCGCTCAAAACGAACGGGCACACCGATAGAAGTCGAAAGCTCTGCTCCCGTTCCCCGCCACTGGAGAGCTGTCAAAGCACCGCGGGAAACGCGGCTTAATTGGGCGGCGGCACGATGATGGCACGCGCCCTCTCAAGAATGGCGGGAGGAGCATGATAGGCCGCCTCAAGAGTTTTCATGATGTCCGCAGCACTGACAGGCCCGACCTCAATGCCGAATTTTTCAGCCTCAGCGAGGAATAGAGGGTCTCGCAGCGTCTTTTCAAAGCCCTCTCTGAGCGCCTTCAAACGGTCTTCAGGAATGTTGGGTGGAGCCGCAAAGGGGAAGGCGACAAGCTGACGTGAAAAGATAAGTTCCAGGACTTGTCTTTCTTCAGGGGATTTTGCGAGATCAACAATCAGCGGGACATTTGGAAAATCGGGATGTTTGTGCAGAGCCAGCTGCAAGTGAATGTCGATAAGGTTGTCCTTGAGCCATTGGGGACGCGTGGAGCGCAATGTGCTGATGGATGATCCACCCATTCCATCCACTTCACCACGTTCAATCGCCAACATGAAATCACCCGAACCCTGATAGCCGGTCACAACTTTGAGCTTCGTCCCAAGCGTTGCATTTGTGACGAATGGATAGATTGCGCTATCAGCGCCCAAGCCACTGGCGGGCACGCGCATCGGTCGGGCGCGAAGATCATCAAGCGACTTAAAGCCATTGGTTTTGGGGGAGAAGATGACGCTCACTTCCGATGCAGGACTGCCAATCCAACTAAATTTCAACGCATCAAACTGGACACCTTGCCGATCAAATAGCGGTTGAGTGGGAATGCTGCGCGAGAATGTACCAATCTGCGATCCATCCTTGGGGGCATTATTGTAGATGAAATTCGCCGCAGCCATGGAACCGGCGCCCGGCATATTGCGAATGATGATATTGGGATTGCCGGGAATATGTCGTCCCATATGCCGCCCCAACATGCGCGCATAAACATCATAGCCACCGCCCACCACAAAGCCGACGACAATGGTGACACCCGACTGACGGAAAAACTCTGCAGTCTTGTCAGCTTTCGCAGATGCCGTCATGAGCAATAATGCTGTTCCCGCAGCTGCAATTTGAAGTCGCTTCATGATGTTTCCTCCGCCCGGCACTGCTTGTTTCTTGTTTGTCCTGCACATATTTTACTCGTGCTCATGGCAAGACTATTGGCACAATGCCAGCCCGTCAACGCGCAAACCTTCGAGCAACAATTCATCGGCTCATGAAGGCAAAGACATGTGAGAGAAAGCAACTTCAGGCTGGCGGCGTCCCTCATGCCCGAACTCTGCGGTCACCTAGATGTGAGCTATCCCCCACTGACAGTCTCGATACAGTCTTTCAAACTGGGGCCATGTGCAATAATCTCCAGTATAAATGATAAGGGAACGCCATGCACAAGCTAATCAGGGCCACCGCCTCCGTCTTCTTTTTCTTGTCGGCTTTGCCACTCGCCATGGCGCAGGGATTCCCCGATCGCGCGGTGAGGATCATCGTTCCCTTCCCCCCCGGTGGAGCAACTGACATTGCTGCAAGGCTAGTTGGAGAACGCCTGTCCGCGACTTGGGGCCAGCCGGTCGTGATCGAGAATCGCAGCGGCGCCAGCGGCATCATCGGCACAGACGCGGTCGCTCGCGCCAAACCCGATGGCTACACGATTCTGGTTGGCACTTTTGCAACCAATGTCATGGCGCATTTGCTTCAGGCCAAGGTGCCCTATTCGCGCGACGCCTTCGACCCTGTCGTGCTCGTCACGTCATCGCCAAATATGTTGATGGCCAACAGAAACCTTCCTGTCACATCGCTGGATGATTTGGTTCGCCACGCCAAGGCCAATCCGGACAAGGTGAGCTACTCGTCATCAGGCACAGGACTATCAGGACATCTTGGTGTCGAACTCTTTGCCTATGCGGCGGGACTAAAACTCGTTCACGTTCCCTATCGTGGCAGCGCACCGTCTGGACAAGCGCTGGTGCAGGGTGAGGTCGATCTGTCACTGGCTCTGGTGGCACAAGCCATCTCCGTCATCGAAACAAAACCTGAGATCCGACCGCTCGCCATCGCTGCAGCCCAACGTTCTGCGCAGTTTCCTAATGTCCCGACATTTGCCGAGCTGGGCTATCCGGATGTACAGGTCTATGCAATCAATGGCCTCATGGTGCCGAAGGGCACACCACAACCCATCATCGACAAGATCTACAAAGACACACTCGCTGCGCTCGAAGATCCCAAGATGCGTGAAAGAATGCAGGCCTTGGGCCTCGATATTGCTGCAGCTTCGCCACAGGAATTTGGCAAACTTCTCGAAGATGAATTCGCGCGCTGGGAACCGCTGATCAAAAGCAACAAAATCAACGTCACCCAGTAAGCTCTATCAAGGATGCCCCCAACAATGAATGACAAGACATCCCCCGCAAGCACGGGCCGCGATGCTTTCTGGCAAGTCCATCCAACAGATGAATGGTCGGATGCCATCGTCACTGCGATGAAGCTGTCCGGCATTGATCATTTGTTTTTCGTCTCCGGCACAGAAATCAACTTCTTTCAGGAGGCAATCGCAAAGGCCGAAAAGCGGGGAACACCTGCGCCCCGTCTTGTAACCATGGTACATGAAGGCGTGGCACTCAACGCCGCACTGGGTTCAACAATGATGACGGGCCGCCCGGCTGCTGCCGTCTCGCATGTTGATGTTGGTACATTCCACTATGGCGCTGCACTGCATACAGCTTGGCGCGGCGGTTATCCTGTCATGATTTGTGGGGGCACAGGCCCGCGCGCCTTTCCCGGTTCCATGCCGGGTGCACGCGACTCTCTCGTGCAATGGCATCAGGAACCCCGCGACCAGAATGGCATTGTACGCGACTACACCAAGGCTGATCACCGTCTGGAGCATCAGGACAATCCCGGCCTGATCGTCAGCCGCCTGATGCAGATTGCAATGAGCGAAGCAAAGGGGCCCGTCTATCTCTCAATCCCGCGCGAAACAGCGATGTTGCGAACTGGGGGAGAGTCTGCATTTCCATCTGCCCTTGATCTTGGTGTTGCGCGTCCGGTTTCGCCTTGCGAGGACGATGCGAAAACCATTGCCCGATGGCTCGTCAAATCAAGCAATCCCTGCATATTCGTGGAACGTTCAGGCCGCGACCCGGAGTCGGTCGAGGAATTGATCAAGCTTTCGGAATTGCTCGCGCTTCCCATCGCTGAGGCATCGGGCGCTGACCGCATGAATTTTCCTCATTCTCATCCCCATTTCGGAACAGGACCACAATCGCAGGATGCTGATGTTGTGGTTGTTCTGGATGCGGTCGCGCCTTTCATTCCAGGACCTCAATCGCCAGCCCCCGATGCGCGCATCGTCTGGATCGGCCCAGATCCTGTTTTGTCTCGCTACAAGACAATGGAGTTTCGCGCCGATTTGTGGATTCCTGCATCGGTCACTTCCACCTTGCGTGCGATTTTTGCCGCAGCCTGCAAGCTGCTCGATACTGCGGACCTCTCCCGAATTGAAGAAAGACGACAGCGATTGGCTGAGCGCAAGCAGCAGCAATGGGCTCGCCTTGAAGCGCAAGCAGCGGAAGATGCACGCTCAGGCAAAATAACCGGTCGGCTGATGGCGCAACAACTCGGCCATATCCTCAATCCCGATGCTGTGCTTTTGAATGATGCCATCAGCAATGGTGACTTCGTGCGCGCCTTTGCTAAACGCGAGAAGGCAGGAAGCTACTTCCGCAGTGGCGGCAGTTCCGGCGGCTGGGGATCGGGCGCAGCATTCGGTGCCAAGCTGGCATCGCCTGATCGCGACGTTGTTCTCGCCAGCGGCGATGGCTATTTCATGTTTGGCACACCGATGGCCGCCCTTTGGGCCGCCAGCTATCACAAGGCGCCTTTCTTGTCCGTCGTCTTTGTGAATGGAAGTTACAGCACAGGAACGACGGGCTTGCAGCGCTTGTATCCTGATGGCGTCGCTGTCGAGTCCGGCAATTACAACGGAGGCGTCTTTGATCCTCCGCCTGATTTTGCACGTCTTGCTGAAGCCGCAGGTGGATATGGCGCCTATGTGAGCGAGAGCGAGAAGATCGGCGCTGCCCTTGAAGAAGGTCTGCGGCAGGTTCGACAAGGCTCACCAGCTGTCATCGCTATACGGGTCGCGGGTCCCGTCTCCGGCGCTGCGACTGCCAAATAAGGATAGGCCAATGCTCGGCCGCCCGGCATAACCAAGGGCGCTCAACGCCAAAGACAGAACCGCCCGGATGGTAGACTCACCGGGCGGTTTTTTGCGTTTTGGTTATGAGAGCGCAAGCACATGCGACGCTGCTGCACGCCTCCAAAATCAAGCGTCAGAGGCCAGGGTCGCTTGCATAGACGCGCAACCAACTTCATAATCGAACTTGATCTTGAAAATAACGGAGGGACACTATGTTGCTTACCCGGCGTGGCGCGCTTTCACTTGCAGCGGCTGCTGCCTTGCCACTTTCAGCGCGGGCCGATTCGACCTATCCCAATCGGCCTATCAAGATCATTGTTCCCTTTCCGCCTGGCGATGGGCCTGACGTCATTGCACGCGCGCTTGGGGAATTGCTCTATCCGCGCCTGAAGCAGCCTTTTGTGATCGAGAACCAGCCGGGCGCAGGCACGACGCTGGCCGCTGCCAATCTCAAGCGCGCCGAGCCGGATGGATATACCTTGATGTTTGGCGGCTCGACAGGGCTCGCCGTGGCACCCGCCCTTTACAAAAATCTGCGTTATGATCCTGTAAATGACTTCACGCTCGTTTGCACGGTTGCGAAGTCACCCTTCGCCCTCTTCGTTCCCAAAAATGGACCAAAGACACTTGCTGAACTCGTCGCACGCGCCAAGGCGGAGCCGGACTGGTTCACTTACGGTTCCGCTGGTTCTGGAACACCGCATCACCTGCTTGGCTCCATGCTGGTCCGTGCAACCGGAATCAAAGGCACCCATGTGCCCTATAAGGGAGTATCGCCTGCTCTGAACGATCTGGTGGCCGGACGCATTCAGGCAAGCTTCTCTCACATCGCAGCAGCACTCGGCCTTCTGCAAAATGGCGATCTGCGGGCCATTGCCGTGGCCCCACCAGAAGGCATTCCCGCCCTGACCAATGTACCGAGCTTTGCAGATCTCGGTTATCAGGGCTTTCAGGACGCTGCCTGGCTTGGTCTTGTTGCGCCCGCCGGTCTGCCGCCCGAAATCGCAGAACGTATTTCGCGAGAGACTGTCGAAGTCGTTAAAAGCCCTGAGGGACGCAAGCGAATTGAATCCCTGTTCCTCACGCCTGATCCACGTGGCTATAGTGAATTGAAGAATTATGTGGCTGCGGAAGTCGAACGTTGGGGGCCCATCGTGAAAGCATCGGGTGCTGAAGTGAACTAATGGGTCAAAGCGTGCGTCCACAATTCTCAACATATGCTGATCTCCGCGCCATCGAAACAAAAGGCGCGGAGCTTGTGCCGGTCAAAACGACCTATGATCTCCTTTCGCAGGCAGCCCAAACCTACGCAGAGCGGCCAGCAATTTCTCTACTGGAAACCGGTAGCGCCGAGGATGAACCCTGCATCCTCACTTATGCTGCTTTCTTGTCTCGCGTGAATCAGTGCGCGAATGCCTTTCGCGCTTTGGGGATTGGACGGGAAGATGTCATAGCCTTTCTATTGCCAACCTTGCCCGACGCTTTTGTAACGATCTTCGCGGCACAGGCGGCAGGCATCGTGTGCCCCATCAATCACATGCTGTCACCAAGCCATATCTCAGGCTTGCTGCGCACTGTGAATGCCAAACTTCTTGTCAGCTTTGGGCCCGATACCGATTTCGAAATTGCGCAAAAAGTCGAGACGATCAGGAGCGCGCTGCCTGACCTCACCATCGTCCAAATCGGCGGCGCAACCGGATCAGGCATTCTTGACTTCGACGAACTCATCGCAAGTCAGCCAGATGAACTGGCCTTTGACCCGGAACTGACAGGCGAGAGCATTGCGGCGCTCTTTCACACGGGCGGGACCACGGGTACACCAAAGCTCGTACGCCACACTCACGCCAATGAAGTCTATGCAAGCTGGCTCATGGGCCTTGCCTATGACTTCACGCATCGCGATGTTGTGTTGAATGGTTTTCCGCTCTTCCATGTTGCGGGTGTTTTCTGCCATGGGCTTGCAGAGATATCTGCCGGCGCGCAAATCCTCATCCCCTCCAAGCTTGGGATGCGCAATAAACGATTTGTTGCTGATCACTGGAAAATCGTTGAACGCCATCGAGTGTCGATCCTGACAGGTGGCCCCACTTTCATGACGACACTTCTCAATGGACATCTCGCGGGTGAAGATATTTCGAGCGCGCGGGTCCTCATTACGGGCGGCTCTCCCCTGCCACCAGAACTTGCGACAACTTTCGAGCAACGTTTCGGCGTTCCAGTTCGCGCCATGTTCGGCATGACAGAAGCATGTGGCGTTGTAAGCGTAGAACCACTCGGCGCGCCGCGTGTTGCCCATTCCTGCGGTTTTCCGCTGCCCTGCAGTGAAGTGCGCGTTATTGCGCTGAAAGAAGAAAAGCCGGACCCTGATCAGCCACTCGGCATCAACCAGACCGGCCAGCTCATCGCTCGCGGAAAACAAATTAGCCCCGGCTATACGGATGCAGCCCGGAACTTGGATGCTTTTCTCCCCGGCGGCTGGCTGAAAACCGGCGATGTCGGCCACATTGATGAGGAGGGCCGGGTCTTCATCACAGGCCGCGCCAAGGATGTCATCATTCGAAGTGGCCACAATATCGACCCGGCCATTATCGAAGAAGCTTTGCTGACCCACCCTGCCGTTGAGCTTTGCGCGGCCGTGGGCCAGCCAGATCCCTATGCAGGCGAGCTTCCCGTTGCCTTCGTCCAATTGCGGCCCGGCATGTCTTGCAGCATGGACGAGCTGATGCAGATTGCCGTCACGCATATTCCAGAGCGACCTGCTTATCCCAAACGGATCTGGACGGTCGAACGGTTCGCAACGACAGCAACAGGCAAGATCCTCAAGCCGGAACTACGCTGCATAGCTGCAGAGCATGTGGTGAAGGAGGCCCTTGTTGCCATCGCACCCGACGCCAATCTAGAGCTGCGGGCGACTGCAGGGGATACCGCCATCAAGCTTCATGTTACAGTGAGCGGTGCAAGCGAAGACACGATCGCTGAGGTCAGAAACCATCTGGCGTCTTTCCGGCTGCCCTTTGATCTGGTGACGATGTGACGCGCCATCTCGACTTCTATTTCGACTTCATTTCCCCCTTTGGCTGGCTCGCAAGCTTGCGCATTGACGCATTGGCCGCCCGTCACGGCTACACAACGCAGTGGCATTCCATGTTGCTCGGCGTCAGCGTGCTCAAGGTGATGGGCATGAAGCCCCTGCGGCAATATCCGCTCAAAGGCGATTACCTGAAGCATGACCTCCTGCGTTATATGCGCCGACACGGTATCAGGATCGGGCGTGATCTCGACACGCCACCGGCAAACCCAATCCCCGCCGGGCGCATCTTTCACATCATTCAAGACAGCAATCCCGAAGAGGCCAAGACCGTCGCGCGTCACTTGCTCAAGGCCTACTGGGGCGATGGACGCGATATTGGCCATGCAGAGCTGGCGCTTGACCTTGCAAGCGAGGTCGGAGCGGATCGTCAAATGCTCGCAGACGCACTCGCATCTGGCGAAGGCGACCGCCTGTTGCGCGCTGCTGTTGACCGCTCTCTTGCAAGGGGCGTCTTTGGTTCACCTTTCTTCATCGTCGATGATGAACCTTTTTTCGGGCTCGAAAAGATGGAGCTTTTGGAAGACTGGCTCAGCACACAGGGGTGGTGAGCCAGCCTGCTGCCTCAATTCTTCGGCTTATAGGGTCCAAGCTCTTTCGCAGCAGCCTTTGCGAATGACAGATCAACCAGCATATCAGCGGTGATTGTCGCACTGGTCACATTGCCACTTTCTTTGAAGAAAGCCAGATCAGTGCGCAAACTCTCCACATTCACATTGCCATCCGGGTCGCCATATTGCGGCGTCATTCCGCGAATAGTGGCTTCAGGCATATTGGTGTTGCGCGCAAAGATGCCAATCACCGCATCAGCAACAGGACCCTGCTTCCATCGACCCCCTTCGATCGCATCATTGAAATCACGAACACCACGCAAGAACGCCTTCATGAATCGCTTGGCAACATCGGGGCGCTGCTTCATGAATTTATCGCCATATAAGAGGACCGAAACTTCAGCCCCTGGATAATAGGATTCTGTGGGCGCGATCAGTACGGCGGAGCCCTGTTTGACGACCTGACTGAGATAAGGCTCGATCAGAACCGTGCCGTCGATTGCCCCATTTTGCAGCGCTGCGACCTGTGCACCGAAATTGAGATAAGCCACATTCACGTCGCCAAATTTCAGGCCGCCCTTTTTCAAAACTTCATTCAGCGAAGACAGTGGCGTTGACCCCGGCGCTGCAAAGCCAAATTTCAGGCCCTTCAAATCGGAATAGGACTTGTAGCGTCCACTATCGACAAGATCCTTGCGGATCAACAAGCCCTGATAGAGAAAGCCCGGCGCTGTTCGTGCGCGTGAAGCCACAACACGCAGGTCGATCCTGCGATCAGCTGCATTATAAAGACTCGCAGAAGTTGCCCCACCTCCAACATCAAGATCTCCCGTGCCCAGCAGGGGTACCATCTTGACTGCTGAATCGAGCAGGTTCAGCGTCACATCAAGCCCTTCAGCTTTGAAATAGCCACGCTCTTGGGCAATAAAAAGCCCCACATCTCCGGCGGCATTCAAGACACCGACATTGACCTTGTCTGCCGCTTGTGCGCTGGCGCCTCCAAAGGCGAGCCCCCCTGCCAGAAGGCCGGCCAATATATGGCGACGTAAGGTGGATGACATTTTTTCCTCCCACTGGGTTTCTCTTTGGGACGAAAGCTTATCCAGATTCTTCGGCTTGTGAAGCCATTGAAGAAAAACTCTGGAAAAAGGCAGAGCCAATTTCCCACCAGAATGGGCCTTGGGCAAAAAAGCTTTGCGAGCCTTCACATGAGCGCCTAATCTCGCAGTTCTCAATGGAGGACATCATGACCGATCAGGCCAACGGCCTTGCTTCTTTGCCGCAGCAGAATGTTCTGGTGACCGTCGAGGACGGTATTGCATGGGTGAAATTCAACCGTCCAGAAAAGCGCAACGCGTTCAATCCGGGCATCGTCTATGAGATGGTGCAGGTGCTCGATGTTCTGGAAATGGAAGACAGTGTTGGATGTGTCGTTATCACCGGCGCCGGTGATGCCTTCTCAGCTGGTCAGGACCTGAAGGAATATTTCCGTGAGCCGGATGCAGGCCACCCCATCCTGCGTGAACGCTTGCACAAAGCGAATTCCGGCTGGCAGTGGCGCCGCATGATGTATTTCCCTAAGCCGACGATCGCCATGGTCAATGGCTGGTGCTTTGGCGGCGCCTTTCAAATCCTGCTTGGCTGCGACCTGGCTGTCGCAGATGAAGATGCGACCTTCGGCCTGTCTGAAATCAACTGGGGCATCATCCCTGCTGGCATCGTGACAAAGTCAGTCGCGATGGCCCTGTCGCAGCGCAAGGCGCTTTACTACATCCTGACCGGCGAAACCTTCAATGGCCGCACAGCGGAAGATATCGGGCTCGTAAACTTCGCCGTGCCCAAGGATCAGCTTGTCCAAAAGACGACGGCGCTGGCAAAGAAGCTGATGGAAAAAAACCCCAACGTCCTGCGCGCCTGCAAGACTGCCTATCACTATACACGCGAGATGTCGTGGGACATGGCAGCGGAATATCTCGCTGCGAAATCGGACCAGACCAAATATCGCGACCCGGAGGATGGTGCCACAAAGGGCATGAAACAGTTTCTCGATGAGAAAAGTTATCGCCCCGGCCTCGGCGCATATCGTCGGGAGTGAGTATGCAAAATCCAAATATGCAAAAAAATCTTGCGCGGCTCCTGCGGCCGCGCTCGCTTGCCATTGTTGGCGCTTCACCAGAGCCCTTTTCTGTCGGCAACAATCTGCTTGTCAATCTCCGGCGTTTTGCTTTCAGCGGAACGATCCATCTTGTCAGTCGCTCGCGCAGCGAAATTGATGGCACGCCATGCGTCGCCTCGATTCATGACCTTCCTGAGGGCATTGACGCAGCTGTTCTCATCGTTCCCGCTCAGGCTGTTGGTGAAAGCATTGAAGCTTGTATCGATCGTAAGATCGGCGGCGTCGTTGTTTTTGCCTCTGGCTTCAGCGAGCAAGATGAAGCCGGGGCAAAGATGCAGGACGCATTTTCAGGCGCCGCTCGCAAAGCTGGTCTGGCTGTTCTCGGCCCCAATTGCATTGGCTCCGTCAATTACGCGCAAGGCGTTCCACTAACCTTCGAGCCCGTCGAACCCTGTCCACCCCGCGGCGCTGGCGTGTGTGTGATTGCGCAAAGTGGCGCTATGCAAGGTAATATCCGATATGCCCTGATGGGGCGTGGCGTACCAGTCGCGCAATCAATCTCGACAGGCAATGAAGCTGTCATTTGTGCCGAGGACTACCTCGACCTCCTGATCGACGATCCTTCAATCAGCTGCTTCTCGCTGTTTGTCGAACAGATCCGCAACCCGCAGCGCTTTCTCCACCTGGCTCAGCGCGCACGCAAGGCGAATAAACCAATTGTACTACTGCATCCGGGCAAGAGTGACGGCGCGGCAGAGGCAGCACGATCTCACACAGGCGCGCTTGCAGGCGATCATGCAACGATGAAGGCAAGCGTCGAGCGTGAAGGCGTTGTGGTCGTCTCTGGCCTTGATGAATTATTTGATGTCACGACGCTCGTGGCGCGCTATGAACTGCCAATGAGTGGCGGTGTTGCCGTGCTGAGCAATTCAGGCGCCTTGCGTGGCTTTTCCCTCGACTTCTGCGCCGATCTCGGATTGAAGCTGCCGGCGCTCTCTGCATCGACGCAACAAAAATTGCGCAACATCCTTCCCTCCTTTGCAACCATCTCCAACCCGCTGGACATCACCGCAGCAGGAATGCAGAAGCCGAGCCTCTTTGGTGAAAGCGCCGCAGCACTCCTGGATGACCCGGCCACTGGCTTCTTGCTGGTCGCCGCCATGGGCGGCGGCAAGCCCCAACAGCTTGCCAAGTGGCATGCCATGAAGCCGGTTCTGGAGGCTGCAGGAAAGCCTGTCGCTGTTGCCTATATGGGTGATGATTACCCGCTCGACGATCAGTTCATTCAAGAGATCCGCGAAAGTGGCATCCCCTTTTTCCGCTCACCTGATCGGGCGTTGCGAGCGATTGCGCGGCTTTCAGCGCATGGCGACGCTCAACAGGTCATCAGCGATAGCAATCATAGGGCATCCGTCAAAGTCAGCGGCAATGCTGGGTCGATGGCGGAATGGAAAGGGAAGCAGGTTCTAAAAACTCTTGGGCTGCGAGTTCCAGAGGGCGGCCTTGCTCGCAATCTTGATGAGGCGCTGCAGATCGCCCATCGCGTTGGCTTTCCTGTTGTGATGAAGGCGCAAGCAGACATGCTGGCGCACAAAAGTGAAGCGGGTGGTGTTCTGGTAGGCATCACAGATGATGCGGCACTCAGTGAAGGCTGGGAGCGCCTTTATTCCAATGTGAAAGCCTATGACAAGAATATCCAGCTCGATGGCATCCTTGTCGAGGAAATGGCCCCGCGAGGCGCGACTGAAATGATTGTCGGGGCCAAGCGCGACGCCCATTGGGGCCCCATGATTGTTGTTGGACTCGGCGGAATCTGGACGGAGACGCTGCATGACGCAATCTCGCTTCCAGCCCAAGCAGGCGCCAGCGAGATCAAGCAAGCAATCGGCAGGCTCAAAGGCGCTGCCCTCCTGCAGGGGGTGCGTGGTGATAAGCCACGCGATGTTGAAAGCCTCGTCGAACTGGTACTTGAGATCGGGGCTCTTATGCGAGCGAATGAGGCGATCAGCGAAATCGACGTAAACCCAGTGAATGTTTATCCTCAGGGCTGCATCGCGCTCGACGCACTCTTCGTGCTGGAGTGATACATGGATTTCGCTTTCACCGAAGAACAGGACATGCTGCGCGAGAGCGTTGCTAAATTGATGGCACGCCACGCACCAGCAGAGGCGGTGCGCAAATGGGAAAAGGAACGGAGCTTCCCCGAAGAACTGTATCAGGCATGGGTGGACGCTGGACTTTTACGCCTGCCTTTTCCTGTTGAGGTCGGCGGCCTCGGAGGCTCTGCACTTGACCTTGCTATCGTCGTCTATGAAATCTCGCGCGTCTCTACAGATCTTTGCATGGCCTTTTCAGGCAGTGTTTTTTGCGGGCTGAACATTCTCCGCAAGGGCACCGACGCGCAGCGCGATCACTGGCTTCCACGCTTGCATGATGGGCGGGTAAAATTCAGCATCGGAATTTCTGAACCCGATGCTGGATCCGATGTCGGCAATATACGCAGCTTTGCTGAGCGCAAGGGCGACCACTACATCATCAATGGTCAAAAGCTCTGGACGACCGGTGTTGCATTGAAAAACAGCACAATCTGCACCTATGTCAAAACAGATAAGGCTGCCCATTATCGCAAGGGAATGACCCATATCCTCATCGACAATGACGCTGAAGGACTCGAACTGCGCAAGCTCGACATGTTGGGACGACGCACCATTGGCACCTACGAAGTGTTCATGCGCGATGTGCAGGTCCCTGCGGACCGCGTGATTGGCGGGGAGGGCGGCGGCTGGGATTGCCTGATGAGCGGATTACAATATGAGCGCGCGGTCTCAGCTGCAGGTAATGTTGGTGGCGCGCAAGCGATCGTCGATCTTGCCATACGCTATGCACAGGAGCGCATTCAGTTCGGGCAGCAGATCGGCACGTTTCAGGCCATTGGTCATATGTTGGCTGATATGGAAACAGATCTTGAAGCAGGGAAATTGCTGATGTGGCGTGCCGCATGGCTTGTCTCGCAACAGCGCGACGCATTGCGGGAAATTACCCATGCCAAACTCTTCACATCGGAGCTCTATGCAAAGCTCGCAAATATGGGCGTGCAGGTGATGGGAGCCTATGGGCTCAATGAAGATTTCGACATGCAACGCTACTTCCGAGACAGTCGCTCTGCCACCATTGCCGCGGGCACATCACAGGCCCAACGTAACCTGCTCGCCAACCTGATGGGCCTCAAGCAGCGATGAGCGATGGCCGAGAGATCGCAGATGCGTCAACACAGATCACGCTGCCCCCCGACATGCACGACAGCAAAACCGCCCCGGAGCTTTTACTCTCGGGGCGGTTTTATGTTTGGTTGCGGGGACAGGATTTGAACCTGTGACCTTCAGGTTATGAGCCTGACGAGCTACCGGGCTGCTCCACCCCGCGTCATGGGTGTTTATTGAGTTGCGTTTTGGGCTTTTGGTTTTGCTTTGTCCAGCTTTTTTGGGGCTGGTTTGGGCATTGGGCCTTAAACGCAAGAGCGGCCCATGTGGGCCGCTTTTGATTTGTGGTTTGTGATGAGGTTTTGTCCGTTCTTGGCAGGCCTGGCAGCGACCTACTCTCCCAGGTCTTGAGACATAGTACCATTGGCGCTGGAGCGTTTGACGGCCGAGTTCGGGATGGGATCGGGTCTTGTCACTCCGCAGAAGCCACCAGGCCGGCGAAGAACGGGTGAAGCAAAACTTTGGCAGTCGTGAGTTGGCAGTCGGCAGTCGGTTTGGACTGGGGCTGCGTCACGTCTGTGGTCTTTCTATTTTTGGAGGCAGGGGCCATTCAGCATCAACAGTCATTTCCGACTGCCGAGCGCCTACTGGCGACTGCCTTCCTTTGATGGACATTGAGTAATGAGAGCGATCAAGCCTATCGAGCGATTAGTACCGGTCAGCTCCACGCATTGCTGCGCTTCCACATCCGGCCTATCAACGTGGTCGTCTTCCACGGCTCTCGAGGGAGAACTCGTCTTGAGGTGGGTTTCCCGCTTAGATGCCTTCAGCGGTTATCCCGTCCACACATAGC
>CAZLBA010000025.1:0-27180 GCA_964557555.1 uncultured Beijerinckia sp.
CGGCTGATGCAGCTGTGATTGGCATTGATGATGACTATTGCCGCGCGATCTTGGCGCGCCGCAAGGGCAAGGTGGCGGCGATCTCAAAAGCAGTGAGCACGCATGCCCATGCGATCACTTATGTCGATGGACGGCTGATGCGCGATGGTGTCATGCTGGCTGATCTTGCCACAGCGCGCGCCTTGCGTGGCGCGCATAATGGTCAGAACGCTTCTGCTGCCTTCGCGGCTTGCGAATTTGCCGGTGTGGCGGGGGATGCTATTCGCGCAGGTCTTGCGAGCTTCCCCGGCCTTGCGCATCGCATGGAAGAGGTGGGGCGCATCGGCGTGACCCTCTTCATCAATGACTCAAAAGCCACCAATGCAGATGCCGCTGAGAAAGCGCTTCTGTCTTTTGAGAATATCTACTGGATCATCGGCGGCAAGTCGAAAGAAGGCGGCATTGAGTCACTGGTCCCCTTGTTGAGCAAGGTTCGCAAGGCCTATTTGATCGGTGCTGCGAGCGACGACTTTGCGCGCACACTTTTGGGCCATGTTGCCTTTGAAGCCTGCGGCACGCTTGATCTTGCAACCACGCGCGCTGCGGAAGATGCAGCCAAAGATGGCGGACCTGCGGTTGTTCTGCTGTCTCCGGCTTGCGCGTCTTATGACCAGTTCACCAATTTCGAGATGCGGGGGAATCATTTCCGCGCTCTCGTGGCCGGGTTGATCGCCCGCGCCACAGCCCAATGAGGACGAGCCATGGTATCACGCGCCGAACGTTCTCCCTTTGCTGACTGGTGGTGGACCATCGACCGCTGGTTGTTGGCCTCCATTGCAACCTTGATGGTTCTGGGCCTTGTGCTCACACTGGCAGGATCTCCGCCGGTTGCTGAACGTTTGGGATTGCCGACATTCCACTTCGTCAACCGGCAGGTCATTTATCTCGTTCCGGCCGCAGTGCTGCTGGTCGCAACATCCTTTCTATCGCCCCGATTGGTGCGTCGTGCAGCGCTTCTCATTTTTGCAGGCGGTATGGGGCTTGTGATCCTGGCGATCATGTATGGCGTCGAGATCAAGGGCGCGCGTCGCTGGATCTTTGGTATTCAGCCATCTGAATTTGTGAAGCCCGCTTTTGTCGTTCTTGCAGCCTGGGCTTTTTCGGAAGGCGCCCGGCGTCGCGATGTGCCCGGCAATATCCTTGCGTTGATGTTGCTGCCTGCAACCATCGTGCCCTTTATCCTGCAGCCTGACTTTGGCCAGACCATGCTGGTATCTATCGTCTGGGCCGCGCTCTTCTTCATGGCGGGACTGCATTGGTTCTGGGTGGCGGGCATTGGTGGCGTGGGCGCTGTCGGTGTCTTGCTTGCTTACAAGTTCATCCCGCATGTGCGGATGCGCATAGAAAAGTTCATCGACCCATCTACCGGCACTGGCATCGGTGATACATTCCAGGTCGATACAGCGATGGAAAGCTTCATCTCAGGTAGCTGGCTCGGCAAGGGACCGGGTGAGGGATCGTTGAAACGCATCCTGCCTGACAGCCATACGGACTTCATTTTCGCGGTCACTGGCGAGGAGTTTGGGGTGCTCTTTTGCATCGGCATCGTGATGCTTTTCGCTTTCATCGTTCTGCGCACCTTGTGGATGGCCTCCAAGAACGAAGACCCCTTCTGTCGTTTCGCTGCGGCAGGGCTTGTCATGTTGTTTGGTCTGCAAAGTGCGATCAACATGATGGTCAATCTGCATCTGATGCCGGCCAAGGGCATGACACTGCCATTCATCTCTTACGGTGGTTCGTCGCTGATATCACTGGCAATCGGTATGGGCTTTTTGATCGCGGTGACACGGCGCCGGCCGAAATCACAAATCATTGGTCGCGTGGGTGATTGATGGAACAAACGGTCCTTCTCGCAGCAGGCGGCACAGGCGGACATCTTTTCCCCGCTGAGTCTCTTGCGATTGCCCTGCAAGCGCGCGGTATTGCCGTTGAGCTTGCTACGGATGATCGCGCGCTGCGGTATGGCAGCCAGTTTCCAGCAAGGGCAATTCACACCATTCCTTCTGCTACGCCGCGCAGTGGCTCGCTTGTTGGCAAGGGCCTTGCGGCATTGACTTTGCTGCGCGGTGTGGCAAGCGCGCTGTGGTTGTTGCGTCAGCATCGTCCTGCCTGTGTCGTGGGCTTTGGCGGCTATCCGACTGTGCCGCCTGTGCTGGCCGCCTCGCTGCTTGGCGTTCCCACCATCATTCACGATCAGAATGCGGTGCTTGGCAAAGCCAATCGCTTCTTGAGTTCTCGCGTCACCGCAATTGGATGCGGTTTTCCTGAGCCGGGTGGCGTGCCAGCCTCCCTTCGCTCGCTCGTGCATGTGACAGGTAATCCCGTGCGCCCCAGCGTGTTGGAAGCCGCCCAGACAGCCTATCCGGCTTTTGCGGATCAGCGCTTGCGGCTGCTTATCACAGGTGGATCGCAAGGCGCGAAGGTGATGTCTGATATCGTGCCAGCCGCGATTGAATTGCTAAGCCCGCAACAGCGTGCACGGCTCGTGATTGTGCAGCAGGCACGCGGAGAAGATGAGCAGCGGGTGCGTGAGGCTTATCAGCGCATGGGTCTTGCTGCAGAGGTCGCGCCCTTTTTCAAAGATCTGCCGCAACGCATCGCGCAAGCGCATCTCGTGATTGCGCGTGCAGGCGCATCGACTGTGTCGGAGCTGGCCGTGATCGGGCGCCCGGCGATCCTTGTGCCATTTCCCTTTGCGCTGGATCAGGATCAGGCGGCCAATGCGCGCCAGCTTGAGGCGACGGGCGCTGTGGATGTCGTGGCGCAAACGGACTTTACACCGCAATGGCTTGCGGGGCGCCTTGAAGCTGCCATGAATGGGCCTGAAAGGCTGCAGGGGCGCGCAGCTGCGGCCAAGGCCGCAGGCGTGCCAGATGCAGCCGACCGGCTGGCGGATCTTGTTCAAAGCGTGATGGCGCGTGCAACTGCGGAGACAGCGAAATGAAATTGCCGCGCGAACTCGGCCCCATTCACTTCGTCGGCATTGGCGGCATTGGTATGTCGGGCATCGCTGAAGTTCTGCTCAATCTGGGCTATCAGGTGCAGGGCTCTGATGCGGCAGACAGTGCCAATGTGAAGCGACTGCGTGACAAGGGCGCGCAGGTCTTTATCGGGCATGATGCAAAAAATCTGGGCAAGGCAGCAGTCGTTGTCGTCTCAACTGCCATTCGTCGCGACAATCCGGAATTGTCGGCTGCACGCGAGCGCCGTTTGCCTGTTGTGCGTCGTGCGGAAATGCTTGCGGAACTGATGCGCCTCAAGCAATGCATCGCGATTGCCGGGACACATGGCAAGACAACGACCACATCCATGGTGGCAACGCTGCTCGACAAAGGCGGCTTTGACCCCACTGTCATCAATGGTGGCATCATCAATGCCTATGGCACCAATGCGCGTCTGGGTGAAGGCGAATGGATGGTGGTTGAGGCTGATGAGAGCGATGGTACTTTCCTGAAGCTCCCCGCTGACATCGCCATTGTCACCAATATCGACCCGGAACATCTCGATCATTTCAAAACCTTTGATGCGGTGAAGGAAGCTTTCCGCACGCTGGTGGAAAATCTGCCCTTCTATGGTTTCGCGGTCATGTGTCTTGATCATCCAACCGTGCAGGAGCTGGTTGGGCGGATCGAAGATCGCCGTGTCATCACCTATGGCGAAAATCCGCAGGCGGATGTGCGTTTGCTGGATGTCGATCTGACCGGTGGCGAATGCCGCTTCAATGTCATCATCCGCGACCGCAAAACATCGCGCGCGACCTATATCGAAAATGTGCTGTTGCCGATGCCCGGCCATCACAATGCGCTCAATGCGACGGCGGCCATTGCGGTTGCTTATGAGCTTGGAATGCCTGTTGAAGCGATCCGCGCGGCCCTGCAAGGTTTTGGTGGCGTGAAGCGTCGCTTTACGAAGACGGGTGAGTGGAACGGCGCCCTTATCTTTGATGATTACGGCCATCATCCCGTGGAAATTTCTGCAGTGCTGCGTGCTGCACGTGCATCAACCAAGGGGCAAGTGATTGCGATTGTACAGCCGCATCGCTATTCGCGCCTGCAAGCGCTGTTTGATCAATTCGCCACCTGCTTCAATGATGCAGACGCGGTGCTTGTGGCAGATGTCTATGCTGCAGGTGAAAAACCGATTGAGGGCATTGATCGCGCGCATCTCGTCTCCGCCATCAAAGCTCATGGTCATCGCAATGTGATGGACCTTGAGGGGCCGGAGGCTTTACCGGCCATCATTCGCGATCTCGCTCAGCCGGGCGATTATGTGGTTTGTCTGGGTGCCGGCAATATCACACAATGGGCCTATGCGCTGCCGGAGCAATTGGCCGGGGGCTCCAAGTGAGTTTTCCTGACATTACGCCTGCGCTTAGTGCTGTCATGCCGCAGTTGCGTGGACGCATGAGCGCCAATCAACCGCTCGCGCCTTATACATGGTTTCGCGTCGGCGGGCCTGCCCAGGTGTTCTTCTCGCCAGCGGATGAAGACGACCTGAGCTACTTCCTCAAACATCTGCCGAACGACGTTCCTGTCACGGTCATCGGTCTTGGTTCCAATCTCATCGTGCGTGATGGCGGTGTGCCGGGTGTGGTGATCAGGCTGGGCGGCAAGGCCTTTGGCGAGATCGAAGTGCTGCCGGCGTGTCAGCTGCGCGTTGGCACGTCGGTGCCTGATGTCAAGGTCGCTCGTGCGGCGGCAGAAGCTGGTATTGACGGGCTTGCTTTCTATCGCGGCATTCCCGGCTGCATTGGGGGAGCCTTGCGGATGAATGCAGGCGCCCATGGCGGTGAGACAACCGATGTTCTGATCGAGGCGCGCGGTGTTGATCGTGCGGGCAATCTGCGCAGATTTAGCCATGCCGACATGGGTTTTTCCTATCGCCATTGCAGCGTGCCGGATGATGTCATCTTTACCAGTGCGCTGTTTCAGGGGCGTCCCGGCGAGCCTGCGATGATCCTCGCTGAGATGGATCGCATCACGCAGGCGCGTGAGGCCTCGCAGCCCATTCGCGAAAAGACGGGCGGTTCGACTTTCGCCAATCCCAAGCCCGAAAGTGCGTGGAAGGTGATTGATGCAGCGGGCTGTCGCGGGCTCACCAAAGGTGACGCACAGGTCAGCGAGATGCATTGCAACTTCCTCATCAATCGCGGCAACGCGACTGCGGCGGATATTGAGGGGCTCGGTGAAGAGGTGCGTCGCCGGGTGAAGGCAAATAGCGGCATTGACTTGCGCTGGGAGATCCGGCGCATCGGCCTGCCGTGAGGGGGATCAGATGAGCAAACATGTCGCCGTACTCATGGGCGGCTGGTCATCCGAGCGCGACGTCTCGCTGCGCTCCGGTGAGGCTTGCGCAAAGGCGCTGGAAAGCGAGGGCTATCGCGTTACACGCGTCGATGTAACGCGCGATGTAGCGCGGGTATTAAGCGATCTGAAGCCGGATGTGGCTTTGAATGCATTGCATGGCCCCTTTGGCGAAGACGGCACCATTCAGGGCATTCTGGAGGTGTTAAACATTCCCTATACGCATTCTGGCGTGTTGGCGTCCGCTCTTGCGATGAACAAGCAGATGGCGAAAGTGGTTCTGGCGGCGGCTGGCGTGCCGGTGCCGGGCGGCAAAGTGGTTAACAGGTTCGAGGCCGCCAAGGCCCATGTGTTAACGCCGCCCTATGTCCTCAAGCCGGTCGCAGAAGGCTCGTCCTATGGCGTTTTCATCGTCAAGGAAGGGCAGGCGCATCCGCCGCATGAGCTGACCTCCGCAGACTGGGCACATGGCGATGAAATGCTCGCAGAACCCTTTATTTCCGGGCGAGAATTGACCTGTGCGGTGATGGGTGAGCAGGCTTTGGACGTGATTGACATCCGCGCCGCTGATGGCGGCTGGTACGACTATGCGGCGAAGTACCAAAAAGGTGGGTCAATTCATATCCTTCCCGCTGATCTTAAAGGAAATATTTACCAACTTGTTCAACAGTTGTCCCTCAGGGCGCACAAGGCGCTCGGATGCCGGGGCGTGAGTCGCACCGACTTCCGCTACGACGACCGACCTGGTGGAACTGGGGAGCTTGTGGTGCTGGAAGTTAACACTCAGCCCGGGATGACCGAGACCTCGCTTGTGCCCGAAATGGCGGCTTATGCCGGAATGTCATTTGGTGGGCTGGTGCGATGGATGGTGGAAGACGCCTCCTGCAAACGTTGAGGGGGGCCGCTGGGGCCTCGGCCTCTGCGCGCCCGGTTTACGCCAATGCGAGGGCCGATCTTCAAGAAGATCGTGGTGCCTCGCTCTCGTCATACTCAGCCTTCGCGCCGCGCCCGCATTTTGCCGGTCGCCGCCGTGGCTTCTCCCGCTCCCATATCGTGCTCGACATGCTCTCGCGTCGCGGCTTGGGCGCGGTTCTGACGGTCGCCTTTTTGGGCGCGAGCATTTCCTATGGCATTGCGCGTGGTGGGCATTACGAGGCATTTGTCTCCCTCTATGGCACGCCTGCCGATGCCTTTGCGCGCTCCATCGGCCTTGGTCTGGATCAGGTGACGATCACCGGCTCGCATGGGTTGACCGAAGAGCGCGTTCTGCAGGTCGCGGGTCTGAGCGGAAAGAATTCGCTGCTTTTTCTCGATATCGCTGATGTGCGTGAGCGCCTGCGCGAACATTCACTCGTCAAGGATGTGCGCGTTCGTAAACTCTATCCCGATCAGCTTTTGATCGAGTTTGTGGAGCGCGAGCCTTTCGCAGTGTGGCAGCGCGATGGTCAGCTCGTGGTTGTGTCGGTGGATGGCTATCCCATTCAGGACTTCACTGAAGACCATGCGCAGGACATGCCTTTTGTGGTTGGCCCTGGCGCCAATCAGCGCGTTGCTGAATATCTGAAGATCCTCGAAGCAGCGGGTGATCTGCGCTCCCGCATTCGTGCGGGCATACTGGTCGGTGAGCGCCGCTGGACCATCAAGATGACGAATGGTCTTGATGTGAAGCTGCCCGAAAGCGCACCGGATGTGGCCATTGCGCAATTCGCGAAGCTCAATCGTGAGCACCGCATCATGGAGAAGGATCTCGTCTCCGTCGATATGCGTGTGCCCGGTCGCATCTATGCCCGTTTGACGGAAGAAGCCATGGCTGCGCGCGAGGCGACAATGCCGCGCCGCAAGAAGGGGGGCCAGTCGTGACTTCGCGTTGCTATACGCCGCGTATGAAGCCTTTGTCGGCGCGCAAGACCACAATCCTGTCAGTGCTGGATGTGGGCACCTCCAAGGTGGCCTGTTTGATTGCGCGTTTGATGCCGGCTGAACCCTCCGAAATGCTGCGCGGTCGCACGCATCGCTGTCGCATTCTGGGCATCGGTCATCAGCGTTCGGTCGGTCTCAAGGGTGGCGCTGTCATTGATATGGAACAGGCCGAACAGGCGATCAGGCTCGCGGTGGATTCCGCTGAGCGCATGGCGCGTGTTCAGGTTGAAAGCGTCATCGTCAATGTGACGGGTGGGCGTCTTGGCTCACATCTCTACAATGCCAATGTCCGCCTCGGCGGCAAGGCTGTCCGCGAATATGACACGCATCGCGTGCTGGAAGCTGCAGCCTCCTGCACGGCCGAGCAGGGGCGCGCGGTTTTGCATTCGCTGCCCAACGGCTTCTCCGTTGACTCCATGTCGGGCATTCGTGACCCCAAGGGCATGATGGGCGAAGAGCTGGGCGCGACGATGCATGTCGTGTCAAGTGATGCGGCGGCAGTCCGCAATCTGATGCTGGCCGTCGAGCGCTGCCATCTCAATGTCGAAGCTGTGGTTGCCACACCTTATGCCGCTGGCCTTTCCGTTCTCGTGGATGATGAGGCGGAGCTTGGCTGCGCGTTGGTGGATTTTGGCGGTGGCACGACCACGATTGGCGTCTTCTCCAACGGCCATCTCACCCATGTCGATGGTTTCGCGCTGGGCGGCAATCACGTCACAACCGATATTGCACGGGGTTTGACGATCCGGCTTGGCGACGCAGAGCGTCTGAAGACGCTTTATGGATCCTGCATGACTTCTGGTTCCGATGATCGTGAGACGATCTCGGTGACGACGGTTGGTGATGATGGTGCCCATCCCCATCATCTGCCAAAGTCCCAGCTCGTGCGCATCATCAAGCCGCGTGTCGAGGAAATCCTCGAACTCGTGCGCGATCGTCTCAAGGAAGCAGGTTTTGGTCCGCAGGCTGGCCGCCGTCTCATCATGACGGGCGGTGCGAGCCAGCTGACGGGTCTACCTGAAGCTGCGAGCCGCATCATTTCCTCGCAGGTTCGTGTCGGGCGTCCGCTCGGCATTCAGGGCCTGCCTGAGTCAGCCAAGAATCCAGCCTTCGCCGCATCGGTCGGTCTGCTCGTGTATCCGCAAGTCGCAGGAATTGAGCATTTCGAGCCGCGTCGCAGTGGTGGATATGCCGCGACTGGCACGGATGGTTACATCAGCCGTGTCGGACGTTGGCTGAAGGAAAGCTTTTAATGTGAACAGCCCTTGCACAGATGCGGCGGCGCTTCTGTGTGAGGGCTCAAGGTGAACCGGACAAACAAGTCCAACGTCGAGAGGCCAGACGATGACGATTAACTTCCAAGCTCCCGAACTGCGGGAACTCAAGCCCCGGATCATGGTGGCAGGCGTGGGTGGCGCCGGCTGCAATGCCGTCAACAATATGATCGAGTCTGGTTTGACCGGGGTCGAGTTCATCGTCGCCAATACGGATGCGCAGGCACTCACTGCGTCGAAGGCTGGCCGCATCATTCAGATGGGTCTGCAAGTGACCGAAGGTCTGGGTGCGGGCGCGCAGCCTGAAGTTGGTCGCGCTGCGGCTGAAGAAGCGATCGAAGAAATTCGTGACCACCTCGCGGGCGCGCATATGTGCTTCGTCACCGCCGGTATGGGCGGCGGCACTGGCACGGGTGCAGCGCCTGTGATTGCGCGCACGGCGCGTGAGATGGGCATTCTGACGGTTGGTGTTGTCACCAAGCCTTTCCACTTCGAAGGCATGCGCCGTATGCGCGTGGCGGAAGCTGGCATCAGCGAATTGACCAAGGCGGTTGATACGCTGATCGTCATCCCCAACCAGAACCTCTTCCGCGTGGCTAATGAGAAGACAACCTTTGCGGATGCTTTCGCAATGGCTGATCAGGTTCTCTATTCAGGCGTTGCCTCGATCACGGATCTGATGGTGAAGCAGGGCCTCGTCAATCTCGACTTTGCTGACGTTCGCTCCATCATGCGCGAAATGGGCAAGGCGATGATGGGCACCGGCGAAGCCTCTGGCGAGAAGCGCGCCATCCTGGCGGCGGAGGCTGCCATTGCCAATCCGCTGCTGGACGAAGTTTCGATGAAGGGTGCGCGCGGCTTGCTGATCTGGATCACGGGCGGCAGCGATATGACCCTTTAGGAAGTCGATGAAGCCGCCAGCCGCATCCGTCAGGAAGTGGACGAAGATGCCAATATCATCCTCGGCGCGACCTTCGATGAATCGCTGAATGGCATCATCCGCGTGTCGGTCGTCGCCACTGGCATCGACCAGCCGCTTCACGCGCGCGAAATCTCGACCACGGGTGTGCGTGTTGCAGAAACCACGGGCCGTCTGCGCGCTGGCACACAGCCGCGCGCCGTTGAGCCGCCTGCCTTCCAGCCTGTCATGGAGGCCGCCCCCGCGCCGATCGCAGCCGCTCCCATGGCGCCTGCTCCTGCGCCGGAGCCGGTTTATCACCAGCCTGCCTATCAAGCAGCAGCGCATGATGTGCAGCTCCAGCCCGTCCAGCGCCAGCCCATGTTCCAGGAACCCGCGCCAGAGCCCATGGTTATGGCCGAGCCTGAGCCGCTGCCAGCCCATTTCATTCCGCCCCAGGCTGAGATGCCGGTGCGCCAGCAGCGTATGCCCTCCATCGAAGATCTGCCGCAGCCCGGTCGCGTGCAATGGGAAGCGCACCACAATCCTGAAATGCAGCAGGCCAATTCGCCGGAGGCGAAGCGCCGCACCCTGTTCGAGCGTTTGGCCGCCTTCGGCCAAAGCCGGCAGGAAGAGCGCGTAGCGGCACCTCAGCAGCGCCCACTGCAGAGCCAGCGCCCGGCCGCACCCGGTCCGGTCCATGCCGAATATGGCCCGCGCCGCGCCATCGGGGGGCCGCGCATCGAGCCGCAGCGGATCCAGCCGCAGGCCCGTACGAGCGAGGAAGAGCAGCTGGAAATCCCGGCTTTTCTGCGCCGCCAGGCAAACTGAAACACAACATTAGCCATAATGGCTGATAGAGGGGCGTCCCGTAGGCCCACGGGGCGCCCTAATTAATTGAAAAACAAGGATTTAAAACAAGGCTGTCGGGTGGCGATGTCGCCAGCGTGGCTGTGTTACGATCGGTAAGAAAGAGTGATTTTGCCCTACGGCTGCGCCAGCATATTTTCGCCATCGTCCGGTCAGGGATTCGTCCCGATGCATCGACACCGCGTGCCCCCTGAGGCTAGTCCTTTGTGGTCGCGCTGAAGCTTCGGCCCCTCCCGCTGAAGCCAGAGCAGAGTTGATTATGACAGTAGCCAAGCAAACCACCCTGCGTGATCGCGTCGTCCTGACAGGCGCGGGTGTTCACTCCAATGCTCCGGCACGTCTGGTCCTTCATCCCTCTGAAGCCAATACCGGCATCAGCTTCCTTCGCACCGGGCTGCCCGGTGGTCATGAGCGCCTGATCGAAGCCAAATATTCTCAGGTGTCCATGACTGAATTGTGCACCGTGATTGGTGCGGCTGAGGCCTCTGTCTCCACTGTTGAACATCTGCTCGCCGCCTTTGCGGGCCTTGGCGTTGATAATGCAGTGGTTGAAATCGACGGGCCTGAAATGCCCATCATGGATGGCTCATCTGCCGATTTCGTTGAGGCGATTGATCAGGTCGGTCTCGTCCAGCAGGCCGCGCCGCGCCGCTATATCAAGGTGCTGAAGACCGTGCGCGTCGAGAATGGCCGTGCCTTTTCAGAACTGCGTCCGGCTGATCGCGGCTTCCGCCTCGAAGTCGAGATTGATTTCGCAGCTGGAGTCATTGGTCGCCAGAAGAAGAGTGTCGATCTGACGCCGGATGTCTTCCGCAATGAGCTGTCGCGTGCGCGCACCTTCGGCTTCATTCGTGATGTGGAGCGTCTGTGGAAGGCTGGTTTCGCGCTGGGCGCTTCGCTTGACAACACGGTGGCTCTTGATGGCGACCGCGTGCTCAATCCGGGCGGTCTGCGCTATGCGGATGAATTCGTGCGTCACAAGACGCTGGATGCAGTGGGTGATCTGGCCCTTGCTGGCGCCCCCATCATTGGCTGCTACCGTTCCTTCTGCGGTGGACACAAGATGAATGTTGCTGTGCTTGAGGCACTTTTCGCGGATCGCGCCAATTATCAGATTGTGGAAGGCCAGCCGCGTCGGGAGCCGGCGCGCGTCGAACATGCCCTGACCCTGCGGCCCGCTTTCGCGCCCGAAGCCAACTGACATTCTTGCAACGGCCTTGGGCGCTCATGCGCCCTATCCCCGTTTTGACTTGCTCCGGCCACAATCTGAGGGTCAGAAGCAAAGGTCGGCCTTTCGTGCGTCCCCTGTGGCGTTCCTGGGCCGATTCAGATAAATAGCTGGGCGTGCCCGCAGGATCTGATCCGTCCCCATTTCGAACGCAGGCTGAGAGTTTGGTATGACCTTCTCATCGCATCCCGTTTTCGCCTGCCGGCTTGATGCCTCCCGGCTCGCCCGCATTGCGCTTGTCATTGCTCTGGCAGTCCCGGCTGCAGCCTGCTCGACACTGGAATCGCTCAATCCCTTCGGTGGCGAGAAATACGAAGCCAAGATCCTGCCTGATGAACCTGCCGACCAGATTTATGATCAGGGTCTAGCGCGCCTCTACAATGGCGATGGGGAAGGTGCGGCCAAGAAGTTTTCCGACCTCGACAAGCAATATCCTTTTTCGTCTCATTCGCGCCGTGGCCTCGTGATGCAGGTCTATGCCCATTATCAGGCCAATCAATATGACGAGGCGATTGGTGCTTCCCAGCGCTATGTCAGCCTCTATCCCTCCACGCCTGAGGCAGCCTATGTGCTCTATCTTGGCGCGATGTCCTATTACAATCAGGTGCCAGATATTTCGCGCGATCAGGAACGCGCGGAAAAGGCGTTGCGCATGTTTGAGGCGCTCGTCGAAAAATATCCGAAGTCGGAATATGTGGATGATGCGAAGCTGAAAATTCAGGTCACGCGCGATCAGCTTGCCGCCAAGGAAATGTCCATTGGCCGCCACTATCTCACGCGCAAGAACTATATCGCTGCCGTCAACCGCTTCCGCGAAGTCGTCGCGAAATATCAAACAACGCGCCATATTGAAGAGGCCCTGTTTCGCCTGACCGAAGCCTATCTTGCGCTGGGTATCGTCAATGAAGCGCAGACCGCGGCAGCGGTGCTTGGTCACAACTATCCGGACAGCCAGTGGTACAGGGATGCCTATGCCCGCTTGCAGGGCGGTGGTCTTGAGCCGCAGGTGGATAAGGGCTCGTGGATTGCGCGCGCCTTTAGGTCCGTGGGTCTCGGCTAAGTCTCCATGCTTGCGCAGCTCTCGATCCGTGACATCGTTTTGATTGATCGGCTCGACCTGCAATTGGGTCCGGGCCTTGTTGTGCTGACCGGTGAGACGGGGGCGGGCAAATCTATCCTGCTTGATGCTTTCTCGCTCGCGCTCGGCGGGCGCGGCGATGGCTCGCTCGTGCGCGAGGGCCAGCCGCAAGGGCAAATCACGGCAGCCTTTGATTTGCCACTTGATCATCCCGCCATTCTTGCTGCGCAAAAGCATGACATCGTGATTGATGGCGACCTTATTCTGCGTCGCGTGCAAATGGCGGATGGTCGCACGCGCGCCTTTGTCAATGATCAGCCGGTGACTGTGCAGGCGCTGCGCGAAATCGGATCACAGCTCGTCGAGATCCACGGCCAGCATGATGATCGTGCGCTTGTGGATCCTGCCATGCATCGGGCCTTGATTGATGCATTCGGTGGTTTGCAAAAAGAGCTGAATGGCGTGCGTGATGCCCATGCCAAATGGCGTGATGCCAAGGCAGCGCTTGTGGCAGAAGAGGAGCGTATTGCCCGCGCCCGCAAGGAGGCCGATTTCTTGCGCCACGCGCATGAGGAATTGTCGAAACTCGCGCCCCAGCCGCAAGAGGAAGAGACGCTTGCCGCGCGTCGCACCACAATGCAGCAGGCAGAAAAGGTGACAAGCGAATTGCGCGAAGCCTATGAGGCACTCGCAGGCGATCATTCCCCGATCAGCGATTTTTCCTCCGTTCAACGCCGACTTGAGCGGCGTGCGGCGCAAGCGCCGAGCCTGATCGAGCCCTCCGTCAAGGCCATTGCGACCGCGCTTGATGCGCTGGAACTCGCCGCACAGACGCTTGAAGCTGCTTTGCGGGAAGCAGAATTCGATCCCCGTGAGCTGGAGCGGGTGGAAGAGCGATTGTTTGCCTTGCGCGGGGCTGGTCGCAAATTCAGCGTGCCAGTGAGTGAGTTGCCGGCACTTGCAGAGCGTTTCGCAGCGGATCTCGCCTCGCTTGATGCGGGCGAAGCCTTGCTGGTGAAGCTCGCTCAAGAGGCGACGGCTTGCGAAAAGGCCTTCTATGCGGCAGCGGCTACTTTGTCTGCTGCGCGCAAGAAGGCAGCAGCGCAACTTGATAAAACCGTCAATGGCGAGCTTGCGCCCTTGAAACTTGAGCGCGCAAAATTCTCAACGGAGATCGTCAGTGATGCTGACAATGCCAGCGCTGATGGCATCGACCGGGTGGAATTTTGGGTGCAGACCAATCCCGGCACGCGTCCCGGCCCATTGATGAAAGTTGCATCGGGCGGTGAGCTTGCTCGCTTCATGCTTGCTTTGAAAGTGGCGCTGGCTGATCGCGGCTCAGCACCCACATTGGTCTTTGATGAAATCGACACGGGCGTTGGTGGTGCAGTGGCTGATGCCATTGGTCAACGTTTGGCGCGTTTGGCATCGCGCGTGCAGGTTTTGGCTGTCACCCATGCGCCGCAAGTTGCGGCACGCGCCAGTGACCATTTCCAGATCGCCAAGGGTGTTGCTGATCGGGGCAAGCGGGTTGCGACCCGAATCACGCAATTGGCGGATGAGGCGCGGCGCGAGGAGATCGCCCGCATGTTGTCCGGCGCGACCATTACGGAGGAGGCGCGGGCGGCTGCTCACAGGCTTTTGCAGGGCGCAGGCTGAGCCATCTTTGCGACCTCAGGGTGCTGCGCTACATCTTGGGGCATGAAGAAGCCCATTCCCGTTGAAGAGCTGACACCACTGGAAGCCCGCGCCGAGCATGATCGGCTGGCGGAAGACGTGGCGGCCCATGACATCCGCTATCATCAGCAGGATGCGCCCGTCATCTCGGACGCTGATTATGATGCGCTGCGTCGCAGGCTGGAAGCGATTGAGGCGATCTTTCCTGATTTGCGCGCCGTCGTGACGCAAAAGGTTGGGGCTGCGCCCTCCGAAAAATTCGGCAAGGTGCAGCATGTCGTGCCGATGCTGTCGCTTCAGAACATATTCCGCGATGATGAGGTTGAAAGCTTCGTCCATTCGATCCGCACTGACTTCAAGCTTGCAGATGGTGCGCTTGCCTTTACCGCCGAGCCGAAAATCGACGGTCTCTCGTGCTCGCTTCGTTATGTGCATGGTGAGTTTGTGCAAGCGGCCACGCGCGGCGATGGCTTTGAGGGCGAGGATGTGACGGCGAATGTGCGCACGATCGAGGAGGTGCCGAAGAAGCTCAAAGGGGATTTCCCGGAGATCTGCGAGGTGCGCGGCGAGGTCTATATGAGCCATGCGGATTTTGCCGCTTTGAATGAGCGGCAGATGAAGGCTGGTGAAAAGCCCTTTGCCAATCCGCGAAATGCTGCTGCAGGTTCGTTGCGTCAACTCGATCCGAAAATTACCGCAGAAAGGCGTTTGCACTTTTTCGCTTATGCATGGGGCGAGATGAGTTCCATGCCAGCTGAGAGCCAATATGGCATGGTTCAGGCTTTCAAGCGTTTTGGCCTTCCTGTGAATGAGCGGACAGTGGTTTGCCAGTCGGCCGGCGAGATGATTGCGCATTATCGGGCGATCGAGGCAGATCGTGCGCATCTGGGCTATGACATCGACGGTGTTGTTTACAAAGTGGATGATCTGCGCTTGCAAGCCAGGCTTGGCTTCGTGTCGCGCTCGCCTCGTTGGGCCAAGGCGCATAAATTCCCTGCTGAACAAGCCACGACGGTCTTGCGTGATATCGAAATTCAGGTGGGGCGCACAGGAGCCCTGACGCCGGTTGCGAAGCTGGAGCCCGTCACCGTCGGTGGTGTCGTCGTTTCGAATGCAACGCTGCACAATGAAGATGAGATCGCGCGCAAGGATGTGCGTGTCGGTGACACAGTGGTGGTGCAGCGCGCAGGTGATGTGATTCCGCAGATTGTGCGCGTTGTGGAAGAGAAACGGCCTGCCCACAGCAAGCCCTATGAATTCCCCCATCACTGTCCGGCTTGCGGCTCTGCGGCGGTGCGCGAGATCGACGAGAAAGGCGAGGTTGACGCAGTGCGTCGTTGCACCGCTGGCCTGATTTGTCCCGCACAAGCGGTCGAACGTCTCAAACATTTCTGCTCGCGCAACGCGATGGATATTGAAGGTTTGGGGGACAAGCAGATCGAGTTCTTTTTTGAGAAGGGCCTTCTGAAAGTCCCCAGCGACATTTTCACCTTGCAAGAGCGCGATGCAAAGCCCGGCAATTTGCAGCGCCTGCGTAATTTCGAGGGGTTCGGTGAGACCTCCGTGCGCAATCTCTTTGCCGCCATTGAGGCGCGGCGCGAGATCCCACTCAACCGTTTCATCTTCGCACTTGGCATTCGCCATGTGGGGGAGACCAATGCCAAGCGCCTTGCGCGGCATTTCGGTTCATTCGAAGCACTGCGTCTGGTTGCTTCTCTTGCAGGCGATCCGTCAAGCGAGGCGCGTGCTGAGATCAATGGGATTAGCGGTATTGGCGATGTGGTCGCCGAAGCCGTCGCGGATTTCTTCACTGAGCAACATAATGAGGATGAGCTTGACCGCCTGCTGCAAGCCGTCACGCCGCAAGCTTTGGAAGCGGTGAAAAGCGACAGCCCTGTTGCGGGCAAAACAATTGTGTTTACAGGCTCGCTGGAGCGCCTGACGCGCGACGAAGCTAAAGCACAAGCCGAACGGCTTGGCGCGAAAGTCTCCGGCAGTGTGTCAAAGAAAACCGATCTCGTTGTTGCAGGGCCGGGCGCTGGTTCCAAGCTTGCAAAAGCAAGCGAGCTTGGGATCGAGGTGATCAGCGAGGACGAGTGGTTGCAGCGGGTTGGGGAAGCCTAACGCTTCACCGCCTTCGTTGCGGCGGCCAGCCATTTGCGTGTCGTGGCATCAAGCTTTGGTGATAGCTCCTTGCGGACCCGCGCGTGGTAGCTATTCAGCCAGCGCAACTCGTCATCGCTCAGCAGTTTCGGCTCAACCAGAGCAAGATCGAAAGGTGCGAGAGTGAGGTTTTCGAAGCCCAACATTTTGCGCTCGGCGCCGCTGATTTTGCGTTCTTCGACAACGATCAGATTTTCCAGACGGATGCCATAGGCGTTGGTCTTGTAATAACCCGGCTCGTTGGAGAGGACCATGCCGGGTTCGAGTGCCACATGGCCGAGCTTTGAAATGCGCTGCGGCCCTTCATGTACGCTCAGATAAGAGCCGACGCCGTGGCCGGTGCCATGGTCGAAATCCAGCCCCACATCCCACAAAGCGCGGCGGGCGAAACTGTCGAGTTGCGCACCTGAGATGCCATGCGGGAAGGTGCTTGTGACAATGGCGATATGGCCCTTGAGAACGCGCGTGTAGCGGTCGCGCATTTCCGCACTTGGTTTTCCAATGGCAATGGTGCGCGTGATGTCGGTCGTGCCATCTTCATATTGCGCGCCAGAATCAATCAGGAAAAGACCCTTGCTGAGCTTGCGGTCAGTTGCTTGCGTGACGCGATAATGCACGATGGCGCCATTCGGCCCCATGCCGGAAATAGTGGGGAAGGAAATATCCTTCAGCTTCTTTGTGGCGCGGCGGAAAGTCTCAAGCGCTTGCGTCGCGGTGATCTCGGTTTGCTTGCCCTTGGGGGCCTCACGCGCGAGCCAGCACAGGAATTGCGTGACGGCGACACCATCACGCCGATGGGCTGCGCGCATCCCGCGTAGCTCCGCTTTTGTCTTCCGTGCTTTCATATTGGCGGTTGGATCGGGTGCGACTTCCGCCTTGCCGCCGAAAGCCTCGAAAGCTTGCACGAGACGCACTGGCGCGGTTGCTGCGTCAAAGCGCAAAAGCGCCTTGTCGCGCCCATAGTTTTCCAGCGCGGGTATCAGCGCGTCAGGTGCGGCAAAATCGACAAGCTCATGCAAGGCAGAGCGCAGCTCCTCATTCACCTTGCGGTGATCGACGAAGATCGTGGCCCTGCCTTCATGCGGCACAAGAGCAAAGCACAAAGCGATAGGCGTATGGGCAACATCAGAGCCGCGGATGTTGAAGATCCATGCAATCGAATGCGGATCGCTCAAGACAAGCGCATGAGCCTTGCCGATATGTTTTTGCACATGTGCAAGCTTTGCTGCTGCGGCCTTACCTGCAAACTTCTCAGGATGCAGTCTGATCGGCGCGAGCGGTGGGGCTGGACGATCGTGCCAGATCGCATCAACCGGGTTAGGTGCAGTTGCAACCAGCGTGGCGCCCGCAGCTTCAACTGCTTTTTGATAGCGCGCGACTTGCGAGGGTGTGTGGAGCCAGGGGTCATAAGCAATTCGCATCCCCGCGCGCAGATGCTTCTCCAGCCAGTGATCGGGATGCACATCCGAGCTATTGAGCGGCTCAAAGGCTTGCACATCGACCTGATCGCGCACCTGCAATGTGTAGCGCCCATCAACAAGGATCGTGGCGATCTCTTGCAGCACGATGGCCATACCGGCTGACCCGGTGAAACCTGTAAGCCAAGAGAGACGCTCCGCACAGGGGGGCACATATTCGTTTTGATGTTCGTCGGAGCGGGGAATGAGAAAGCCATCAAGCCCGCGTCGGCCTAGTTCCGCGCGCAATTCTGCAAGGCGCGCTGCGCCTTTGCTCTTGTCGGCACTATCGGTGAAAGTTTGAAAGTGGCTCTCGAACATGAAACGCAGCCTAATGGCCGCGCGGCGCTCTAGCAATCGTCATCATCATCTTCAAGCAGAGGACGGCGCGAGCCGCCACCGCGGCGCAGGCGCAAGCAGGCCCAGCCTTCGAGATCAATGCGGCGGAGCAGCCTGAAGCCCTGAGCGCCATAGCTCGACAGCACACCCGGCACATCGCCATTCAACAGGCCAGAGAGCACGATATCCGCCTCATCTGTCGCCAGGGCGCAGATCGAGGGTGCAAGCGCACGCAGGGGCTTTGCCAGAATATTCGCAAAGATGAGATCGTAAGGCCCGTCATTCTGTATTTCGGGATGCTGCACACCGCGCGCCACCACAGGGCGCACCCAAGGGCCTGCGCCGTTCAAAATGGCGTTGGAGCGTGCTGCCTCAACTGCAATCGGGTCGATATCGCTGCAGGTCACAGCCTCACGCAGATAGCGCGCGGCGGCGAGTGCGAGAACGCCAGTGCCCGTGCCGACATCGAGTACACGTTCGGGGCGGCGTTCTTTCAAGATCCAGTCGAGCATCAAGAGGCAGCCGCGCGTCGTGCCGTGATGGCCGGTGCCGAAGGCAAGGGCTGCTTCAATCTCAAGCGCAATATCGTTGGGCTGCACCTTGTCGCGATCATGCGAGCCATGCACGAGAAAGCGACCGGCCCGCACGGGCGCGAGCCCCTCCAGCGAAGAGGCGACCCAATCCTTTTGCGAGATGGTGGCAAATTCGAGCGCATTGGCTGCGTCCTCGCCAGCGGCAGAGGCGACAAGCTCCCGGATCCAGTCCTGATCGGGCTCATAGGCAAAATAGACTTCAACGAGCCAGGGCAAAGCGGCCCAGCTTTTTGTCTCGTTGGGGCTTTCCTCAAAGGCAGAGGCTGCCGTCTCTGCCGGATCGTGCGTTTCCACGATAATGTCAGCAACGGCCACGGCAGTGGCTTCGTCACAGCGCAACCGCATCACAAAGGCGGCATTATTGGGGGGCAGACCTTCGAGCATGAGCGGGGCGTAACACAGAAGGCGGCTGATTGTCGATAAGCCTGCATTTGATAGAGTGCGCCCATGATGAAAAGGATTCTCTGCTGCCTTGTTATGATGACGGGCGTGGCGCTGGCCGATCAGCCGCGCGCACCCGCTCTGCCCGCGCCCGAAGGGCTGCCTGCAACGGTCTTCAGCTTCGGCAAGGAAAATCCCGACTGTCTGGAATGGACCAATGCCTGCCAAATCTGCACGCGCGATGCGTCGGGCGAGATGCAATGTTCCACACCTGGAATTGCCTGCACGCCCGGTGTGCCCGTTTGCCGCGTGAGGAAAACGCCCTGATGACAACCCTTGCTGAAGACGCGCCACCCTCGGTCAATCCGTGGCATGTCGCAGCCTATATCGGGCTGCTCATTCTGATGGTGTTGTTGATCAGGAGCGGTGACCAGTTCTGGCTCCATGTCATGCATGTCATGGCTGGCGTCTTGTGGACGGGGATCGACCTTTTCATGGGCTTCTTTGTTGGCCCAGCCCTGCGTTCGGCACCTTTCGAAGCGCGTCGTGCGGTGAGTATGCGCCTTGTGCCGCGCACGCTTTTCCTCATGCCCACGCTAGCCATCATCACCGGCACGACAGGCTGGTATCACGCGCAGCAGCTTGGTTTTCTAGATGTGGATTGGCCCCAATATGGTTGGGTTCTGGCAGCCCTCATCATCATCACCATTTTGACCGTGCAGGGTCTGGGGCTTTTGCTGCCGACCAATTACCGTGTCTATCTGGAGCTGCGAAAGCCGCAGCCGGATAAGGAACGCATCGGCCGGCTGATGAAGCTCTACATTTATTTCGTCGGCTTTCAGGGCGTCATGCAGATCGCCATGATTGTGGTTATGGCCAAGTTTGCCACCGGGCTTTGACGGTGCATGAGGCGCCAAAAGGGGTGGCCATAAGGCGCGGTTGAGCGTAGATACAGATTCTACTTCTGTTCTCATCCGAGGCCTTGCTTCTTGTCCGATCCCTTCGACCTTTCCGGCGCCGAAGAGCCTGACTTTGCTTCCATCGCACCCGTGCCGCGCGAGGGCGGGATTGCCGCGCGTGCGCGGGCAGCCGCCATGGGCGCAGCCGCGCGCTATCTAGACGGGCTCAACCCGGAGCAGCGCGAAGCGGTCGAGGCGATGGATGGGCCTGTGCTGGTTCTTGCCGGTGCAGGCACAGGCAAGACGCGTGTTCTGACGACACGCATCGCGCATATCATCGCGACAGGTCGCGCGCGTGCGCATGAGATCCTTGCCGTCACCTTTACCAACAAAGCGGCGCGCGAAATGAAAGAGCGCGTGGCGATGCTCGCGGGTCCAACGGCTGAAGGTATGCCTTGGCTCGGCACTTTTCACTCCATCGGCACGAAAATCCTGCGCCATCATGCCGAGCTGGTCGGATTGAAGAGCGGCTTCACCATTCTGGATACGGATGATCAGATCCGTTTGCTGAAGCAGGTTTTGCAGGCGGAAGATGTTGATGACAAGCGCTGGCCTGCGCGTGCACTCGCCCATCAAATCGACAATTGGAAAAATCGTGGCCTTGATCCAGCCCGTGTGCCGGCTGGTGAGGCTGGAGCATTTGCCAATGGCAAGGGCGGCAAGCTTTATGCGATGTATCAGGATCGTCTGAAGGTTTTAAACGCGGTTGATTTCGGTGACTTGTTGCTGGAGAGCTTGCGTTTGATGCGCGAACATCCTGATGTTTTGGCGCAGTTTCAAAATCGCTTCCGCTATATTCTGGTTGATGAGTATCAAGACACCAATACGGTGCAATATTTGTGGCTGCGTTTGCTGGCGCAAGGCCGCAACAATGTCTGCTGCGTGGGTGATGATGACCAGTCGATCTATGGCTGGCGTGGTGCAGAGGTGGACAACATCCTGCGTTTTGAAAAAGATTTTCCTGGCGCGAAGGTCATTCGTCTGGAGCGTAACTATCGCTCGACGGGCCATATCCTCGCCGCTGCCGCCCATCTCATCACGCATAATGAAGGCCGCCTGGGCAAGACGCTCTTTACCGATGGCGAAGATGGCGACAAGCCAACGGTGACGGGGGTTTGGGATTCAGAGGAAGAAGCGCGCACCGTTGGCGAAGAGATCGAGCAGTTGCAACGCAAGGGCATGAACCTTGATGAAGTTGCGATCCTTGTGCGTGCATCCTTCCAGATGCGCGAATTCGAAGAGCGCTTCATCACGCTGGGTTTGCCTTATCGGGTTATTGGGGGACCGCGCTTCTATGAGCGCGCCGAAATTCGGGATGCGCTGGCTTATATTCGGTGTGTGGCCCAGCCTGCCGATGATCTGGCATTTGAGCGCATCGTGAATGTTCCCAAGCGCGGCCTGGGTGATGCGACTTTGCAAGTGCTGCATGATTATGCACGGCGCGAGCGTGTGCCTTTGATGCAGGCTGCGCGTGTGCTGGTTGAAACTGAAGAGTTGAAGCCAAAGCCGCGAGGTACATTGCGCGCATTGGTGCAGGATTTTTCCCGCTGGTCCACCTTGATCGAAACCATGAACCACAGCGAATTGGCCGAGATCATTCTGGAGGAATCCGGCTATACAGATATGTGGCAGAAGGATCGCTCGGCGGAAGCTGCGGGCCGGCTCGAAAATCTGAAAGAGCTTGTGCGCTCGATGGAGGAATTTCCAGATCTGCAATCCTTCCTTGAGCATATCTCGCTGGTGATGGATGCCGATAGCCGCGATAGCGGCGAACATGTGTCGATCATGACGCTTCATGCGGCGAAAGGTCTGGAATTCGAGACGGTCTTTTTGCCGGGTTGGGAAGAAGGGCTCTTTCCACATCAGCGCTCGCTGGATGAAAGCGGACGTGCGGGCCTGGAAGAAGAGCGTCGTCTGGCTTATGTCGGCATCACGCGCGCCAAGCGCCATTGTCGCATTTTCTTTGCTACCAACAGGCGCATTCACGGTCTGTGGCAGACCACGATCCCTTCGCGTTTTCTGGATGAGTTGCCCACCGATCATGTTGAGGTGGTGGAGGCTGCGAGTGGTACGAGCTATGGCGGCTATGCCCAGTCGCGTTTTGCCAATCTCGATACATATTCATCGAGCTATTCCACGCCGGGCTGGCAGCGCGCACAAAGCCGCCGGCAGGATGCTGGCGCAAGCTGGGGCAAGCCCGCCTCAGGCGTTCAGCGCAAGGGCCCGGCCCTGATCGAGGGTGAGCTTGTGGCCAAGTCCACAGGCGGGTCTTCTGTGATGGCGGGGGCGCGTGTTTTCCACATCAAATTCGGCAATGGCACGGTCGCCAGCGTCGATGGCAACAAGATCACGGTCGATTTCGATAAGGCTGGCCGCAAGATGGTGCTGGAGAGCTTTCTCCAGACAAAGTGAGCGGGGAGCGGCGATCTCTTCACGCTTGTGCCATGAATCGCGCTAGACTGTGCGGCGATCTGATGGTGGACCCTTGCGCGATTTGTTGACCATTCTGGCCGGCCTTCTCATCGCTGCTCTGACTGCGGCGCTGGTGGGGCCTGCCTTTGTCGATTGGACCGCGCATCGCAGTTTCGTCGAGGCGCGTTTGACGCAGGCCCTTGGTGCACAGGTCACCACGCGCGGTGACATTGATGTTTCGCTTCTGCCTGTGCCGCGCCTCACTGTTGATGCTTTGTCACTCAAGACTAAGGCGCTTTCCATTCATTCGCAGGCCTTGCGTGCTGAACTTGCAGTGGCGCCGCTCTTGCGCGGTGATTTGCGTTTCATTGAAGCCAGCCTAACAGAGCCCAAGATCGAGGCTGATCTTGATGGGCTGCATCTCCATGCCGATGAGACACGCGAGATCCAGTTTGAGCGATTGGAAATCAAGCGGGGCACTCTGCAGTTGCGCACCGGAACGCGGGAGATTGCGCGACTTGAGGGGCTCGATCTGCAAGGGGAGGTTGCATCGCTCTTAGGGCCTTTCAAGGGGCAGGGAAGTTTCGTGCGCGATGAAAAGCGCGTGTCATTCCGCTTCAACACAAGCATGGTTGAGGGTGAGCGACTGCGCTTCAAGCTGATCAGTGATGAGGCTTCCGGTATCCCGCGTATCGACCTTGATGGCGCCTGGATCTTTGACAAGGCGCCGCGCGTCGAAGGGCAATTGGTTGCGACAGCGACCATGCCCGTGCCCTTGCGTCTGGCGGGACCGCTCATCCTAAGCGCGGAGCAAGCGCAGATGGAAAGCGCCGATTTGCGCATGGGTGGTGAGGAAGGCGCCCTCAGCCTGAATGGGCAATGGCTGTGGCGATTCACTCCGCAACTTTTGTCGATGCAATGGCAGGCGCGCCAACTTGATCTTGATCGCGCGCGGGAAAAGGTGCCGGGGCTTGCTGCTTTGCTTGATATGCAGCCCCTCGCATTGCCGTTGCGGGTTCAGCTCACAAGCCCGGCCATCATTCTTGGCGGTGATGCCGTGAGCGATGTCTCGCTTGATCTCACGCGCGATGCAGGCAGGGCCATGCGCATCAAGGCATCTGCGGCGGGGCCGGGTTCTTCGCGCATGACAATTGAGGGTCAGGTCGAGACGGGTTTTGCAGCGGGCTTCAATGGTCAGGTGCAGGCGTCCTCGCGGGACGCGCAGCGGCTGAGTGACTGGCTGAAACCCTTGCTGCCTGTTGTGGCCGATGCCTTGCGCGAAATTCCGGCGCGGTCCAGTGAGTTGCAAGCCGAGCTGGACCTGTCGCAAGCGGGACTGTCGCTGCGACGCATGAAGTTGCGGCTTGATCGCTCGACCCTGTCAGGTGCTCTTGCTTACACGCGCGCCATTGGTCAGGAGCGTGCAAGGCTGTTTGCGGATGTCACTTCCGATGCGCTTGATCTTGATACGCTGCCTGATCTCTCGCGCCCGGCTTCCATCTTGCGGGATGCTGATTTGTCTTTGGCGCTTGATGCGCGCGCTGTCCGTGTTGCGCGGGTTGGTGAGGGCATGGTGGATGCTGGTCGCATTCGTCTGAAGCTCGTCAAGGAGGGAAAGACGGCACGGCTTGAACAGCTCACTTTGGCCAATCTCGGTGGCGCCAATCTGGTGGCCCGCGGTGAGATGGATGAGCGCGATGGTGCATTGGAGATTGACGTTGATGCGCAGCGCCTCGCGGAGCTTGCCAGCCTCTTGCAGCGTGTTACGCCCGGCCCTGCTGCGCAAGCGCTGGCCGCACGTGCCGTCGCACTCACGCCGACCAAGGCCAGTCTGAAGCTGCTCGCCAATCGTGAGGGCGATGTATTGCGTCTTCATACGCTGGAGCTTGATGCGACAGCGCGCGGAACACGCTGGCAAGCCAGTCTTCGCCCGCAGGGGCAAAGCGGCATCGCGTCTGGTAGCTTGCGGGTCGAAACGCGCGATGCGCCGATGTTGCTGCGTCAACTCGGTATTGAAGTTTTGCCCGTTGCGCTGAATGGGGGCGGGCGCTTGCAGGCCTCGCTTCGTGCAGCCCAGCAAGGCGGCTTTGATCTTTCAGCCTCTGGAACGATCGGGGGCGTTGATCTGAGCTTTGATGGGCAGGTTGCTGCCTCACATGCGAAGGGAGCCATGACGCTGAACACGCGCGATGCCGCTCCTCTCTTGCGCAGTATTGGTTATGGTTTGCCCGATGTGACGCAGACGCTTCCCCTTGAAGGCCATGGCCAGCTCGATTGGCGAGGAGCGCGCCTGCAACTGACGCAGCTCAACGCGGCTTTAGCGGGCCAACGTCTGGGCGGGACGCTTGCGGTTGAACAGGTGAATGCCCGAACACAGTTGAGTGGCGAGTTGCAAGCGCAACGCGTCAGCCTGCCACAACTCGCGGCCATGCTTTTGGGGCCATCCCTCAGTGTGAAGCAAGGCGAAATCTGGAGCGATCAGCCCTTCGCACCGGGTATGGCAGATATGCCGCGAATGGAATTGCGTTTGCGGGCGCAGGAATTGGTGGCGCTTGATCAGCTGGCGCTTGGCAGTGCCTCGCTCACGGTCACGACAGCGCCGGGATTGATCTCTTTCACGCATCTTGATGCCCAAATGGGCGCAGCACGCCTTGCGGGCGAAGTGAGTTTGCGGCGTGACGGGCCGAATGGTTTTCTGATTGGCAAGCTCAATCTTGATCGCATCCCACTGCCGCAGAATTTCGCGGAAGGATCGCTGGCGCTTGAGGGCGAGTTCAGCTCGTCCGGTCGCTCGGCTCAGGCGCTGATGAGCGGCCTTGCCGGGACGGCGCGCCTGCAGCTGGGCGCGTTGCGATTCACTCAACTCGATCCCGCTGCCCCCACGCGCGTCTTTGCCGAGGCGGAAGCTGACCGGCTTGCCGTGGGGGAAGCGAATTATCTTGGCGCTTTGCGGCGAGAGCTTGAGAAAGGCGCTTTCACTCTGACGCCGCGTGACGCGCTTGTCACGCTTGCGGGTGGTGTGGCGCGTATGTCAGCGCCGCAGCTCTCGGCGTCGCTTGATCTGCGGACCATGATATCGGAAGCGCGCCTTCTGTTACCTGTGCAAAGCGTCACGTCGCGCCCGCAAGAGCCATCACCCATTGTTGCGGTTGTTTGGCGTGGACCGCTTGGCGCCATGAAGCGCGATGTCGAGGCTTCAAGTTTTGTCACCATCCTTGTGGCACAGGCGCTGGAGCGCGAGCAGGCCCGGATGAAAGCGCTTGAGGAAGATATTGCCGAGCGCGCATCCATGGCGCGGCGGCAGCGGGGATTTGAATTCCTGCGTCGCCGTCAGCGCGAGGTTGAGCAATATTTGCTGCAAAACCCGAACTAGCGCAGGGCTTCCAAAACAAAGACCCGGATAGCGGAGGACAGATTGGCCTCGCCGCGCATTGCATCAATCTCGCTCACCAGCGAGGCGAGTGATTGATCGCGTTTACTTGCGATGCGTTTCAGCTCTTGCCAGAAGGGATCTTCAAGCGAGATCGATGTGCGATGACCGGCAATCACGAGTGAATGTTTGACGATGCGCACCGCGCGCCTTGTCTCACTTGTCGCGTTTGTCTGGGTCAAGGCGATGGCCTTCGATATGGCGCTCCTGCCGGTCGCGATCATTGGCTTGCGCTTCACGCTCTTGCTTGGTGCGACCGAAAATCAGGCGATTTGACTCAGCCTTGCTCTCGGCAAGCTTGCGTTCGCGTTCCTTGCGGAATTGGCGGAGATTGACGACATCGCCCATGGCTCAAACCCTCATGACTTGCTGGCGAGCATAGGCCCGATGGCCCGTTGCGACTAGATGAGCCAGATCAAGTCTTCTTGCGGAAGGCGTCAATCGAGACGACCTTGGCATCGCCCGATGGCGTGTCGCTTTTGTCAGTGGCCGCCGCTGCCGGGGGCTTCGATTTGCCCTTGGCTGGGGCTTCCGCAGGTTCAGAGCCAGCACCGCGCGGGGCCTTGGGTGTCAGGCGCGCAGGGGCGGGGGCTGGCGCCGGTGCCGGTGCCTCACTCGGCTCGGTGTCATTGGCACCCGTTTCCGGCTCCCCATCTTCCACCTCGAATTTGAGTCCAAATTCGACGGAGGGATCAAAGAATCCGCGAATCGTCTCCCACGGCACGAAAAGCTTTTCTGGAATGTTCTGGAAGGAGAGGCCGACCTCAAAACCTTGCTCGCTCACCGAGAGATCCCAGAACTGATGTTGCAGGATGATGGTGATCTCTTCGGGGAAGCGCTCTTTGGTGCGCGGGGAAATGCGCACGCCCGGCGCGTCGGTGCGGAAGGTGATGTAGAAATAATGATCGCCCGGCAGGCCGTGCTGGGCTGCATCAGCCAGAACCTTGCGCACGACGGACCGCAGCGCTTCCTGCACCAGGAGGTCGTAGCGGATGATGTCGGTCGGCATAGGTCCTCGCAAAAAGTCAGTGGAGGCTTCTGTTGCCAGGTGCCTCCGAACCCCGCCTAGAGGGGCTAACCCCTAGGGCTTTGATTTCGGTACCAGCACCGCATTACGCGGCGACGGCCACCGGAGCATAGTTGTCATTGGCAACTATAA
>CAZLBA010000026.1:0-26731 GCA_964557555.1 uncultured Beijerinckia sp.
ACTGCCGACTGCCGACTGCCGACTGCCGACTGCCGACTGCCGACTGCCGACTGCCGACTGCCCAACACCCAAAGGACCGCGCCTTTGCCCATCCCCCACATAGCCATCATCGGTGCAGGCCCTGCGGGGCTGATGGCAGCGCTTGTGGCGGCGCGGGGTGGGGCGCGCGTCGAGATTTTTGAGCGAATGCCATCGCCTGCGCGCAAATTTCTGATGGCGGGGCGCGGTGGTCTCAATCTCACGCATGGCGAAGCGCTTGATATTTTTGTCTCGCGCTATGGTGCCGCGCGTGATTGGCTGGCACCTTTGATCGAGCACTTCTCGCCTGACGCCTTACGCCAATTCGCGCATGATCTCGGCGAAGAGACTTTCGTCGGGTCAAGTGGGCGCGTCTTTCCCAAAAGCTTTAAAGCTTCGCCACTCTTGCGCGCATGGTTGCGTGAATTACAGCGCCTGCAGGTGCAGCTCCATCTGCGTCATGAATTTCGCGGCTTTGCAGATGATGGTGCTTTGCGCATTGTGTCACCTGCGGGGGAGAAGCGCATCAAGACAGACGCCACCATCCTTGCGCTCGGTGGTGCCTCATGGCCGCGACTGGGTGCGACGGGTGATTGGGTTGAGCCGCTCACCCGCGATGGTTTTGCGATTGCGCCCTTGCGCCCTGCCAATTGCGGGTTTGAGATTGCGTGGTCTGATGTGATGAAACGTCATGCTGGCGCGCCGCTAAAAGCCATCATTGCAAGCGCTGGCAACCAATCGCGCCGTGGCGAGTGCATCGTCACGGAGCGTGGCCTTGAGGGCGGGGTCATCTATGCGCTCTCTGCCACTTTACGCGATGAAATCGAGCGGGCAGGTCATGCAACACTCACGCTCGATCTACGGCCCGATGTATCGCGTGAAGATCTTGCCGCAAAACTTGCACGCCCGCGCGGTCGTCAAACTGTTTCAAGCGTCTTGCGCAAAAGCGGAGGTCTTTCACCCGTTGCTGCAGCTTTGTTGCGCGAGGTCGGAGCCTTGCCGCAAGAGCCTGTCGCACTTGCTACGCAGATCAAGGCATTGCCGCTCAGGCTCACCGCGACAGCCGGTCTTGCGCGCGCGATCTCAACGGCAGGCGGCGTCAAGCGTGAAGCGCTTGATGCGCAGCTGATGGCGCGACATCATGCAGGCGTTTTTCTCGCTGGGGAGATGCTGGATTGGGAAGCGCCGACCGGGGGCTATTTGCTGCAAGCCTGTTTTGCGACAGGTCTTGCAGCAGGTGAAGCGGCCTTGGCCTATGCCCAAAGTCATTGCCCGCCCTGAAAGGCCACTTCGCGCGACCGCCGCAGATTTTCTTCCATCACAAGCACACAGTTCATGGCCGAGCTTAAGAGCCTCATGGTCAGCGATATAGGGAGGCTTGGGGTGAATAGGTCGATCATGCCAAATTCGAGAAGCTCTGAGCGCGCTTTCATCGGCAAAGGGGGGTCGGGCACAGATCCGATCCCTTTTTTGTGTTTGGCGTCAAGTTGACAAGCGGCTTCATTCGCAACAGGTTGCGCGCAACTCATTTGGGGAGGTTCGCGTGTTCAAACATTTCTCGTTGCGCGCTGCGCTGATTGCTTGCGGGCTTGTTGTGTCAGCCCATGCTCAGGCCCAATCGGATCCCATCGCTGATTTCTATCGCGGCAAGACGGTGACGGTTCTCGTCGGTGTCGGCGCGGGCGGTGAATATGACTTCCAGATGCGCCTCGTGCAGCGCTATATCGGCAAATATATCCCCGGCAATCCGCAAACGGTTGGTCAAAACATGGTCGGCGCAACCGGCCTGTTGATGGCAAACCATCTCTATAATGTTGCCGCCAAAGATGGCACGGTGATTGGCCTCATTCAAAATGGGCTGCCAAGCTTTCAGTCCATGGGTGTCGAAGGCATCAATTTTGATGCGCGCAGGTTCAACTGGATTGGCTCGCTTGCACCCACGGTTGAGACCATGTCCGTGCGTCGCGGATCGGGCGTGAGCACGGTTGAGCAGGCGCGACAAAAAGAGCTGATTGCAGGCTCCAACGGGCGTTCGGGGATTACCTATACCTACCCCGCGCTGATGAACGAGCTTCTGGGGACAAAATTCCGCATCATCACCGGCTATTCGAGTGTGAATGAGATCAATATCGCCATGGAACGTGGCGAAGCGGATGGACGCAATAATTCCTGGACCAGCTGGCGCGCCGCCAAGCCGCAATGGATTGCCAACAAGGAGATCAATGTTCTTGTGCGCTCAGGTCCGTTGCCGCATGACATGGATCCCAATGTGCCGGAATTTGAGGAGCTGGTGAAAGACCCGCAGGACAAGCAGGTTGTGCGTCTCGTGACCTCTGGCTCGCGGCTTGGACATCCGTGGGCGGCGCCTCCCGGCGTCCCGGCTGAACGTGTCGAGGCTTTGCGCAAGGCCTTTGCAGATATGCTGAAGGACCCCGACTATCAGCGCGAAGTTGCCAGTGCCCGACTGGAGCCCAATCCGATCACGGGTGAGCAGCTGCAGAGCATCGTGAACGAGATCCTGGACATGCCTGCCGCTGTCAAGCAGCGAGGGCGGAAGCTGATTCCGTAAATCCCATATTTCGGGAATAGATAGCCTCTGGAAGCCCTCTTCCAGAGGCTTTGTTTTTATGTATGGTTGCGCTCACCAGCGGGGGTTTTGAGCTGTGAAAAGCCTTGAGAAGATGATTGGCATCCTCGACCTGTTTGACGGGTCCGAGATGGAATGGACGCCGGAAGCCATGGCCGAGCGGCTGGAGCTGACCCGTTCCACGCTCTACCGCTATCTCAAGGTGCTTTCCGATGCAGGGCTCCTGACCTCGCTGCCGGGCGTGGGTTTCACGCTGGGGCCCCGCATCGCTGAACTTGATTTCAAGATGCGCCATTCTGATCCGCTGATCATTGCAAGCCAGCCGATCATGGCCGAGCTTGTGGCGGAAGTGCCCGGAATTGCGCTGCTCTGCCGCCGTTATCGCGGCCTCGTTCTGTGCGTGCATCAGGAACAATCGCCGGGGGCGGCCTTTACATCGACCTATGAGCGGGGTCGGGCGCGCCCGCTGCTGCGTGGTGCGGCCTCTCGCATCATTCTCGCCAATCTTCCCGCTCCCGCCTTACGCAAGCTTTACGAGGCTGGCCCGCAGGAATTTGCCTCGGCCGGTCTTGGATCTGATCTTGCGGCTGTGCGTTCCAGCCTGCGTGCCATTCGCCACAAGGGCGTGGATGTGACGGTGGGAGATCTCAACCAGGGGGTAACCGGCGTGGCGGCGCCCATCTTCGACGCGAAAGGCGCCGTCGTCGGATCCTTGAGCGTCACTTTGGGCGAGACGGATGTGCCGAAATCCAAGCTCGGTTTCGTGGCGGACCGGGTCACCTTCTGTGCCCGCATCGTTTCCAAGACGATCGCGCGTGAAGCGGCTTAGCCTTAAATCCCATATTCAGGGATTTTGATTAAAATCAATTGACGGCTGAAATCCCGCATGTTTCAAGAGAGCCGCATTGGTTGGCGCTCGGCGGGAGAGGTTCATGGATACGCAGGTTCTCATCGTGGGGGCGGGCCCGGTCGGCCTGACGCTGGCGCTTGATCTTGGCCGCCGTGGCATCCGCTGCACCCTCATTGAGCAGAAGGACAAGCCCGCGTTTCTGCCCAAGATGGAGCGGGTGAATGCGCGCACCATGGAAATTTATCGCCGCATGGGGCTCTCTGACAAAATCCGCAAAGCGGGCCTGCGCGGCGATGTGCCGATGGATGTATTTGTGGTGCTCGATCTCGCGCATCCCCCGCTGTTGCGTTTGCCCTATCCCTCCGTGAATGAAGCGCAGGCTGATATCCGCGCCACCACAGATGGCACTGCGCCATGCGAAGCCTATCAACTCATCTCGCAATATACGCTCGAACCTTTGTTGAAGGAGGAATGCGAGAAGAACCCCAACATCACCATGATGTGGTCCACGCAATTCGTCAGCTGCGAGCAAGATGCGCAGGGCGTTTCAACCACGGTGAAACTCAGCGATGGCGGCACGCGTGTCATTCGCTCGCCCTACATGGTTGGCTGCGATGGTGGTGCAAGCCCTGTGCGCCATGCGCTCGACATCAAGCTGCGGGGTGAGCCCAACTCTTTGGGGCTGCGTCAGGGTCTTTATTATTGCGAAGAACTCTTCGACAAATTGCCGGTCGGCAATGGTCCCGGCAAGGGGCGCCACTATCATGTGGCCGATGACAAATCGACCTTCCTGATCATGCAAGATTCGACAAAGCATTGGACGCTACATGCGCAATGCGACTCGGATGAAGAGATGAAGGCGCAATTCATCAAGGCTGTCGGCTTTGATGTGAAGTTTGAGATGCTGTCCTGCAATCCGTGGCGACAGAATCTCATGCTGGCGGAGAAGTACCAGAAGGGCCGCGTTCTTCTGGCTGGCGACTCTGTCCATCTCGTCATCCCCACCGGAGGTTTGGGCATGAACTCCGGTGTGGGTGACGCAGTAGATCTCGCATGGAAGCTAGAAGCCGTGCTGAAAGGTTGGGGCGGCCCCAATATGCTCAGCTCTTATGAATTCGAGCGTCGCCAGATTGGTGATCGTAATGTGGGCGCGTCACGTTATGCAACGATCGGTCGTCGCAAATGGCGCTCCATGTATCGCCCCGAAATTCGCGACAACACGCCGGATGGCAAGAAGGCGCGCGAAGTGCTGGCCAATGTCGCAGATGTCGAGCAGCGCAAGACGAATGAAATGATTGGTGCAGAGCTTGGCTATCGCTATGTTCACTCGCCGATCATTTGTGACATTCCCGGTGGGCCGGAACATCTGTTCCGCGTCTATGAACCCACCACATGGCCCGGCGCACGTCTGCCGCATGTTTGGTTAAACGACGGAACCGCGATGCAAGATCGCTTGCCTGCCTTTGGCTATACGATCCTGCGGCTGGGCAACACGAGGGTGGACACGAGGGCGCTGTCAGATGCGATCGCCTCTTATGGAGCGCCTGTGACGACGCTTGATGTGCCTGACGAGATCGCGCGCGAAATCTATGGCTGGGACGTGCTGCTGATCCGCCCCGACATGCATGTGGTGTGGCGCGGCAATGCCGAGCCCGATGCGGCCGAAGTGGCTGCCATCGCGACCGGCCATTGAGGATCAAGGGCTTTCGGTCTGCCACAGCTGTGCTAGAAAGGCCGCCGACGGGGCCAATGGGCGGCCCCCATAATGCTCATGGGAGGGCGTTTGAATGCTCAGTCTCACTCAGCTCAAGGATGACCTTGTGACGGCGAACCGCGTGCTCGCCCATCATCATGTTGTCGACTCCTTCGGGCATGTTTCGGTTCGCAATCCGGAAAATCCCAAGCACTTCTTCCTGTCGCGTGCGCGTGCGCCCAATTGCGTCGAAGCTGGCGACATCACCGAGTTTACGTTCGATGGCCAGATTGTCGGCCACAATCCGGGCAAGCCCTATTCCGAGCGCTTCATCCATGGCGCGATCTATGAAGCGCGCCCCGATGTGATGGCGGTTGTGCATAATCACAGCCCCAATGTCGTGCCCTTCACGGTGCAGTCGAAGAAGAAGATGCGCCCGATCATGCATATGTGTGCACCGATCGGCACGGACATTCCCACATGGGACATCGCCCATAAATTCGGCACGACCAATCTGCTCGTGACCTCGATGGATATGGGCCGCGATTTGGCGGAATCTCTTGGGCATCGCACGGTTGCGCTGATGCGCGGTCATGGCTCAGTTGTTGTGGCCAAGAGCCTGCGTGAAGTTGTCTTCACCTCGATCTATATGGAGATCAATGCCGATATGCTCATCAAGGCCTATCAGCTGGGCGAAGGTGACATTCAGCCGATGAGCGAAGGCGAAGTGGCCGCCAATGCTGGCGCTCGCGCTGGCTTCACGCTGGAGCGTGGGTGGGAAAACTGGTGCCGTTTGACAGATCGGCCCTATTATTCCCTCGACTGGAATATGGGTCCTGGCTTCTCCAAGACTGACAAGTAAGCGCTGCTTGCATGACCGATTTATGCGGCGCGGTCCTTCCGCGCCGCTTCGTCTTTAAGGGGGAAAGAAATGCTCAAGATCATGAGGAAGGGCAGTCGGCAGTTGGCAGTCGGCAGTCGTGTTGCACTCAGCGCGTCGATGTTCCTGCTGCTGGGTATTGCTGCGCAGGCAGCAGATAAAGTCACCATCGGCATCGTCAACGCGGTGAGTGATGGCACGCTCTTCATCGCGCAGGAGAAGGGCTATTTCAAAGCCGAAGGCATTGAAGCTGAGTTCGTGGCTTTCGACACGGGCGCCAAGATGGTCGCCCCCATGGGCGCGGGCCAGCTTGATGTCGGCGGTGGTGCAGCTTCGGCTGGTCTCTACAATGCTGTTGATCGCGGCATTCGCATCAAGATCGTGGCTGACAAGGCGACCAATGTGAAAGGCGCGCCGTTCCAGTCCTTCATGGTCCGCAAGGAGCTTGTCGATAAAGGGCAAGTGAAAACATTGGCTGACTTGAAGGGCCGCAAGATCGCGATTACGGGTGCTGGCGGTTCTGATGCCTCCGTCCTCAATGAAGCGATGAAGAGTGTCGGCTTGAAATATTCGGATGTCGAGAAAGTCTATCTCGGCTTCCCGCAACATGCGCCCGCTTTCCAGAATGGCGCGATTGACGGTTCGATCACGACGGAACCGACCACGACGAATATTCAGCGTCTGGGGGCCGCTGTTGTGCTGACGGGTAATGATGCTTTCTACCCCAATGCACAGACCGCAACCATCATGTTTTCTGGCGATTTCGCTGAGAAGCGCCGCGATGTCGCGGTGAAATTCATCAAAGCCTATCTGCGCGCTGCGCGTGATTTCAATGATGCGATGGTCAATGGCAAATTGCAGGGACCGGGGGGTGATGAGCTTGTCGCAATCCTCGCCAAATACACCGTCATCAAGGACGTTAATGTGCTGCGCAATATGGTGATGGCGGGCGTCAATCCGAATGGTGCTGTCAATGAAGAGTCAATGCGCAAGGATCTCGCTTTCTTCAAAGAGATTGGCGATGTGACAAGCGCAAAGGTCAGTGTTGAACAGGTCGTTGACCAGAGCTTTGTGGCTGAAGCTGCGAAAGCACTGGGGCCGTATAACAAGAAGTGAGTATTCCTTCTCCCAGTGGGAGAAGGTGCCTGCGGATGCGGGCGGATGAGGGGTTACGGCCTTTCAGAATAAAAAGCGCAACCCCTCCTCAGTCAGCTCCGCTGACAGCTCCTCCCAATGGGAGGAGCGGGGCCTTTTCCTTTGAGGCCGAAGCCTGCTTCGTCCTTCTCCCAGTGGGAGAAGGTGCCCGCGGATGCGGGCGGATGAGGGGTTACTGCCCATCAGAATAAAGACCGCAACCCCTCCTCAGTCGGCATCCGCCGACAGCTCCTCCCATTGGGAGGAGCGGGGGCGTTCCTTTTTCTTTACGATCTCGCGTTAGCCTCGCGCTGTTTCTTATCAGCGCTTCCGGATTGTTCCTTTGTTTGAATCTGATTTCATCGAGCTGCCAGTCAGCAGCTTCTCTCCTCTTTCTCACATCCGCCTCTACCGCGAGACAATTGAAAAAGTTTTGAAATTTCACCCGGAGGTCCCCGCCGAGCTGCCGAGTATTCTCATCGCCGTTAGCCAATGCGTTGCTGAACCCTCCTTTGTTGCCAAGAGCTATGGGAGCTCCTATGTTTTTGGTGATGAGCAAAGCACCAACCGCTCCGGCTTGCCGCTATTGGTTGCGGTGAAGGTGGTTGATCAGAGTTTTGGCCGCGTGAGGTCCTTCTATTTTGCCCGCCCTCCTATGGCGGTGAACATCCTCTGGAGGCGAAGCCGATGAGTACATCTGACCTGCGCTTCGAGAGCGGCTATGATGCCGTGGGTGACGTCCTGTATTTTTCTGCAGCCGAAACGCCCGCGCTCGGAGCAGAAGAAGATGCTGAGCATGGTCTGCTGTGGCGCTTCGATGAAGTTGGTGTTGTCGTCGGTGTGAGTGTTTTCGATGCGCGCATCCGTCGCGCCGAAGACTTGCAGCTGACCGCGGCCGTGATTTCACAAGCGATCGGTTGGCCAGTCGAGGAAGTGGTGTCGGCCTTTCAACTGTCATTGCCTCAGCTGCGCGCTGCTGGTGAGTGAGGCGTGTCGTCCTTCTCCCATTGGGAGGAGCGGGGGCCTCTACTTGGGGCGGCATTATTTACGACACAAAAAAGCCCGGCATCGCTGCCGGGCTTTTCTCATCTCACAGTACTCAGGCTTACTTGATGCCGAGCAGCTTCTGCGCGTTCTTGTAGCAGATCTTTTCGCGATCTTCCTGAGACAGGTTCAGGCTTTCGATGATCGCGATGGTTTCGCGGATATAGCCGGGGCCCTTTTCAGGGTCGAAGGGGCAGTCGGAGGCGAAAAGGACCTTGTCTGCACCATAGAAAGCCAGACCGCATTCCGTGGCAGCCTTGGAGCCGAACACGGCGCTGTCAGCATAGAAGTCCTTGAAGTAGTCGAGCGGGCGACGCTTCATGTTCTTCAACAGGGTCTTGTAGTCTTCGTCGGTGGTGCGGTTGCCGAGCTGATCCCAGCCGGGGCCAACGCGGCCTTCGAAGAAGGGTACCATGGCGCCGAGATGGTGGGCGAGAACCTTGAGGTTCGGGAACTGATCCATCACGCCGCCAAAGACGAGGCGAGCCATGGCAGCTGAAGTTTCATAGGGCCAGCCGAAGGTCCACCAGATTTCATATTTGGACTTCTTCTCGGTCTTGTAGTCAGGCAGGTCGAAAGCGCCGCGCGAAGGATGCAGGAAGACCGGCTTGTTGTGCTTTTCCGCAATGGCGAAGATCTCGCGGAATTCTTCCTCGTCGAGTGGCTTGCCATTGATGTTGGAATGGAGCTGCAGGCCATTCGCGCCGATGGAGATCGCGCGTTCCCATTCCTTGGCGGCATTCTTGGAGTTCATCGGCAAGGAGGCGAGCCAGCCGCAGAAATAGTCAGGGTTCTTGGCGACGAGTTCGGCCTGACCGTCATTGGCGAGCTTGGCAAATTCCTCGACCTGTTCAGGCGTGCCGAGGGCTTCGAGCGGGGGCATGCCGAGCGAGATCACCTGGCTGTAATTCTTGTCCTTGCGGAACATGTCCACAACGCGCTTGCGCTCATTGAGATCGTAAATGCAGGGGATGCCGCGCATGCGCGAGCCGATGTCAGCTGCGGCGCCCGGAGTGGCCAGCATCTTCTGCCACAGGGCGTCGGGGAAGAAATGGTTGAAGCAGTCGATATAGCGCATCGGGCGTATCTCCTTGAGGCTGCGGGGCGGGGGTCTTGGGCTCCCTCACCGCTTGCTCTGTCTTTAAGATCTTTCCGGCAATCGCGGAAGCATTTTCTTGGCATGCGGGATTTCACCCCTTCCCTTGACAGGCGCGCGCCGGGGGCAGAAAACCAGAGAAATGGCCGGGCGCGACGCTTCCGGCGGCAGAACAGGCAGGAGTGGAAACATGGATTCAGAGCCCAGGGTCCAGAAGGGTGGCGCGGGTGGCGCCTCCATCGGGCACAACTCCGAGAATCAGAGCCGGGAAGAGAAGATCGCGAATCTCTACCACTCCAAGAAGGACCGCGTGTTCGTGCGCGGCATTCAGGGGGCCTATAATGTCAAGGAGGAGCTCGACCGTTTGCGCTCCGTCCCGCGCGTGCGCAAGGCCAAGGACATTACCTTCATTGACGGGCCGCAATGTTTCAGCCGCCATTATGTCGAGCCGAAGGATGGCATTACGCAAACCTTCCACATGCATCTGGAAGAATATGCGCCCGGCGCTTCTTCGCAGAAGCATGGCCATGTGAATGAAGCCGCCTTCTATATTCTCGATGGCAAGGGCTACGAGATTCATGATGGCGTGCGTTATGACTGGGAAGCGGGCGATATCGCCATCGTGCATAACAACTGCGTGCACCAGCATTTCAATGCGAGCAAGGACAAGCCTGCCCGCGCACTCGTGATCAAGACAAAGCCGATGTATCTCTTCCTCAACATGCTCTTCCAGAAGCAGGTGAAGGAACGCCCCGTCGATGTCTCGCCCGAATGCGAAGGCTTCGTGGCGCGTGAAATTGAGGAAGATTTCAATCACCCGAAGGGGGGCTACTGATGGCTTGGGGCGAAACAGACGCCTGGCTCAAGGGCAATTCAAACGAGCGTTTGTATCAGCGCCTTCTTGATGAGGCGCAGGATGCGCCTTCGCGCAATGCGCGCCGCAAGAAGGTCGTCAAGCCGCACGAAATGCCGTGGGAAATGTCGCGTCAGGGCCTGCTCAAACATCTCATGAATGAGCAGATGAATACGCGCATTGAGTCGGTTGATGCCTATATGCAGATCATCCCGCCGGGCTCACGCTCTGGCAAGCACCGTCACCTCGCTGAAGAATGTGTCTATGTCGTGGAAGGCCGCGGCTATGACATTCATCAGGACTGCGATGTCGAGATCAATGACGTGTTTGAGTGGAAGCCGCAGGCTGAAACCAAGCGCTTCGAATGGGAAGCGGGTGATTATATCTACATCCCGCCCAATACGATTCATCAGCATTTCAATGCAGACCCAACGCGCCCGGTGCGTTTGATCTCTTCCACTGCCCGCATCTTCCGCCAGCTTGGCCTCAACACGCTCGAGCAGATGGAAGACGCGCCGGAATATGACCCCTATGTCACGCTGACGGATGAGATCGTGCGTCAATATCTGCGCGGCGAGCGCAAGGGGAGGTAGCGGTATACCCCTTCTCCCAGAGGGAGAAGGTGCCCGCAGCGCGGGCGGATGAGGGGATCGGATTTGGTTATGAGAGGCACCAGCGATGGTGCCTCTTTTTGTTGGTCCCGATCCCCTCCTCAGTCAGCATCCCGCTGACAGCTCCTCCCTATGGGAGGAGCGGGAGCCTTTTCTTGCGAGGCCGTGGCGCGTGACGTCCTTCTCCCTATGGGAGAAGGGTGATCCCCCCTATATTCCCCCTATGACCACGCCCTCGAAACCCCACAGCCTCGCTGACCACGCTTATGGCGCACTCGCGGTGCATGAGCATGGGGAGGGGGACTTCGACCATGATCATGACGAGGCTTTTCTCGACATTGACTCAAAATCTCTCGAAAGCGTGCCGCTGATTTCCATGGGGCTTGATGTCGGCTCTTCTGGCACTCAGGTCGTTTTCACCCGCCTTGAGATGCGCGGTCCGGGAGAACATCGCGCGCTGCGGCGTCAGGCCAAGAGCCGCGAGACGCTTTACATGTCGCCCATCGCGCTTACACCTTTTGATGGCGATGAGATCAATGAGGAGAAGCTTTGGCGGATCATTGATCGCGCCTTCAATGAGGCTCACCTCACGCCCGATGATGTGGAGACGGGTGCCATCATTCTCACGGGTGCCGCGGCGCAGCGGACCAATGCGCAACGCATCACAATGCGGGTTGCAGAGGAGGTGGGTGAGCTTGTTTGCGCTGTTGCTGGCGATCACATGGAAGCCGTATTGGCGGCTTATGGCTCAGGCGCTGCTGCCGCTTCTGCGCAAGGTGCGGGCAAACAGATTCTCAATATCGACATTGGCGGGGCAACCACCAAATTTGCACTCTGCAAAGATGGCCGCGTCACATCGACAGCTGCGATGAATATTGGTGGTCGGCAAATTGCGCTTGATCTTGAAAATCGCCTCACACGGCTGGACGCAGCAGCACTTGTTCATGCAAGGCGCGCAGGGGTCACATGGCGCTTGGGTGCTATCGCTGAGAAGGCGGATCTGGCGCTTGTCTCGGATAAGATGGCGCAAGCGGTGATTGATGTCTTGCGAGGTGCGTGGAGTCCGGATTTGCAAGAGCTTTTCATCACGCAGGTCTTGCCGCCAATCTCCCACCTTGATGGTGTTATCTTCTCAGGCGGTGTCGCTGAATATGTCTATGGGCGCGAGACGCGCGATTTCGGAGATCTTGGCTGGCGGCTGGGGCGCGCCATCAGACGGCATTTTGACGAGGCGGCTTTTGCCTTCCCGCTGCTTGAGGCTGCGCAATGCATTCGCGCAACAGCGATGGGTGCGTCGGAACATGCGGTGCAGATTAGTGGACAGACGATCTATATCTCAGATCACGCAGCTCTTCTGCCGGTGCGCAATCTGCCGGTGTTGCAACCCGCTTTTGATTTTGCCGGTGCGATAGATGTTCAGGCTCTTGCCGCTGCCATTCATCAGCATCGGCGCCAATTTGAATGTGAGTCGACTGATCGCCCCTTCGCGCTTGCCTTTCGTTGGCGTGGTGCTCCCGATTACGCGAGGCTGTCAGCTTTTGCAGATGCTATCATCCTGGCGATGGGCGATGTCATTGCCGCAGCGGGGCCGCTTTATGTGATGCTTGAGGGCGATGCAGCGCTTACCTTGGGCGCTCTTCTCAAGGAAGAGAAAGGTATCACTGCGCCGGTGCTTGTCATTGATGGGCTGGTGCTTCGTGACTTTGACTATGTTGACATAGGCCGTGTGCGTCTGCCCTCTTTCACAGTGCCCGTCACGATCAAGAGCCTGCTCTTCTCTAGCAGCAAATGAAAAGGCCGCCCGAAGGCGGCCTCTTGATCTTCAGTAAAGCGCCCCGCCATTCAGCCACTGCTTGCCGCGCGCATAGAGCTTCTCGACCATCTCTCCCTTGAGGCCCGGCATATCCTTCTTGATCGGATAGCCGATCTGCGATTGCAGATAAGCAAGATGGCGATAGCCTTCGGGGAAGCTCATCAGCAAGGTCTGGTCCAGTTTCACGCTTGCCGATGGATCGACCGGGTCCATGCGGTCCTTTTCATAGATCGGCTGGCGCAGCACGAAGCCCCATTTGCCATTGCGGCGCTCAATGAAATCATAGAAGCGCCCGGTGCAAACGACATCGACCAGCACATCATGGACAACCGCGCGCTGGCTGATCGTCATCTTGGTCTGCGAAATCGCACGATCGCCATTCAGATCAATCGAATTGCCACCGAGGAAGTGGAGGATCGAAACGCCCTTGGCCCAGCCAGCCTTGCTCATGGCGATGAATTCATCCGCCGTGCCCTGTGTCCAGGTCGCCTGCATCACGCCATCATCATGCCAGACGGTGCGGAAACGGTCCCAGTCCCCGGCATCGCGCCACACCACCCAATTATCGACCAGCTGCTTGATGGTCAGGCGGTCCAGAAGCTCCTTGTCCATGGCTATCTCCCTGTTGATGGCTCGCTTTAGCCGAGAACAGGAGGCCTGCCAATCACTCTGGCGCGGGGTGTTGAAGTTTTAGCCGCTCAAGGCCAGACTGGCGGCGGCGCGGCCATTTTCAAGCGCCAGAACTGGATAGCTCTATGTCATTGCCGAAATACTCGCTTGTTGTGCCAATCTTCAATGAAGAGGCCGTTTTGCCGCAGCTTTTCGCGCGCCTTGATCTCGTCATGGCGGAGCTTGATGGGTCGGTGGAGGTCATCCTTGTCGATGATGGCAGCCGTGACCGCTCCAGTAGTCTCATCGAATGGCAGGTCGAGCAGGATCAGCGTTATCGCTTCATTGGCCTTTCCCGCAACTTCGGCCAACAAATCGCAGCGACGGCGGGTCTCGATGCTGCGCGCGGACAGGCTGTGATCTTGATGGATGCGGATCTGCAAGATCCACCCGAACTCATTCATGAGATGGTTGCTCAATGGCGCAATGGATTTGATGTCGTCTATGCGCGCCGTCGTGCACGTGCGGGAGAGAGCCGGTTCAAATTGCTGACAGCCTCGCTCTTTTACAAAGTCATGAACCGGTTGACCGCGATTGAACTGCCGCAAAATGTAGGTGACTTCAGGCTGATTGACCGGCAGGTGCTTGATGCGTTCCGCCAGATGCGTGAGCAGGATCGCTTTGTGCGCGGCATGTTTGCATGGGTTGGCTTTCGGCAGACAGCGATTGAATTTGATCGGCCGGAACGAGCTGCGGGTGAGACCAAGTGGAATTTCGCGCGGCTTTTGCGTCTTGCCGTTAGCGGGCTTGTGAGTTTTTCGGATGCGCCATTGCGGCTTGCTTTATGGCTTGGGATCGGCGTGTCCTGCTGGGCCCTTTTTTATGCCGGATATGTTTTCGTCTCGCGCGGCCTGTTGGGAGATCCCGTTCCCGGTTGGACCTCCACCATGGTGGTGCTCGCCTTTCTGGGCGGTGCCAATATGATGTTGACCGGCATCATGTGGCTTTATGTGGGGCGCATTCATGCTGAGGTAAAACAGCGCCCACTTTACATCATTGCCAGGACACGCGGCGTTGATTTGCCCGACAGGCGCGAGCGTAGCCCATCATGATGGCGCATCTCGCATCGACCCGCCTCGTCTGGTTCATTCTGGCTGCCTCTGTCTTGCAGCAGTCGCTCGGACATTTGAATGGCGATGTCTCATGGTTGATTACCGTATGCGAGCGGCTGCTGGACGGTGGCACTGCCTATGTGGATGTGCTGGAGACCAATCCGCCCGCCTCCTGGCTGATCTATATGCCAGCTGTGTCATTGGCGCAGCTCATCGCAGTTGCGCCTGAACCAATCGTTGCAGCCTCCATCTTCGCATTTGGTGTTCTGTCGCTTCATCTGTGCAGCAAGCTTGTTGCTTTGCCACCAATCGAGCGACAGCTCTTTTTGAACGCGCTTGCAGCACTGATTTTCTTCATGCCTGGTTTCTCCTTTGCCGAGCGGGAACATGTGGCGGTCATGGCGGCGCTGCCCGTTCTGTGTTTGTGGTCACTGCCATCACATCAGCGCGTGGACATCGCTTTGCGTTTGGCGACCGCGGTTTTGGCCTCGCTCACCATCATCATCAAGCCGCATTTTGCCTTGGTGATTGGTCTGCCACTGCTGTGGCGGGCGGTAGTATTGCGGCGCTGGCTTTTGCTTGTTTCGCGAGAGCCCCTGGTGATTGCTGCTTGTGTTCTGGCCTATGTCGCATTGGTGATCTGGCGCTATCGGGATTTGTTCGACGCCTTGCCAATGCTGCTTGAGACCTATGTGCCGATCCGTGCGCCCATGCAGGATGTCCTCACCAGTGGCTGGTTTGTGACGCATCTTTGTTTGGCAGTTCTGGTTCTCCTCCATGCCATGCGCAGACGCCTCCCATTGCTCGTGTGGCAGTTGTTTTGGGGTTCACTCGGCTTTCAGTTCGCTTATCTCATGCAGATGAAGGGCTGGACCAATCACGGTCTGCCGGGCGTGACCCTTGTGGCCGCCTCCGCCTTCCTTCTCATCTTGCCCCATCTGACACGAATGGTGGCGGGCGAGCAGAGCGCTGCGCTGCGCCGCGTGGTTTTGATGGGTGTCATGCCGGCTGGCCTTTTTATCATGCTGCTCTTCGGCGCCACCCTGCAATTTGGCGGATTTGAGCCTTATCCGGGCCTGTCACAAGCGGTGCGTGCGGCCCATCCAAAACCCACGATCATGAGTCTCACAAGCGCGCTTGATGTGGGGCACCCGGTCACCCGTGCTGTGGGCGCGCGTTGGGTGGGGCGAGCGCATAGCAGCTGGATGGCCATCTATGCGCGCATTCTCATCTACAAAACCGCGCCGGAGCCTCAGCTGCGTCAGCGGCTGGAGGCCTATATCGAACGCGACATCGCCATCTTTGTGGAAGGTGTCACCGATGCAAAGCCTGACCTGATCCTGATTGACGATGATGGTTACACGGAAGAACTGATGATCCATCCTAAAATCCGCGCAGTGATGCAGCCTTATGAGCCTATAGGCCATGCGTCAGGCATTACCATTTGGGGCCGCTCACGGGCGCGGGCTTGAGCAGGATCAAGGAGGCTTTGCAGCGTGTTTGGCAGATTGGGGCCTCAACATTGGAGGAACCCATGTCCACGGCCCCGCTCGGCACAATTGCAGATCTGCCCAAAGACTATGTCAGCGCCTTGACCGATTTGTCTTTGGCTCCGCTCTGGCCCGCCTTGCGGCAGGTTTTGCCTCATGACATGCCCAGCCGTGCGACGAGGCCCCATGTTTGGACCTATCGCTCCATTCGTTCCCATCTCATGCGCGCGGGTGAATTGACGCCTATTGAGAAGGCCGAGCGTCGTGTGCTGGTTTTGTGCAATCCGGGCCTCGGTCTGGATCGGCTGATTGCAACCCCGACGATCTATGCAGGTTTGCAACTCATTCTGCCGGGTGAGACGGCAGAGCCCCATCGTCACACGCCCAGTGCCATCCGGTTCGTCATTGAGGGCGATGGTGGCTATACGGTTGTCAATGGCGAGAAATGCCCGATGGAAAAGGGTGATCTCATTCTCACACCCTCAGGTAGCTGGCATGAACATTGGCACGCCGGTAAAAATCCGGTTGTGTGGCTTGATGCGCTGGACCTGCCGGTGATCTATGCGCTGGAACATTCCTATGTCGTGGATGGCAAGCGCCAAAGCATTCACAATGATGCGGATCGCTCACAGACTCATTATCGTCGCGGGGGACTTGTGCCTTACAATGTGCTTGGCAGGCGTCGGGAGGATTATCCGTTGATGCGCTTCCCCTGGCGCGAGGTGCGTGCAGCACTCATGGATATGGCGAGTGGCTGCGGCCCCAAAGAGCCCGTTCATCTGGCCTATGTGAACCCGCTGACGGGCGGCGAATGTCTGCCGATCCTTGGCTTTTCTGCGCAAATGCTGCGGCCGGGTGAGGAGGTCACGCTCCCGCGCCGCTCCTGTAGCAGCATCATGCATGTCATTGAGGGGCGCGGCACGTCACAGATAGATGGGCAGGTGCTCAATTGGGAGGAAAGCGACACGATGGCTGTGCCAACTCATGCGCAAGTGGCGCATCGCAATACGGGCGACAAGCCGGTTTTCGTCTTTCATGTTGATGATGCACCGCTGCATCGCAAGCTGGGCGTTTATGAAGAACATTGAAGTTGAGGAGAGGGGCTTTTGCCCCTCTTATTTTTTGCGTCTGGTTTTGCTCGTCACTGACGCATTGCAGAATAGATCATAGAGCAGCCCGATCAGTCGCTCGACATCGGGAGAGGCGAGTGAGTAATAAATGGTTTGCGCCTCGCGCCGGGTCTTCACAAGATCATCCGCACGCAATCGGGCCAGATGTTGCGACATGGCGGATTGGCTCAAGCCGACAGCTTCCTGCAAGGCCGTAACAGATTTTTCTGTGTCCTTCAGCTGACACATGATCATGAGTCTGTGGCGGTTGGCGAAAGCTTTCAGAAAGCTCTCGGCCTCGAAAGCTTTCGCTTCTAATTCGTGCAAGTCCATTACCGATAGCCTTTGAAAAAGTGGCGTGGACTTGACCATTTTTGCTCACCGGCTGCAAGTCTCTCGTCAGCTCATCCTCATTTTGGGCCGGATGGGAATTTCTGCTGTAACCGATAAAAACCGCGTCCTTGCGTGCGGGTTGCATGGCCTTCCATTGACCCTGAGGGTTAAAGCAGCAGTCAAGAGAAAGTGTTGGATGTTTCGTCTCGGCTTTGGGGGCAGATGTTTGCATAACGGGTGGCGCCCAGAACTGTCGCTGTCTGCCAAGCCATTGATCGAGATCTTGCCATCGGCTACATAGAAGACACTGCATTTGAGCAAGTGTTCTAACCCATCTTTGTTTTGGATCTTCGGTTTTTGCATCTGTTCGGATGGCAGTGGTTACACATTCAGGCCCCGGCCGCTCATTCGGGCTCTTCGGGTCTGGTTTATGAAATGGATTTCAACATGATGATACGTGTTCTCGCCGTTGCTGCCGTGCTTGGCGCCATCACCCCGGCTCTTGCCCAGCAGAAACCCGCGCCCACTCCGGCGCCGTCACCCAATTCTTCTGCGCCAGCTGCGCCTGCGCCGGTGAGCCCGGAGCCGTCTTCGACCACTGCCAGTTTCGGGGATTGGGTTTTGCGCTGCCAGAAAGTCGAGACGACACGGGCTTGCGAAGTGGGCCAGACCATTAATGTGCAAGGGCAGCAACAGCCGATCGCGCAGATTGCCATTGGTCGGCCCGCCCCCAAGGAGCGTTTGCGCATCACCGTTGTGCTCCCCAATAATGTGACCCTGTCCAACACGGTGCGCATGGGCATCGGTGAGAAGGCCGAACAGGCTTTGGCCTTAAGCTGGCGTCGTTGCCTGCCCATGGGCTGCTTTGCGGATGCAGAGCTGCCAGAGGACCAGTTGCGTCGGTTCCGCGTGGCGACCGAGCAGGGCCGCACCATTTTTGCCGATGGTTCGGGACGTGAGATTGCGCTGCCCTTCTCCTTCACCGGCCTTGCGCAAGCCCTCGACGCTTTGGCACGGGAAGGCGGCTGATCCGTTAGTCGCTTGATCTGGCGCAATTTGCGGGAAAGCTGCCCGGCTTAGTCTGTGCTATCCCTGTTCGGGATCGTGCAGCTTAGAAGGACGGCTTTCATGCGCCTTTTTCCATCTCTGCTTTTGGCTTGTTTCCTGGCGGCAGTCCCCTGCGCGCAAGCAACGACCTATGTCATGAGCTGCAAGGCTGGCCAGAGCGAATATCAGCTCACTCTTGATGATGAAGCCGGTACGATGGTCTCCACACTTGGCAGGAGCGAGACGCAGCATGTCTTTCGCAGCTTGCGTAAGGAGAATGGCACTATCACCGCGCATGGTTTCGTCGCGGGGCGAGGAACTGATTTTTCGTTTTCATATCGCTATGAGGCCACCATCACCTATTCCTATGGCAATGGTGGCAAGCGGACGGATACGTGCAAGCTGATATCGCAGCGCTGATTAGTTGGGCCGCTCCATTCCCTTGTCCTTGAGAATGGCTGCAGCATCGGGGCCGCTCATGGCGGCTATGAAGGCCTCAGCTGCTTGCGCTTGCGTGCTCTTGGCTGAACGTGCGCCGCGATAGACGGTGTAATTCTGGATATCTGCGGGCAATGGGCCGATCAGTTTTGCACCGGGCACGGCCAGAATTTCGCTGATTTGATGAATGGCGAGATCTGCCTCGCCACTGATGAGGCGGGTTGCCACCAGTCCGCCGGGGACCAGAACCAGCTTGGGCTGCAACTCGTCTGTCATGCCCCATTTTTGAAAGAGCTGGGCAAGATAGATTCCGCTTGAGCCGCCCGCCTTCGGGTCGATCACCGCAATCCGCTTGGCGTTGCGCAGGGCTGACTTGAAGGCATCCGTGGATGCAATATCGGGTGCGGCTGCGCCCTCTTTCACCGCCACGCCAATGGCGACGCGAGCGACATTGGTTTGCGGATCGGCTGCGGTGAAGCCTTTGCTGGTCAGGTCCTTGAGGGCTGCGGGTGTGAGAAACACGGCATCGAAAGCTTCTCCGCCCTCAATGCGCTTGGTCAGACCGCCCGCCGTATCATTGTCGATGATCAGCTTGTGGCCAGTGGCTTTCTCGAAGGAGGGCGCCAGAGCACTCACCACAGGCTTGAAGGCGCCAGCTGTGAGGATCTTGATTTCAGCGCCGGAGGCTGCGCTCGCGCAAATTGTCATGACTGCGCCCATAAGCCCTGCGGTGATCGCCTTCATTGTTGCCCCTCCATGCATGGATGCCGTCTTGGATGCCGTCTTGGCTTTTGGCGCAAAATATATGGCATTTTTCCAGAATGTCAGCGGGCGCGTGCGGGCTTGCGTGGGGCGCTGGGTTTTCGAGCGGGCTCGATCTCCAGCCCATCGAGTGAGCGGGCAATATGGCCGCGCGCCTCGCTGACAATCATGTCGGCAAAAGCCTTCACCTTGGGGGGTGCCACTTTGTTATAGGCATGTAGTACGGCCAGTGTGACGGGTGCCGGGGGGTGGCGTGTCAGCACCGGGACCAAAGCGCCAGAGCGCAAATGATCAGCCACTTCAAACACAGGTTTGATGGCAATGCCTGCGCCATCAAGCGCCCATTGCGTCAACACATCACCATCGTCAGCGTCAAGATGGCCAGCGACTTGTGCGCTCAAAACACGAGCGCCCTTGCGCAACATCCAGCGGAATTGCTGGGAGCCTGGAAATCGCAACAACAGGCATTGATGATTTTCGAGATCTTCAATCGTCTGCGGCATACCGTGCTTTTCAATATAAGCAGGCGAAGCGCAGAGTACACGTTCAATGTCACCAATCTTGCGAACGATGAGGGATGAATCCGGCAGGACTGCCATGCGAATGGCAACATCGAGCCCTTCGGTCATGAGATCAACGAGATGATCAGACAGGCGCAGGCGCACATCCATTTCAGGATGGGCCTCGCGATAGCGCGCCACCATCGGGGCCACAACACGGCGGCCAAAGCCCAAGGGTGCAGTGACCTTTAACGTGCCACGCGGTGCACCGCCTGCTGCGACAATGCTCGCCTCCGCACGCTGCCATGCATCGCGTACTTCCAGACAATGTTCATAGAAGATGCGGCCCTGATCCGTCAGCTGCGTCTTGCGCGTCGTACGGGTGAAGAGCTGGCAGTTGAGCTGCTCTTCAAGCCGCTTGATACGATGACTGACCAGCGCCACCGACATGCGCAAGCTTTTGCCAGCTGCGGTGAAGCTGCCCAGTTCTACAATGCGCGTGAAGACGACGAGATTGTCGAGCGAGATCATCTATAACCTCACAGACGCTCTATCTTCGCGTCATGAACGACCTTGGTCCATTTCGCCACATCGGCGGCCACTTTGGCACGCATCTCCGCACCGCTGGTCGGCACGACATTACTGCCAATCGCGTTGAGCTTCTTGACGACGGCCGGGTCGCCCAGCACGTCACGCATGATCATGTTGAGGCGGTTTGCCAGATCTTCCGGCAGGCCTGCTGGTGCGGCAAGGGCAAGCCAGGACGATGTGTCATAGCCTTTGACGCCTGCCTCATCGAGCGTGGGCACATCAGGCAGGGCGAAAAAGCGCTTTGCACTTGTCACGCCGAGAGCGCGAATCTTTCCAGCCTTGACCGGCTCCAGCAAAACGGTTGGCGTATCGAAGATGAGATCGACACGTTTGCCGATGACATCCAGCATCCCTTCCGCTCCACCTTTGTAAGGCACTGGCTTGATCGGAACCCCTGACATCGAGCCGAATAACTCACCTGACAAATGTTGCCCACTACCATTGCCGACATTGGCGCAGAGCAATGGCTCCTTCGCCTTTTTTCCATAGTCGATCATCTGGGCGAGATTTTGCGCGGGATGTTCGTTGTAGGTTGCCATGATGAAGGGGAAATCCGTCATCAGGCTGATCCATGTGAAATCTTCCACGGTGCGATAAGAGAGGTTCTTGTAGATTGCTGCAGACACAGCATGGCCACCGGGCAAGGCGGCAAGTGTATAACCATCGGGCTTGGCGCGCGCGACATGACCGGCGGCCAAAGTGCCACCCGCGCCCGTGCGGGGCTCCACGACAAATTGTGTTCCGAGCTTCTGGGTGAGAGCCTCTGCGATGATACGCGCAACGACATCGGCATTGCCGCCAGCACCAAAGCCATGGATGATGGAGACAGGGCGTTCAGGCCAGGCGGCCCTTGCCAGATTGGGCGCACAGATCGCGCCTGCCACTCCAGCCACAACAGCACGACGTGAGACTTGTTTGACCATTTCTCTCTCTCCCCAACTTTTCTGCAGTGTTGTTTTTAGACGAGATGGCGTCCGCCATCGGTGATGATGCGGCAGCCGGTGCTGACTTTCAAAAGCGTGGCGCAAGCCAGAATCGCATCCGCGACATCTTCAGGTTCAACCACCCGCTTGATTGGGGTTGATTGAGCGCCTTTCTCAAGCGCGGCCCGGTCGCGGCCCGGCACGAAATCCGTGGCAACAGCGCCGGGCGATACACTCATGATGCGAATGTCTGGCCCCAAAACCCGGCCAAGCGACATTGTGATGCTGTCAAGCGCGGCCTTGGAGGCGCAATAGGCGACATTGCTGCCAGAGCCAGTGAAACCGGAGATCGACGACACATTGATAATGAGCCCATCGTTGCTCGCCTTCAGCAAAGCAGCGAAGGCGCGTATGGCCGACCATGGGCCACGCACATTGGCGACGAGAATCTTTTCAAACAGCGCGTCATCCAGCGTCTCAAGATCATGATGAGCAATGGCGCGTGTAAAGCCTGCGGAATTGACGAGGATGTCGAGCTTTCCAAAGTCGCGGGCCACATCATTGGCGAGGGTTGCGAAACTCGCAGGCTCTTCGAGCGAGAGCCGGGCGATGCGATGCTGACCTGCGGGTAGTGACTGGCGCAGGGCCTCAGCCCGTTCCGGGCTGGAATGATAGCCGATGATCACATCCGCGCCTTCACCAGCAAGTCGTTTGACCGCAGCCGCCCCAATGCCGTTGCTGCCGCCCGTCACCAAGGCCAGACGGCCCTTAAGTGCCTGCCCCATACCGCTCATCTCCACCCTCAAAGACCGTTTGATAAAAAGCTTCAGTTTCAAATCTAGTCGGCAGACACGGCCTTGGCTAGCCTCTCTGCTGCGCCATTGGCTCAAGGGGGGCGTCATGGACCGGCTAGCTGGCCTTCAAAGCTTTGTGCGGGTTGTCGAAGCGGGCAGCTTTTCCAAAGCGGCGCAGGATTTGAATTGCAGCCAGCCCACCATCACCAAGCAGATCGCCCTGATCGAGCAACGCCTTGGCGCGCGACTGCTCAACCGCAACACGCGGGGCATCAGTCTGACCGAAGCGGGCCTTGTCTATTTTGAACGATGCAAGGCAGTGCTGCGCGAATTTGATCAGGCCGAGACAAGCGTGGGTGAGCAACGCGGCGAATTGAGCGGTGCACTGCGCATTGGAACATCCATGGCCTTTGGGCGACAGGTGCTCGCCCCCTGGATCCTCGATTTCGTCAAACAATATCCGCGCCTGAAAGTGGATATCAGCTGCGATGATCATTTCGTGGACATGGTCGGACAGGGGCTCGATGTCACAGTGCGGCTGGGAAAGCTCGCCAACAGTTCTCTGGGCTGTCGCTTTCTGGGCTCAAACCGTTGGGTGATGGTGGCGGCGCGCAGCTATCTTGACCGTCGTGGACAACCATATCGCCCGGAAGATCTCGCCGCGCATGACTGTCTTGTTTATAGCACGGTGCAAGGTGATGAGGTGTGGCGGTTGCGCAGCCCAGACGGTGAATGGAAGGCCATGCCCGTGAATGGGCCGCTCAAGTCGAACAATCTTGCCATTCTGCAAAATGCTGTGAAAGCGGGACTCGGTCTTGCCATTGTGCCGCTTTATGCAGCCGCCGCAGCGATCCGTGAGGGTCAGATCATCAGCATCATGGATGATCATTTGCTGCCTGAGCAGGAAATCAATGCAGTCTTTCCATCTGCCCGCTTCGTGCCATTGAAAGTCTCTGTCTTCTCATCCTATCTGCAGCAGCGTTTTCGTGGTGAGTGGTGGCAGGAGGCCATCATCTAAACGCCTATTCCATTCGCGAATAAGTCCTATGGTGAGACCTGCCATTCTGCCCCGACACTGCGCGCGCTAGCTTCAACCTCCCAACATGGGAGTGAATTATGGCGCGAATGACAGCAGCTCAGGCAGCCGTTTTGGTGATGGAAAAAGAAGGTATTCGGGATGCCTTCGGCGTGCCCGGTGCGGCAATCAATCCGCTTTATGCAGCGATGAAGCCGCGCAACATCATTCGCCATTTTCTTGCGCGCCATGTGGAAGGCGCATCACACATGGCCGAAGGCTACACGCGCGCCAATCCCGGTAATATCGGCGTGTGCATTGGCACATCAGGTCCCGCTGGCACAGATATGGTCACGGGCATCTATTCTGCTGCGGCTGATTCAATCCCGATCCTTTGCATCACTGGTCAGGCGCCGCGCGCACGTTTGCATAAGGAAGATTTCCAAGCCATCGACATTGCCGAAATTGTCAAACCGGTGGCCAAATGGGCTGTTATGGCGCGCGAGCCCGCACTCGTGCCGCGTATCTTCCAGCAAGCCTTTCACCTGATGCGCTCAGGCCGTCCAGGTCCGGTGCTGATTGATCTGCCCTTTGATGTGCAAGTGGCCGAGATCGAATTCGACATTGATACTTATGAACCGCTGCCAGTTTATAAGCCTGCTGCCAGTCGCGTGCAGGTGGAGAAGGCGCTGGAGATGATGGTTGCGGCCGAGCGCCCGCTGATTGTGAGCGGTGGCGGTGTCATCAATGCCGATGCGAGCGATCTTCTGGTGGAATTTGCCGAAGTCATCGGTGCGCCAGTCATTCCAACCTTGATGGGTTGGGGCACAATTCCTGATGATCACCCGCAAATGGCGGGCATGGTCGGTCTGCAAACATCCCATCGCTATGGCAATGCGACCTTGCTCGCCTCTGACTTTGTGCTGGGCATCGGCAATCGCTGGGCCAATCGACATACGGGCGGGATTGAGACTTACACCAAGGGCCGCAGCTTCGTGCATGTTGATATCGAACCGACCCAGATTGGCCGTGTCTTTATGCCGGATTACGGCATCGTATCGGATGCTTATGCCGCCTTGAAACTCTTTGTTGAGGTCGCGCGTGAATGGAAGGAACAGGGCCGGCTGAAAGATCTTTCAGGCTGGCTCGGTGAATGTCAGCAGCGCAAGCGCAGCATGTTGCGCCGGACGCATTTCGATGATGTGCCCATCAAGCCGCAGCGCGTCTATGAAGAAATGAACAAGGCTTTTGGTAAAGACACGCGCTATGTCTCCACCATAGGCCTGTCGCAAATTGCGGCAGCGCAATTCCTGCATGTCTATAAGCCGCGCCACTGGATCAATTGCGGCCAGGCAGGGCCGCTCGGCTGGACCATACCCGCCGCGCTTGGCGTTTGCGTTGCGGATCCTGATGCGACCGTGGTTGCGATTTCAGGCGATTATGATTTTCAGTTTCTCATTGAAGAGCTGGCCGTCGGTGCGCAATTCAAGCTGCCCTACATCCATGTTGTCGTGAACAATGCCTATCTCGGTCTCATCCGTCAGGCGCAGCGCGGTTTTGGCATTGATTATGCCGTGCAACTCTCCTTCGAAAATCTGAACACGCCGGAGCTGGGCGTCTATGGCGTAGACCATGTGAAAGTGGCGGAGGGATTAGGCTGTCGCGCCATTCGTGTCATGAAACCCGATGATCTACCTGTTGCTTTTGCGCAGGCGCGTACATGGTGCCGCGAAGATCGTGTGCCAGTTGTGGTTGAGATCATTTTGGAGCGGGTCACCAACATCTCCATGGGCGTTGAGATTGATGGTGTGAATGAGTTCGAAGCTTTGGCGGAGGCGCCTGAAGATGCGCCAACGGCATTGGCACATGCATAGACAGGTCACAGGGATACAAGGCATGATCAAATTTGCAGCCAATCTCACCATGCTTTTCAACGAGCATGACTTCCTGCATCGCTTTGCGGCTGCCGCTGCCGCAGGCTTCGAAGGCGTAGAATATCTTTTCCCCTATGACTACGAGGCTGACATTCTCGCTCACCAGTTGGAGCGACATGGCTTGCGGCAAGTGCTGCATAATTTACCCGCTGGAAACTGGGCGGCTGGAGAGCGTGGCATTGCATGTCTTCCCGGTCGAGAGGGAGAGTTTCAGGACGGTGTGGCGCGTGCAATGACCTATGCCAAGACGTTGAATTGTCCTCAGCTCAATTGCCTTGTTGGCATTCCTCCAGCCGATGCTGATCGCGAGAAGGTTCATGCAACGCTGGTGTCCAATCTGCGCTTCGCCGCACGGGCTCTGGAGGCGCAATCCATCAGGCTGCTGGTCGAGCCGATCAATAGCTATGACATGCCGGGTTTCTATCTCAACCGTACCGCCCAGACTCTGGCGCTGTTTGACGAGATTGGAGAGAGCAATCTCTGGCTGCAATATGACATCTATCACATGCAGCGCATGGAGGGGGAATTGGCGGCGACCATGCGCAAACATCTTGCCCGGATCGCGCATATTCAGCTTGCTGATAATCCCGGCAGACATGAGCCGGGCACAGGCGAGATCAATTACGGCTTTCTGTTCAGCGAGCTTCAGGCCATCGGCTATGACGGCTGGATTGGTTGTGAATACAAGCCGAAAACATCAACGATTGAAGGGCTGATCTGGCTTGCACGTGCACGTGCAGGCTTGTGAGGGAGGGGGAAAGATGGAGACGATTGGTTTTATCGGCCTTGGAATTATGGGCCGTCCCATGGCCGGTCATCTGGCCGATGCGGGATTTCCACTGGCGCTTTACAATCGCAGCGGGGTGCCGGCTGATCTGCAGGGGCGCGGGAGCATCTGTGCCAATGCGCGCGAAGTTGCGCAGCAAGCCGATATCATCATCATGATGGTGCCTGATACGAGCGACGTGGAAGCCGTCTTGTTCGGGGCGGATGGTGTGGTGGAAGGTTTGTCGCCGGGTAAGGTCGTGGTGGATATGAGTTCCATCTCACCCGTTGCGACCAAGGATTTCGCCCGCCGCATTCATGCGCTGCAATGTGATTATCTTGACGCGCCTGTGTCGGGCGGTGAAGTGGGTGCGAGGCAAGCCACGCTTTCCATTATGTGCGGTGGCGCGTCCGATGTCTTTGCGCGTGTGCGCCCGGTGTTTGAGCGCATGGGCCGCAATATTACTCTTGTGGGTGATGTTGGTGCGGGGCAGACCTGCAAGGCGGCCAATCAGATTGTGGTGGCGCTCACGATTGAAGCTGTTGCTGAAGGCTTGCTCTTTGCCTCAAAAGCCGGGGCAGATCCCGCCCGTGTACGCGAGGCCCTGATGGGTGGCTTGGCAACATCGCGCATTCTGGAGCTGCATGGCGAGCGCATGATCAAGCGCAATTTCGCGCCGGGCTTCCGCATTGAGTTGCATCAGAAGGATCTAAATATCGCGCTGAATGC
>CAZLBA010000027.1:0-26558 GCA_964557555.1 uncultured Beijerinckia sp.
CATCTCAGCCCGCCGCCCGTACAAGTTTCAACAGCTTTTCCACATGGGCAATCGGCGTCTGGGGCGTGATCCCGTGACCGAGATTGAAAATATAAGGGCGACCGGCAAATGAGCCCATGATCCGCCCGACCGCCTCTTCCAACGGCTTGCCGCCTGCGATCAAAGCCAGAGGATCAAGATTGCCCTGCACAGGCTTGATCGGCTGGATCTCACGCGCGGCCCATGCCGGATCCACTGGCGTATCGAGTCCAACCACACTGACGCCTTCCATTCGGGCGATTTCGATCAGATGGCTGGGGCCGGCGCCGCGGGGAAAGGCAATGATCTTGGCACCAGGCACTTGTGCGCGCACGCCATCCACAATGGCCTTGAGAGGTCTCAAGCACCAGCGCTCAAACTCGCAAACGGGCAAAACGCCCGACCAGCTATCGAAGATCTGTACCCCATCAACTCCCGCTTTGAGCTGCGCAACCAAATAGGTCACAGAAGCTTCAATCAGCCGGTCAATGAGATTTTGGAAGAGATCGGGATGTTGATAGGCAAACAGCCGTGCGGGTTCCTGATCCTTCGTGCCACGTCCGGCAATCATATAGCTCGCCACCGTCCAGGGAGCCCCACAGAAGCCGAGGAACGTTGTTTCAGGCGGCAAGGCTCCTTTCACCCGATCAATCGTCTCCAGCACAGGCTGTAGATGGTCCATATCGACCGGAGTGAGGCGTGCCAGACCCTCAGCATCACTGATTGCCTCAAGCCTCGGCCCCTCGCCAGTCTCGAAAGACACCTTCTGCCCCATGGCATCAGGCACAACCAGAATGTCGCTAAACAGAATGGCTGCATCAAAACCGAAGCGCCGGATCGGCTGCAAGGTCACTTCGGCGGCCTTTGCCGGGGAATAGCAGAAATCCAGAAAGGAGGAGGCTGTCGCCCTTAATTCCCGATATTCGGGGAGGTAGCGCCCTGCCTGACGCATCATCCAGATGGGTGGTGAGGCAAAGACCTGACCATTGAGAGTCTGAAGGAACTTTTTGGCCATTGTCCCGCTTATCCGCCAGTGGGGCTCGATGCCCTCTCATTAAATAAAAGAGTCTAGACTCTTTGTTTATTCCTTTTAGCACCGGGATCGGCGGGAACGCCATATTGTCCAAAAGTCTTCGACTCCTTGCCCACATGCTAACAGCCATTCACAGAGACAAAGGCTCGCCTTGGGGACAAGCCACCAATCGGCCCAGAAATCTGTGCCTTGTCATCAAGCGTGGCTGTGGATCCTGCAGAGCCCATTCACATAGCAAGCCTCATTCACATCAACTGCCCCGAATCTTTCCCCGATTTGAGGCTTGTTGAGAAAAAAGCCCGCTCAGGACAGAATGTCGGCAGGGTCGGGTCTGGTTCCCGCTCATCCACGCCTATCCACAGCATCACGTTGCCTGTGGATGACGGATCGAAGGATAGTTCGGTGGGACGCAGTTACTTTCATCTTCACCTTGTTTCGGACGCTACAGGTGAAACACTCATCGCGGTCAGCCGCGCCGTTACCGCACAATATCAAGGCGTCGCTTCGATTGAGCATGTCTATCCGCTTATTCGCAATACAACGCAGCTTGATCGCGCGATTGCTGAAATCGAAACGGCTCCCGGCATCGTGCTTTTCACTTTGGTCGATCCTGAATTGTCGGGCCGTTTGCAGGAAGCCTGTAAGGAAATGGGCATTCCATGTCTGTCCGTTTTGCAGCCCATTTTCAGCCTGTTTGAATCTTATCTCGGTACATCATCGACATCGCGCCCCGGTGCGCAGCACATGCTCAATGCGGAATATTTCAAACGCATTGATGCACTGAATTTCACCATGCTGCATGATGATGGACAGCAACCGGACAATCTCGAAGAAGCAGATGTTTTGCTCTTGGGTGTCAGCCGTACCTCGAAGACGCCGACTTCCATCTATCTTGCCAATCGCGGCATCAAGACCGCGAATATCCCTCTTGTTCCTGGCGTGCCTCTGCCGCCGGGCGTCGAACATGTGCGCAATCCTTTGGTCGTTGGTCTTGTTGCTTCGCCTGAGCGCATCGTACAAATCCGGCAGAACAGATTGCTGGCGCTCAATGCTGATCAAGAGACCTCTTATGTTGATCGCACAGCGGTGGCCGAAGAGATCAATCATTCACGCAGGCTTTGCTCACAGCATGGCTGGCCGATGATTGATGTAACGCGACGCTCGATTGAAGAGACGGCAGCGGCCATTATAGATCTCTATAAAGAGCATCGTCTCAAATTCATTGCCGAATCATGACACAGTCTTCGCTCTGGCTCGGCGCAGAGCCCCTCATCCTTGCCTCTGGTAGTTCGGCGCGGGCACAATTGCTGGCAAGCATCGCGATTCCCTTTGTTGTCGTGAAGCCGCAGCTGGATGAGCGCGAGGTCGAAGCCCCGCTCATCGCCCGACAGGCAAGCGCAAGAGAGATTGCGCAGGCTTTGGCTGATGCCAAGGCGCTCAATGTCAGCAGAACGATGCAGGGCCGTTTTGTTTTGGGCAGCGATCAGCTGCTTGAAATAGAGGGCGAGCTTTTGCACAAGCCTGAAGGGCGCGAAGGTGCAAAAGCCCATCTGCGGCGGCTATCAAATCAAACACATTGTTTGCATTCAGCCGCTACCATCGCGCGTGATGGCCTTGTTGTAGCTCAGGCCGATGATGTTGCGCGCCTCACCATGCGTGAGCTGACGGAAAGCTTCATTGAAGCCTATCTTGATGCAGCAGGTGAAGCCGTTTTGGCCAGTGTGGGCGCCTATCAGATCGAAGGTCTGGGACAGCATCTTTTTGCTCAGGTCGAGGGTAATCCAGCGACCATCATGGGCTTGCCGCTCTTTGCTCTCTTGAAAAAGATGCGTGCGCTTCATCTGGTGAGGGCCTGACATGGTCATTCTCGGCCTCACGGGTTCGATTGGCATGGGTAAGTCGGCAACGGCTGATCTCTTCCGCGCGCGGGGCGTGCCGGTGCATGATTCCGACGCCTGTGTCCATGCTCTTTATCGTGGCAAGGCCGCACCGCTCATTGAATCAGTCTTCCCCGGCAGCGTGAAAGACGGCGTGGTTGATCGTCCCTTGCTTGGTCAGATGGTGCTGGGCGATGTGCAGGCCATCAAGAAGCTGGAAGCCATTGTCCATCCCCTTGTGGCAGAAGAGCGCGATGCGTTCCTGAAAAAGGCAGCCGCAGATGGAATCCCGGTTGTTGTTCTCGACATCCCCCTTCTGTTTGAAATCGGGGCAGAGCGGCTGGTCGATGCGGTGGTTGTCGTCACCGCGCCAGAAACCGTGCAAAAGTCGCGTGTTCTTGCGCGGCCGGGGATGACGCCAGAGCGCTTCGAGGCCATAGTGGCGCGACAAATCCCCGATGCGGAAAAGCGCCGTCGTGCGCATTTCATCATCGATACGTCCAATGGATTTGAAGCGGCCGGACGCGATGTGGACACTGTTCTGCGCGCGGCCGCCTATCTGGAACCGGCAGGCCTTCATGCGCGAAATCATCCTCGACACCGAAACGACGGGTCTTGATCCTGCAACAGGAGATCGTCTGGTTGAAATCGCGGGCGTTGAGGTTTTGAATTTCATCCCGACAGGTGAGCATTTTCACGTCTATCTCAATCCTGAACGCGACGTGCCGGATGAGGCTTTTCAGGTCCACGGCCTGTCAACGGAATTCTTGAAAGACAAACCGCTTTTCAAGGATGTGGCGCAGGATTTTTTGAACTTCATCGGTGATGCGCGGCTCGTCATTCACAATGCCGAATTTGATATGAAATTTTTGAATGCTGAATTGAAGCGTATCGGCCTTGATCCCCTACCCGCCGAGCGGGCTTTCGATACGCTGACTTATGCGCGGCGCAAACATCCAGGCGCGTCCAATTCACTTGATGCGCTCTGCGCGCGCTACAAGATCGACAATTCACGTCGCACCAAGCATGGCGCCTTGCTCGACTCGGAAATCTTGGCCGAAGTCTATGCCGAGCTGATGGGCGGGCGTCAGGCGACGCTGATCCTCTCAGCCGAAAGCGCTACGGGGCAGATGATTGAAGTCAAGACACGGCGGGAGCGAGCAAAGCCCCTCGCGCCCCTCCTCAAAGAAGAAGAAGCCCGCGCACATGCGGGCTTCCTCGAAAAGCTTGGCGATAAGGCTGTCTGGCGAGACTATATCTCACAGGACAATGGCTGATCAGGCCTGCTGCTCCTGCAGCTGGGCCACGCGCTGCCGATAAAGCTCCACGAAATCCACCGGGTCGAGCAGCAGGGGCGGGAAACCGCCATTGCGCACGGCATCGGCAATGATTTGGCGCGCGAAGGGGAAGAGCAGCCGAGGGCCTTCGATCATGATCACCGGTGCCAGCTCTGCTTCCGGGATGTTGCGCACGCGAAGCAGGCCGGCATAGTTCAGCTCGACCTTGAACATTACGAGATCGCCGGATTGGGCCGAGCCCTCAAGCAGCAGCTCGACCTCGAATTCACCTTCACCGATCTGGCGCGGGTTCACATTCACTTGAACATTGATTTGCGGCGGCTGCTCCTGAGGCGTCAGGGAGCGCGGGGAATTGGGGTTCTCGAAGGACAGATCCTTGATGTATTGGGCCAGCACATTCAGCTGGGGAAGGCTTTCAGGGTTGGTCCCGTTTGCTGCATCAGTCATTTTCTGATCTCCAAGGGGCTGTCTGCCGTGAAAACCAGACGCCGCAATTGCGCGGGGACCTAGCACGGAAGCCCCGCTTCAACAAGGCAGCCGGGCCTTCGCCTTGAAGCGGACCCCTTTGCAAGTTACCCCAACAAGGGCCACATAGGAGCGACGGGCGCTCACGCCCATTTCGATCAGGGACCGCGATGCAGGAACTCGACGCCACGACGATCATCTTTGCCGCTCTGGCGATTTTCGTCCTTTTCAAGCTCCGCTCCGTGCTGGGCACCCGCACGGGCGAGGAGCGCCCGCCCTTCAATCCCTTCGAGCGTCCGGCTCCGGCCGAGTCCGAAGGCGGCAATGTGATTCGTATGCCGGGAACCGGGCCGGTGGCGCAGACGCCGGAACAGCGCTGGGGTGACTATGCCGAGCGCTATGCCTTTGCTGGTCTTGAATCCATTGCCGGAGCTGATCCGAGCTTCAATGGCAAAGACTTCGTCAATGGCGCGCGCAGTGCCTATGAATATATCGTCACGAGTTTTGCGCAGGGCAATCGCGATGCGCTGCGCGATCTTCTCTCACCAGATGTCTTTGAGAGCTTCGAAGGAGCCATCAAGGCGCGTGAGGAACGCGGCGAAAAAGTTGAGACGACTTTCGTTTCAATCGACAAGGTCTGGATTGAAGAAGCCCAGCTGCGTGATCGTATTGCGCAAGTGACCGTCCAATTCACCTCCAAGATCATTTCTGTCACGCGCAATGGCGCGGGTGACGTGGTGGATGGCAGCACGGATCGCATTACTGAAGTCGTTGATGTTTGGACCTTCGCACGCCAAACAGGCGCGGCCGATCCCAATTGGCATCTCGTTGCGACGGAAGCGGCGCACTGATCATGTCAGACTGGCCGCTTCGGATCCTTCGTGCCGGAGAGGCCATCGGAGAAGGCGAGGTCGCGCTGCGTCCCCTCGCCTTCGCTCAGCTTCCAGCCTTTGCGCTGGATGATCATCTCGAAGCATTTCAAAGCTTCTTGCGCAGTGCGCGGTTCCTTTCAACCTCGGATCGGTCCTTGCGTCTGGCACTGCCAACGCCTGCAGCATTGAAGCATGTTTGTGAAAAAGCTCTTGCCGCAAAAGTGACAACGAGAGAAGAAGCGCGGCGTTTTTTCGAGGACGCTTTTACGCTCCATCGGTTTGAAGACAACAACTCACCACAACGCCCCTTCTTCACCGGCTATTATGAGCCCGTCGTCAAAGGCTCCCTCACACGCACGCATGAATTTACCGAGCCCGTTTTAGCGCGGCCTGCCGACCTTGAAACGCTTCAGCCCTATCTCACACGCGCGCAAATCGACGAAGCTGGTGTGACACGTTTCACACCGCTTGTCTGGCTGCGCGATGCCATCGAAGTATTTATGATTCAGGTTCAGGGCTCAGCCGCAGTTGATCTGTCTGATGGGCGGCGTTTGCGGCTCACTTATGCCGGGCGCAATGGCGCGCCCTATACGAGCATCGGGCGTATTCTGATCGAGCGCGGCGAAATTGCCCCAGCTGACATGTCACTGGCGCGCCTGAAAAAATGGGTGCGCGACAAGGGGCAGGGTTTGGGTGAGGAAGGCCGGGCGCTTTTGCATCATAACCAGTCCTATGTCTTCTTCACGATGGATGATACGGCTGATCGTGCTTTGGGTCCTATTGGTGGAGCAGGCGTGCCGCTCACACCCTTGCGCTCGGTTGCGATGGATCGCACGCTTTGGCCTTATGGACTTCCCGTTTTTGTCGATGGCGAAATTCCTGATACGCAAGGCGCGCTTCAACCTTTTTCGCGCCTGATGATTGGACAGGATACGGGCTCGGCCATTCTTGGGCCTGCGCGGCTTGATCTGTTCATCGGCTCAGGTGATGAAGCTGGCGCGCGAGCTGGCAATATTCGCCACTCATCACCTCTTTACATTCTGCTGCCAAAGCCCGAACAGTGAAGGCCATGAAGCAGGCCGATCCGCATAAGCGCCCGACGCGCCATCGTGACCTGACCCGCGAGGAGATTGATCTCTGGCGGCAGGTGACGCAGACCGTTGCGCCTTTCGCAGGTCGTCGCATTCCGAACATGGAAGACATGGTGAATGAGGCATCTGCGCCGCAAGTTGCGGTCACTTCACCGGCCAAACAGCGCCCCACTCTGCCGCCTTATATCCCACCCCCGCAACAGCCCTCGCAGCGTGGTCTCACTCCTCTGTCTCCTCTGGAGCGTCGTCTGAAGCAGCGCCTTTCACGCGGCCGGGTGGAGGTTGATGCGGTGATGGATTTGCATGGGCTCTACCAGGCGCAGGCCCATTCTGCCTTGCGTAATTTCCTGTTTCAGGCGCAAGCCAGCGGTGCCAAAATCGTGCTCATCATTACCGGCAAAGGCAAAACGACGGCGCGCGATGAATTGGCCGAGAGTGGCATTCTGCGTCGGGCGGTGCCGCAATGGCTGCGCGCGCCTGAATTGCGCGGCGTCGTGGTTGGCTTTGAAGAGGCTGTGCATCATCATGGTGGGGCGGGTGCACTTTATGTGCGCATTCGTCGCCATGACCGGCCCCAGAAAAGAGGCGAAACATGACGCCTTTTGGCGCCAAGATGCGGGAGCTGCGTGCTGCACGCGGCGTCACCATGAAAGACATGGCCGAGGGGCTGGGTGTTTCAGCGGCCTATCTCTCGGCGCTTGAACATGGGCGGCGCGGCACGCCCACCTGGTATCTCGTCCAGCGCATCATCGCCTATTTCAATATCATCTGGGACGAGGCTGAAGAACTGGCCCGGCTGGCGCAGGAATCCGATCCCCGCGTAGTGGTCGATACATCTGGCCTTTCGCCCGCCGCTACCCATTTTGCCAATCGTCTTGCACGGCAGATCGGGGAGCTGAGCGAGGCCGACATCGCGGCCATGCGCGAAATCCTCGACCGCCATAAGGCGAAGGAGCGGCGGCGCTGAACTTGACGCGCCTCGACCATGGTGCGAGACCAGCCGCGCAAAACCTTCAAGGAGCATCCCATGTCAGATAGGCAATATGACGTTCTGGGCCTCGGCAACGCCATTGTGGACGTGATTGCCCGCGCGGATGATGACTTCCTCGCTGCGGAAAATCTGAACAAGGGCTCCATGATGCTCATTGATGAGCCGCGAGCAGAAAGCCTCTATGCCCGCATGGGTCAGGCAACCGTCATGTCGGGCGGCTCAGCTGCCAATACGATTGTGGGTCTCGCCTCTTTCGGCGCCAAGGCTGCTTTTATCGGCAAGGTGCGCGCGGATGAATCGGGTCACGCTTTCGCACATGACATTCGCGCCATGGGCATCCATTTCCCCACGAGCCCCGCGCAGGATGGCCCCACCACTGCACGCTGCCTCGTTCTGGTGACGCCTGATGGCGAGCGCACCATGAATACCTATCTCGGTGCCTGCCAGAAGCTTGGTCCCGATGATGTGGATGAAGCAACCGTCAAGGCATCCGCCATCACCTATCTCGAAGGCTATTTGTGGGATCCGCCCGCCGCGAAAGAAGCTTTTGTGAAAGCGGCAGCGATTGCCCATGCGGCTGGCCGTCAGGTCGCGCTCACCTTGTCGGATTCATTCTGCGTTGATCGCTATCGCGATGAATTCCTCGGCCTTATTCGTAACAAGACGGTCGATATCGTTTTTGCCAATCAGCATGAGCTGCGCTCGCTTTACCAGACGGCTGATTTCGATACGGCGCTGGCAGCGCTGCGTGAAGAAAACCTGCTGGGTGTGGTGACGCGTTCTGAACAGGGTTCAGTTGTCGTCACCCGCAATGAGACACAGAGCGTTCCTGCTTTTCCAATTGAAAAGCTCGTGGACACGACTGGTGCGGGTGACCTCTTTGCAGCAGGCTTCCTTGCCGGTCTTTCGCGGGATGCTGATTTCGTCACTTGTGCGCGCCTGGGTGCGCTCGCGGCTGCCGAAGTCATCCAGCATTATGGCGCACGTCCCGAAGCCAATCTGCGCGAGCTTGCGCAGCAAAACGGTCTGATCTGATCTTGATCAAAGCTTGCGAAGGGCGACCTGCTCGATGCGATGAGCAGAGCCCTTCGTCAGCACAAGGCTCGCGCGGGCGCGCGTGGGCAAGATATTCTCATGCAGATTGCGCAAATTGATCCGCCGCCAGATGGAGCGCGCTGTCTCCACCGCTTCATCATCGCTCAGCGAGGCATAATTGCGGAAGAAGGATCGCGGATCGCGGAAAGCGGTTTCGCGCAGACGCATGAAACGCTTGATGTACCAACGCTCCAGGTCATCATCCCTCGCATCGAGATAGACTGAAAAGTCAAAGAAGTCCGACACGAAGGGCAGACGGCTGCCGAGTTTGTTGGGCAGCAGGACATTCAGGCCTTCAACGATGAGGATGTCGGGACGATCAACCACAACTTCCTCACCCTTCACCACATCATAAACGAGATGCGAGTAAACAGGCGCTGCGACTTTTTGCTTTCCTGCTTTCACATCCGTCAGAAAGCGGATGAGCGAGGCGCCATCATAACTTTCAGGAAAGCCCTTCTTCTCCATCAAGCCTTCACGCTGCAAGACAGCATTGGGCAACAGAAAACCATCGGTTGTGATGAGATCAACCTTGGGCGTATTGGGCCAGCGCGACAGCAGTGCTTTCAGCACGCGCGCGGTGGTGGATTTGCCCACTGCAACCGAGCCCGCCACGCCGATGATGTAGGGCACTTTGCCATCTTCAGCGCCCAGAAAGCGTTGCGTTGCTTTGTAGAGGCCTTGGGTCGCCGCAACGTAAAGCGCCAGCAGGCGCGACAAGGGCAGATAGATCTCGATCACTTCTTCCAAAGAGATCGGATCATTCATGGATTGCAGACGGCCGAGATCTTCTGACGTCAAAGTCAGCGGCGTGTCGGCGCGCAAGCCCGCCCATTCGGCGCGGCTGAAATGCCGATAGGGCGACAGTTCTTCATCTGTGCGCCGCTGGTCCATCCCGTTCTCCCGGCGAGACGCCGTTGTCATTTTGGCCTTGCGGCCTTTTCCGCATGACCCGACTGAGCCGTGCGGCTTTGCAATTCAGCGAGAACCTCATCAAGGCTCACGCCCCCTGCCCGCAACAAGACGAGCAGATGATAGAGAACATCCGCGGCTTCCTTGGTCAGTTCCCGCCGGTCCCCCTGAACCGCAGCAATGACCGCCTCGACGGATTCCTCACCGAACTTTTTTGCCGTGCGAGCCACCCCCGCATCAAGCAGTGATTTCGTATAAGAGGCCGCTGCATCCCCGCAGACGCGTGCGGCGATGATGGCATCGAGATCGGCCAGAGTGAAATTGCTCATGCCTGTCCCCTCAATCGAGCCGCATGGGAAGGCCCGCCTGGGCCATATGTTCCTTGGCCTGACGGATCGTATATTCACCGAAATGGAAGATCGAGGCGGCCAGCACGGCCGTGGCATGACCTTCGCGAATGCCCGCGACCAAGTGATCGAGATTGCCGACACCACCTGAAGCGATCAAGGGAACGCTGACCGCATCAGCAATGCTGCGCGTCAGTGCAACGTCAAAGCCCGACTTGGTGCCATCGCGGTCCATCGAGGTGAGCAGGATCTCACCAGCACCCAGCGCCACGACTTCCCGCGCATAGTCAATGGCATCAAGCCCGGTCGGCTTGCGCCCGCCATGGGTGAACAGCTCCCATTTATTGGGACCGGTGCTCTTTGCATCAATGGCAACGACGATACATTGGCTGCCGAATTTCTCCGCGGCCTCACGCACAAAGTCGCGATTGTGAACGGCGGCGGTGTTGATCGAAACTTTGTCGGCACCTGCAAGCAAGAGCTTGCGAATGTCATCAGTTGTGCGCACACCACCACCAACGGTGAGCGGCATGAAGCAAGCTTCCGCCGTGCGGCTCACGACATCCAGAATGATGCCGCGATTTTCATGGCTGGCTGTGATGTCGAGAAAGCAAAGTTCATCTGCACCTGCCCGATCATAGGCAATGGCGCTTTCAACCGGATCACCCGCATCGCGCAAATCGACAAAGTTCACGCCTTTGACGACGCGACCGTCTTTCACATCAAGGCAGGGAATGACGCGGCATTTAAGCACGGGCTGCGCTCCGCGAAGCCTTGATGAGGGCAAGTGCCTGTGCCGGATCAAGCCGCCCGTCATAAAGCGCACGACCGGTGATCGCGCCTGCGAGCTTCTTGCAGTCAGGCTCCAGCAAGCGACGAATATCGTCAAGCGAAGCAAGTCCGCCTGATGCGATGACAGGGATGTTCAATGCATCAGCAAGTGCGAGCGTTGACTCAATGTTCAGACCCTTCAACACGCCATCGCGCGCAATGTCCGTATAGATGATGGCAGCAACGCCAGCATCTTCGAAGCGCTTCCCAAGTTCGATCGCAGTGACTTGCGAAACCTTCGCCCAGCCTTCAACCGCAACCAGACCATCACGCGCATCAATGCCAACGGCAATGCGGCCGGGATGCAGGCGCGCAGCCTCCCGCACGAGATCGGGATCTTTCACCGCTGCCGTACCGATGATGACCCGTGACACGCCTTTGTTCAGCCAGCCTTCAATCGTGCGCATATCGCGAATGCCGCCGCCCAACTGCACGGGCATCTTGACGGTCGAGAGAATGGCCTCCACCGCGCGCGCATTCATCGGCTTGCCAGCAAAAGCACCGTCGAGATCGACAACATGCAGATATTCAAAACCCTGCGCTTCAAAGCTTGCCGCCTGTGCTGCCGGATTGGTGTTGAAGACGGTCGCCTGCGCCATGTCCCCATGGATCAAACGCACGCATTCGCCTTCTTTCAGATCAATCGCGGGAAACAGGATCACGGGGTCCACCTCATGAAATTGGCGATGAGTGCAAGGCCGAGCTTCTGACTCTTCTCAGGATGAAATTGCGTGCCCACGATATTATCGCGACCAACGACAGCCACCACCGGCCCACCATAATTGGTGCGCGCAATGACATGGCCCTCATTCGCCGGCTTCAACTGATAGGAATGGACGAAATAGGCATGCAGCCCCGCCTCTCCCGTGGGGATGTCCTTGAGGATGGCGTGAGCTTGCGCAGGCTCCAGCGTGTTCCAGCCCATATGCGGAACTTTGAGCGCCGGGTCAGCCGGCTTGATCGGCTCCACATCACCGCCGATCCAGTCGAGCCCTTGTGTTGTGGTGTGCTCAAGCCCACGCGTGGCGAGCAATTGCATCCCCACACAGATGCCAAGGAAAGGCTTGCCCTGTTGCAGCACCGCCTCGCGCATGGCCTCAACCATGCCGGCAATTTCATCAAGCCCGCGACGGCAATCAGCAAATGCACCGACGCCCGGCAGCACGATCCGGTCCGCCTTGCGTACCACATCAGGATCATTGGTGAGGAGAATGGTCTCTGAAAGGCCCGCTTGCTGGGTCGCCAGCTCAAAGGCTTTCTTGGCCGAGTGGAGATTGCCAGAACCGTAATCAATGATGGCGGTGGTCATCTCAGGCCCCCGCCTGCGGAAAGAGGCCGATGGTCCCGACGGGGCGCTGGCTCGGCGGGGGAGCATGGGTTGTGGTCTGCGGGCGGGCGGCGAGCAGGCGGGCAAGTGCAATGCTGGCGGCCTCGTCGCTGTCGCGCGCATTCACGACCTCGACCATCCGCCACTTGCCGCGGCTGAGCGAGTGGCGCACCAGCTGGTGCCCTTCGAGCCCGATCAGGACGGAAAATAGCAGATTGGCGATGAGGCCGAAGGGGTCTGGCAGGAAGGCAAGGCCCAGTTCAACCAATCCGATGCCCACCCCCCACAGCCAGGCGCGATGGGCCATAAGCCACAGAGGACCAAGAAGAAAAGCCAGAAACGACCCGGCTTCGGGCACGACCCGCAGCGCTCCCGCAATCGCTTCCGGATCGCGGGCCTCAACCGGCAGATGGACCGTGTAACTCTTCATGGCAGCCTCAGGCGGAGAGCGTCCCCTTGGTGGAGGGAACGCGGTCAGCCTGTCTCTGGTCGATGGCGACCGCCACCCGCAGCGCGCGGGCGAGCCCCTTGAAGCAGGATTCGGAAATATGGTGATCATTCTCGCCATAAAGCGTCTCGACATGCAGCGTAATGCCGGCATTCATGGCGAAAGCCTGAAAGAATTCGCGCACGAGCTGGGTGTCGAAAGTGCCGATCCGGTCAGTATGGAAACGGGTGCGGAAGACGAGAAAGGCCCGGCCCGAAATGTCGATGGCGACACGGGTTAGGGTCTCATCCATGGGCAGATGCACATCCGCATAGCGGGTAATGCCCTTCATATCGCCGATGGCCTGACGGAAGGCCTGACCCAGCGCGATGCCGACATCCTCCACCGTGTGATGATCATCAATATGCAGGTCCCCTTTCGCCTTGATCGTCAGATCAATGAGCGAATGGCGGGCAATCTGGTCGAGCATATGGTCAAAGAAGCCCACCCCCGTGGAGATGTCGCTCTTGCCTGTGCCGTCGAGCCTGACCTCGACCGAGATGTCGGTTTCTCGCGTGGTGCGCGAGATGGATGCGCTGCGCATGGGCTGAATTCCGGTTGCTCCCGGCTTCTAGCAAGGAGAGGGCCGCTTTGCTACCCTTGAGAGGACGGCTCGCGGCGCTTAGATGCTGAGGCCACTATTCAGCAGGAGATCGGCGCATGCAGGAGGCCCAGCAGCAGAGCTGGCACGCCACCACGATTTTGATGGTGCGCAAGGGCGGCAAAGTGGTCATTGGCGGGGATGGTCAGGTCAGTCTCGGCCAGACGGTCGTCAAATCCAACGCCCGCAAGGTGCGCCGCCTCGGCAAATCAGAAAATGTCATTGGCGGCTTTGCAGGGGCCACAGCCGATGCCTTCACCCTGTTTGACCGGCTGGAAGAGCGGCTTGATCAATATCCTGGCCAACTGATGCGCGCTTGCGTCGAATTGGCCAAGGCTTGGCGCACTGACCGTTATTTGCGCCGGCTTGAGGCCATGATGCTGGTGGCTGACCGCGACACCGGCTTTGTGCTGACTGGCACGGGCGATGTGCTTGAACCTGAGCTCACCCCCCATGGCTCTGCCATGGCGATTGGCTCCGGCGGCAATTATGCGCTTGCCGCTGCGCGTGCGCTGTTGCCGATGGATCTTGAGGCGGAAGAAATCGTGCGACGCTCCATGGCCATTGCCGCCGACATTTGCGTTTACACCAATACATCGCTTGTCATTGAAAGCATCGACGGCACCAAGGCTTCATCATGACCGATTTTTCTCCGCGTGAAATTGTCTCCGAACTTGATCGCTTCATTGTCGGGCAGAAACTCGCCAAACGGGCAGTAGCGATTGCCCTGCGCAATCGCTGGCGACGTCTGCAATTGCAAGGCGCGATGCGGGATGAAGTTTTGCCTAAAAACATCCTGATGATTGGCCCGACCGGCTGCGGCAAGACCGAGATTTCGCGGCGCTTGGCGAAGCTTGCAGGCGCGCCTTTCATCAAGGTCGAAGCGACGAAATTCACCGAAGTCGGCTATGTTGGGCGCGATGTCGAACAGATCGTGCGCGATCTTGTCGAGGTTGGTATTGCGCTCGTCAAGGAGCGCAAGCGAAAGGATGTCGAGGCGCGCGCGCATCTCGCCGCTGAAGAGCGTGTTCTGGATGCACTGGTGGGCGAAAATGCCTCTGCCACAACGCGCGACGCCTTCCGCAAAAAATTGCGCAACAGCGAACTCGATGACAAAGAAATCGAGATTGAATTGCAGCAACAGGGCGGTGGTTTGCCCATGTTCGAATTGCCCAATATGCCGGGCGCCTCCGTCAGCGCAATTTCATTGAGCGATATTTTTGGCAAGGGCTTTGGCGGTCGTGGCAAGCCCAAGCGCATGATGGTGCGCGACGCCTTTGCGCCTCTCGTCGCAGAAGAAAGCGAAAAGCTGCTCGATCAGGATCAGGTGGTGCAGGAGGCCATCCGCGATGTCGAAAATAACGGCATCGTTTTTCTGGATGAGATCGACAAGATTTGTGCGCGCGAACAGCGTGGCGGGGCCGATGTCTCGCGCGAGGGCGTGCAGCGTGACTTGCTACCCCTGATCGAGGGCACGACCGTGACGACCAAACATGGTGCCGTCAAGACGGACCATATTCTCTTCATCGCCTCTGGTGCCTTTCATGTGTCGAAGCCCTCGGATCTGCTGCCAGAATTGCAGGGCCGCCTGCCGATCCGTGTGGAATTGTCGCCCCTCAATGAGGAGGATTTCCGCCGCATCCTCACCGAGACGGAGGCCAGCCTCGTGAAGCAATATGTGGCCCTGATGGCCACCGAGGGCGTTGATCTCGCTTTTGCCCCTGAAGCCATTGACGCCATTGCGCGGGTGGCAGTGCAGGTAAATTCTTCAGTTGAGAATATCGGTGCGCGCCGTCTTCAGACTGTGATGGAGCGCGTGCTGGATGAGATCAGCTTCACGGCACCCGACCGCTCCGGCGAGCGGATCGAGATTGACGGCGCTTTCGTCGAAAAGAATGTGGGTGATCTCGCCCGCAACACGGATCTGAGCCGCTTCATCCTGTAAGCCAAAGCCGGGCTTGCCTTACAAGCCCGGCATTGCGATAAGTCCGCCCTCACGAGCGGCAGGATTCCAACCCATGTCCCAATTCAAAGAGCGTGTCTTCTCTGGTGTGCAGCCGACCGGCAATTTGCATCTGGGGAATTATCTCGGCGCGATTACCAAATTCGTCGCCCTTCAGAACACGCATGAATGTATCTATTGCGTCGTTGATCTTCACGCGATCACCGTGGCGCAAGACCCGCTCGTGTTGAAGTCCAATATCCGCGAAGTGACGGCTGCCTTCCTCGCAGCTGGCATTGATCCCAAGAAGCATGTCGTCTTCAACCAGAGTCAGGTTGCCGAACATGCAGAGCTTGCCTGGATCTTCAATTGCGTGGCGCGCATTGGCTGGCTCAATCGCATGACGCAATTCAAGGAGAAGGCCGGCAAGGATCGCGAGAATGCCTCTGTCGGTCTTTATGCTTATCCGACGCTGATGGCCGCTGATATCCTGATCTATCGCGCAACCCATGTGCCGGTGGGTGAAGATCAGAAACAGCATCTCGAACTCGCGCGCGACATTGCGCAGAAGTTCAACAACGACTTTGCAGAAAGCATTGCACGCTGCGGCTTTGGTGAAGCTTTCTTCCCCCAACCTGAGCCTCTTATCCAAGGCCCGGCGACGCGTGTGATGAGCCTGCGCGACGGTTCGAAGAAAATGTCAAAGTCGGATCCGTCTGACTATTCGCGCTTGAATCTGGCAGATGACGCAGATGCAATTGCGCAGAAGGTTCGCAAGGCCAAGACTGATCCCGACGCGCTGCCCTCCGAAGTGGCAGGCCTTGCTGCGCGTCCTGAAGCCGACAATCTGATCGGCATCTATGCGGCGCTGGCTGACACGACCAAGGAAGCTGTGCTGCGTGATTTTGGTGGCGCGCAATTTTCGAGCTTCAAATCAGCGCTGGTTGATCTTGCGGTCGCCAAGCTGGGGCCAATTGGTGCCGAGATGAAGCGCATCCAGTCGGATCACGCTTATCTTGATGCGGTGCTGAAAGATGGCGCCGACCGCGCCCGTGTGATTGCGGCTGAAAATATGCGGGCTGTGAAAGATATCGTCGGCTTCGTTCGCTGAGTGGTTGAACGCAAGCCTTAAAAGGGTGATATGAAGGTCATCCGCCACGCCGGCCTTGAACCGGACGATGAGGAGTGACCTTCGATGTTCATCCAGACTGAAACCACGCCCAATCCTGCCACGCTCAAGTTCCTGCCCGGTCGCTCCGTGATGACTGATGGGACGCTTGAGATGCGCGATGGCGCGGCGGCAGCCCAGTCTCCGCTGGCGCAGGCCCTGTTTTCCGTGCCGGGTGTGGCAGGCGTCTTTTTCGGGCCGGATTTCATCTCGGTGACCAAGGGCGAGGGCGAGTGGCAGCATATGAAGCCCGCCATCCTCGGCATCATCATGGAGCACTTCACCTCTGGGGCCCCGCTGCTGGCCGGCGGCGTTACGGGTGCAGAGGGTGATGGCGAAGAATTCTTCGACCCCTCCCATGCCGACACAGTCGCCACGATCAAGGAGCTGCTTGAGTCGCGTATCCGCCCGGCGGTCGCCGGTGACGGTGGTGACATCACCTTCCGCGGTTTCAAGGATGGGATCGTCTATCTCTCCATGAAAGGCGCCTGCTCCGGCTGCCCGTCCTCAACTGCGACCCTGAAACACGGCATCCAAAACCTGCTGCGGCATTATCTGCCCGAAGTGCAGGATGTTGAGCAGGTGTGAGGCGGTGCTTGAACGCGCCTCTAAATCTGTTCATATGCCCGCATGAAAATTTTGGCGCTTGATACGGCGCTTCCGGCGGTGTCGGCTTGTGTCTATGACGCGGGCACGCAGACAGTCCTTGCCAGTGAGAGCCTCCCCATGGAGCGCGGCCATGCCGAAGCGCTCCTGCCGCTTGTCCATCGCGTGATGGATCAGGTCGAAGGCGGCTTTGGTGCGATTGAGCGCGTGGCGGTCACGGTGGGGCCGGGCTCATTCACGGGCATTCGTGTGGCCCTTTCGGCGGCACGCGCTTTCGGCCTTGCGCTGGAAGTGCCGGTGGTAGGAGTCTCGACGCTTGCCGCCTTTGCTGCGCCACTCGTGATGGATCCACGGCCGGGCACGATCCTCTCCGCCATCGACGCGCGCCATGGGCAAGTCTATATGCAGGCCTGTGCCTCCAATGGTGCTGTATTGGTGCCAGCCTGTGTCACGCCGGTGGATGAGGTTTTTGACAAGCTGGGCTTTGGTGTCTTTCGCGTGACGGGTTCAGCTGCCGCCATTCTGGCGCTCAAGGGCAGCGCCCGACATCTCGATGTGCAGATCGAGGGGGAGACGCTGGCGCCGCAAATCAGTTTCGTCGCCCGTCTGGGCGCCCTGGCCGATCCCGCCGATGCCCCGCCAAGCCCGCTTTATATTAAGCCGCCGGATGTGAAGCCCCCGGCCCCTTTCCTGAGCCGCGCCTGATGTGGCCCTTTGGCAGTAAAGCCACCCCCCCTTTGATTCGCCGCCTCACCAGCGATCATGCACCCGACTGCGCGCGGATTCATGCGGGCGCCTTTCACCGCGGCTGGTCTGCCAGTGAGATTGCCAATCTCGCCCATGATCCTTCTGTGCTTGCTCATGTGGCGCTGGAGTCGTCGGGCCGCGAGGTGCTGGGCTTTTCCATGGCCCGCCATGCAGCCAGTGAGGCCGAGATCCTGACCATTGTGGTCGATGCCACCAGGCGCCAGCGGGGCCTTGGCGCAGCTTTGCTGGGCGCCCAGATCAAGGCGCTCGAAGAGCTTGGCGTCAAAGAACTCTTTCTGGAAGTTGATGGCCAGAATGCGCCTGCGCTTGCGCTTTATGACCGCTTCGGTTTTGTGAAAGTGGGCGAGCGCAAGGCCTATTATGCAAAGCCCGATGGCCCGCCCGCCAGCGCCCTGATCCTGAGGCGAGGCGAAGCCTGAGATAAAGCCCAGCTCCACTTTTCCTGCGAGCCCGCGCAGAAACTGTTAGAGTGATCGGCATCCGAAGTTGAGGTTTTGAAAGTTGCAGCCGCCGACAGACCGCGATCAAGACCAGACATCCGCCGGCCCCACGAAGAAAGTCTTCGTGAAGTCATATGGCTGTCAGATGAATGTCTATGATGCGACGCGCATGAGCGATGTTCTCGCCAAGGAAGGTTATGCCGAGACGGCCAGCGTCGAGGACGCTGATCTCATTGTGCTGAACACCTGCCACATCCGCGAACATGCATCGGAGAAAGTCTTTTCCGAATTGGGCAAGCTGCGCATCCTGAAACAGGAACGCAAAGCCTCCGGCAAGGATACCAAGATCGCTGTGGCCGGATGTGTTGCGCAAGCCGAAGGCGCGGAGATCATTCGCCGTCAAAGCGCGGTGGATCTTGTTGTCGGTCCGCAGAGCTATCATCGCTTCCCCGAATTGTTGCGGCGCGCGGATAATGGCGGTGGTGTCGTCGATACGGATTTCCCCGTCGAAGACAAATTCGATTTTCTGGCAGAGCCCGCTCCGGAGCGCATTCGTGCGCGTGGCGTGACGGCTTTCGTCACAGTGCAGGAAGGTTGCGATAAATTCTGTACCTTCTGCGTCGTGCCCTATACACGCGGTGCGGAGGTCTCGCGCCCCGTTGCGCAGATCATGAAGGAAGTTGAGCGCCTTGCCGCATCAGGTGTGCGCGAGATCAGCCTGTTGGGCCAGAATGTGAATGCCTATCATGGCGAAGCACCCGATGGCTCAATATGGTCGCTGGCAAAACTGGCCGAACATATCGTCACGGTCCATCCCAACATTGCGCGCATTCGCTACACGACGTCGCATCCGCGCGATATGAGCGATGATCTCATTGCAGCCCATCGTGATTTGCCGCAATTCATGCCCTTCTTGCATCTGCCGGTGCAATCAGGTTCGGATCGCATTCTGGCGGAAATGAATCGCAAGCATACGGCTGCCGATTATTTGCGCCTCGTGGAGCGCATTCGCAAAGCGCGCCCCGATCTTGCACTGTCATCTGATTTCATCGTCGGCTTTCCGGGTGAAACGGAAGCGGAATTTCGCGAAACATTGAAACTGATTGAGGAGGTGACTTTCGCCTCGTCCTTCTTCTTCAAATATTCCGCCCGTCCCGGCACGCCAGCCTCTGTGCTTGATGAGCAATTGAGCGAAGAGGTGAAGGTCGAGCGACTGGCACGCTTGCAGGAGCTGGTTGATTCGCAACGTCACAGCTTCAACCGCGCCATGCTTGGCCGTGAGACAGAGGTGCTTTTCGAAAAGCCCGGTCGTCATCCGGGGCAGATTGGCGGCAAGAGCCCCTGGTTGCAGGCAGTTCATGTGGACGGCCCCACTTCTCTCATTGGCGAAGTCGCGAAGCTGCGTATCATCGAAGTGGGCTCAAATTCGCTGCGTGGCGAATTGCTCGAATCGGAGGTGTCTCGTTGAGGCCATCATCCCAGAGAAGTGAAGCGCCGCGCTTGCGCACCGATCGCAATGCAGATGCCAGCGAAATCACGCTGGCTTTCGATGACAACCGCATCGCCTCCAATGTCTTTGGCCTCTACGATCAGAACATCGCCAAGATCGAACGACGGCTTGATGTCTCCGCCAATGCCAATGGCAATCATGTCACCATCAAGGGCAGTCCTGAAGCCTGCGAACAGGCGCGGCGGGTTTTGGAAAGCCTTTATGAGCTGGGCCGGCGCGGACAGGCCGTGACCTTGGGTGATGTCGATGGCGCTATTGAGGAAGGCGTTTTGCAAGGCACGCTTTTCCCGAAAGAAAAAGAAGAAACACCGCGTTCCACCTTCGAGCAGATTGGCACACGCAAGCGTGGCGCTGTGCGTGCACGCAATGCCGCGCAAGATTCATATCTGCGCTTGCTGAAGCGCAATGAGCTTGTTTTTGCCGAAGGGCCTGCGGGTACGGGCAAAACATGGCTGGCCGTTGGTCACGCTGTCTCCTTGCTGGAACAGGGCGTGGTGGAGCGTTTGATCCTGTCGCGTCCGGCAGTCGAAGCTGGCGAGCGTCTCGGCTTTTTGCCGGGCGACATGCGCGAAAAGGTCGATCCCTATCTGCGCCCCATCTATGACGCGCTCTACGATTTTATGGATGGCCGCATTGTCGAGCGTGGCTTGCAGACGGGCATGATTGAAGTTGCCCCGCTCGCTTTCATGCGTGGCCGCACGCTGACAAGTTCTTGCATCCTGCTGGACGAGGCGCAGAATGCGACCTCGATGCAGATGAAGATGTTCCTGACCCGTTTGGGCGAAGGCTCGCGTATGATCATCACGGGCGACCCGACCCAGACTGATCTTCCCCCCGGCCAGAAGTCGGGACTGAGCGAAGCGATTTCGCTCCTGAGCCAGCTCGATGGCATCGGCCATGTGCGCTTTACCGGGGCCGATGTCGTACGCCATGACCTCGTGCGCCGCATCGTGGATGCTTATGAGGGCAAGGCCCCCTGACCATGTCGCTTGCTCTGTCCATGCTGGTTGAAGGCGGCGGCTGGGAGGCCGAAGGCGATTTCGAGCCGCTGACTGAAAAGATCCTGGCCAAGGCGGCAGCCCTTTGCGGTGTCACGCTCATGGCTCAGGCGGAAGTCAGCCTGCTTTTGTGCGATGATGCGCGTATCCGCGAAATCAACAAGGATTGGAGGGGCTTGGATAAAGCCACCAATGTCCTGTCCTTCCCGGCCGCGCCGAAAGAGGCGCTGGCGAAATCACCCATGCTGGGCGATATTGCGGTTGCCTTTGAGACGGTGGTCCGCGAGGCGGCAGACGAAGGCAAGAGCTTTAGCGATCATTATGCCCACATGATCGTGCATGGCTTCCTGCATCTGGTCGGTTATGATCACGAGACCGATCAAGAGGCGGAAGAGATGGAAGCCCTCGAAATCCGTATTCTGGGGGAGCTTGGCATTGCCGACCCCTATGCATCGGGCGAGCTGGATCTAAGGGAGCAATGAGTAGTTCTGATCAATCCGCCGCAGGAGGCGACAGGCCGGGCCTTTTCGACAGGCTCAAATCCCTCTTTGGCTTTCAAGGCCCCTCCATCCGCGAGGATATTGAGGATGCGCTTGAAGAGGCGACACCGGGCGCAGACATTTCCCCGCAAGAGCGCCTGCTTCTCAAAAATGTGCTCAATCTGCATGATCTGCGCGTTGCCGACATCATGGTGCCGCGCGCCGATATCATCAGCGTCAAGGATGATGCGACGTTGGGCGAGGTGTTGTCCATCTTCCGCACGGCCGGTCATTCACGCCTGCCCGTCTATCGCGATACTTTGGATGATCCGCGCGGCATGATCCATATTCGCGATTTCGTGGATTACATGGCGCGGGCTGCAGAAAATCGGACCAGACTGCGCATCAATTCAGCCGTTGAAACCAAGCCTGAACTCGCCAAGCTTGCGGGGCTCAGCGGTATTGATCTGAATGTTCCGATTTCGGCTGCACGGATTTTGCGTCCCGTGCTGTTCACTCCACCCTCCATGCCAGCACTTGATCTGCTGGTGCGCATGCAGGCGATGCGCACCCATATCGCATTGGTCATTGATGAATATGGCGGCACGGATGGTCTTGTTTCGATTGAAGATATCGTCGAGACCATTGTGGGTGACATTGAAGACGAACATGATTTTGACGAGACACCTGTGATTGAGCGCCAAGCCGATGGCAGTTTCATCATGGATGCGCGCGCCTCACTGGAAGAGGTGCGCGAAGCGGTTGGTGATACGCTCGAACTGGAACTTGAAGAAGAAATCGACACGATTGGCGGTCTTGTCTCCACTCTGGCAGGTCAGTTGCCGGCACGTGGTGAAATCGTTCGCATTTCTGACACGCTCGAATGTGAAGTTCTGGACGCCGACCCTCGCCGCGTGAAAAGAGTAAGGTTGCGCAAGACTGATTCTGCCCCAGGCGTATGATGCGCGCATCCGAGATCTTTTGATGAGCTTTGCCGATCCGATCCTTCTGTCCTGGGGCTGGCGCCGTCGGGCCATTGCGTTTTTCGCAGGTGCCATTGGGGCCTTGGCGCTCGCGCCTGTCTCTTTTTTTCCAGCCATGTTTGTCACCATGAGTGTGGCGGTCTGGTTGATTGATGGCTCGGTTCAGGCAGGCAAATCAACGCGTTTCCACGGCATCTCTTTTGCTCAATCCGCCCGCGCGGCGGCTATGGATGGATGGTGTCTCGGCTTTGGCTATTTTCTGGCAGGACTTTGGTGGCTGGGTTCAGCCTTTCTGGTTGAGGCGGACAAATTCGCTTGGGCCATTCCATTTGCGGTGGCGGGCCTGCCCGCAGTGCTTGCTTGCTTCACCGCTCTGGGATTTGCCATTGCGCGCTTGCTTTGGAGCACGGGCGGCGGACGCATCTTCGCACTTGCTTTCGGCCTTGGTGCGACCGAATGGCTACGCGGCTATGTCGCAACAGGCTTTCCGTGGAATTCATTCGGCATGGCGTTGGGGTCGCATGTCGTTCTCGCACAGCCGGCTGCGGTGGTCGGACTCTATGGGCTGACATTTCTGAGCATCATTGTTTTTGCTTCACCGGCTTGCCTCTCCGACATGCGCCGTGATGGTCGTCGGGCTCTGGGTGTGCCGATCTTCGGTCTCACTTTGCTGGGCCTGATTGCAGCAGGCGGCGGATTGCGCCTGTGGAGTGCCACATCAGAAGTCGTGCCGGGCGTCAAACTGCGTTTGATGCAGCCCAATCTCCCGCAGGATTCTAAATTCCGCGCCGAGAACAAAGACGCAATTCTTCAGCATTATCTTTCGTTGTCTGATCGCGCGACCTCTCCTGAGACGACAGGGGTTAGCGATGTCACACATCTGATCTGGCCCGAATCAGCCTTTCCCTTCCTGCTCTCGCGAGATGCTGCAACATTAGCGCGTATCGGTGCTTTCCTCACCCCATCCACCTTGCTGATCACGGGCGCCGCACGCGCAGAAGAGCCGCTGCGCGCCCAGCGTTTGATGGGCGAGATGGATTTGAATTATTTCAACTCCGTGCAGGTGCTCAATCCAACGGGTGAGATCATCGCCACCTATGACAAGGCGCATCTTGTTCCCTTCGGAGAATATGTGCCCTTCGCTGAGATGCTTGAGCAATTTGGTATCCGTCATCTCGTGCATATCCCCGGCGGTTTTGAAGCAGCCTCGCATCGTCAATTGCTCGACATTCCCGGCCTGCCTCTCACATCAGCACTCGTCTGCTATGAAGCGATCTTTCCCGGCGATGCGGTGCCCGAACATGCGCAACGCCCCGGCCTGTTGCTCAATGTGACAAATGATGGCTGGTTCGGCACAACATCCGGACCCTATCAACATTTCACACAGGCAAGATTGCGCGCGATTGAAGAAGGTCTGCCACTGGTGCGTGTTGCCAATACCGGGATCTCGGCAGTGGTTGATGGATATGGCCGCATTTGGCGAGAACTTCCCCTCAATGTTGAAGGGGTGATTGATTCCAGATTGCCGCGCGCTTTGCCGCCAACACCGTTCGCCAACAATGCGCTTTTTGGCCCGTTGATTCTTCTTGGGCTTTCGCTCCTTCTCGCGCGCGCATGGCGCAGCTGACGCAAGGTAGTCTGCGCAAAAATCAAAATTACATTGCTTCTTTGCGTCACTTGCGCGTAACTTCCTCGCATGATCAATGCCTCCGTTGCGGAAGCTGACACAAACGATCATTGCTGTTGCGAGGACGGGCGTGGCTAAAGCTCCCAATCCGATCGACCAACAAGTGGGAAGCCGTGTGCGTATGCGGCGGATGTTGCTTGGTTTGAGCCAGGAGAAATTGGGCGAGAGGCTGGGTGTCACTTTTCAGCAAGTGCAGAAATACGAGAAGGGCATGAACCGCATCGGCGCAAGTCGTTTGCAGCGGATCGCTGAAATTCTCGAAGTCCCGCCCTCCTTCTTTTTTGAAGAGGTCAGGGGCAGCGAAATTCGTGCACCCGGATTTTCCGAACCATCCTCTGTCTATGTGGTGGATTTCCTTTCGACGGTGGAAGGGCTGCAGCTCAACAAGGCTTTTGCCAGCATCAAGGACCAGCGGGTACGCCGCAAGGTGGTGGATCTGGTCGTTGCCATCGCAAGTGCAGAGGGCGAAAAGGCCCCTGACTGAACCGTTCGCTAAAGCGAACGAAATCGCCATTTCGTCTTGACGAAACGAACGGGCTCTGCAAAAACCACTGCGCTCAAAAATGCGGTTCGGGGCAGCCTTGCTGCCTCCCCGCGACATGACCCGGAGGCGATGCGTGGCCCGTCAAAGCTATCTTTTCACCAGTGAGTCGGTTTCCGAAGGCCATCCTGACAAGGTGTGCGACCGCATTTCGGACGAGGTCGTTGACCTCTTCTTCCGCGAGGGCAAGTCAGCCGGCATCGACCCCTATCAGATCCGCGTTGCTTGCGAGACGCTCGCCACCACCAATCGCGTCGTGATCGCGGGTGAAGTGCGCGGCCCCTCGATCACCGAGGACACGATCATCCACCTTGCTCGTCAGGCCATCAAGGACATTGGCTATGAGCAGGAAGGCTTCCACTGGGAGCGTGCCAAGATCGACGTGCTGTTGCATTCCCAGTCGGTCGATATTGCGCAGGGCGTTGACGCTGCTGGCAACAAGGAAGAAGGCGCGGGCGACCAGGGCATCATGTTTGGCTATGCCTGCCGCGAGACGCCTGAGCTGATGCCGGCCCCTCTTCATTATTCGCACAAGATCCTGCGCCTGATCTCCGAAGCCCGTCATAAGGGCATCGAAAAGGCGCTGGGCCCTGACAGCAAGAGCCAGGTCACGGTGCGCTATGAAAATGGCAAGCCGGTCGGCGTGACGCAGATTGTCGTCTCGCATCAGCATCTGATCGAAGACCTGACCTCCGGTCAGGTGCGCGAACTGGTGGAACCCTATGTCCGCAAGGCCCTGCCGGAAGGCTGGATCAGCAAGGACACAGTGTGGCACATCAACCCCACGGGCAAGTTCTTCATCGGCGGCCCCGATGGCGATACCGGCCTGACCGGCCGCAAGATCATCGTTGACACTTACGGCGGTGCGGCCCCTCACGGTGGCGGCGCTTTCTCCGGCAAGGATCCGACCAAGGTTGACCGTTCGGCAGCTTATGCTGCCCGCTATCTCGCCAAGAACGTGGTGGCTGCTGGCCTTGCTGATCGCTGCACGATTCAGCTCGCTTATGCGATCGGCGTGGCGAAGCCGCTGTCGATCTATGCTGATCTGCACGACACCGGCAATGTGGACACGGCGAAGCTCGAAAAGGTGCTGGGCGAGGTTATGGATCTGTCGCCGCGTGGCATTCGCGAGCATCTCCAGCTCAACAAGCCGATCTATGCGCGCACCTCGGCCTTCGGCCATTTCGGTCGCGAGCCCGATGCTGACGGCGGCTTCTCCTGGGAGAAGACCGATCTCGTCTCGGCTCTCAAGGGCGCGTTCTGATCGAACCGTCTTTCATGCTAACAAGCAGCGCCGGATTCGTCCGGCGCTTTTTCGTTGAAGCGACATGATGCAGCCCATCGACCCCACTGATCCCCGCCCCGGCCTGCATGGTCGTCGCAAAGGCAAGCCTTTGCGCACGCATCAAAATGATCTTGTGCAGAGCTTGCTGCCGAAGATCAGCGTCGATGTATCAAAGAAGGTCGATCTGACTGCGCTTTTTGGTCATGAACCCAAAGAGCTTTGGATTGAAATTGGCTTTGGCGGTGGTGAACATCTGGCTGCCGATGCACGCAACAATCCGCAAGTAAGTTTCATTGGCTGCGAGCCTTTCATTAATGGCGTTGCGAAAATGCTCGCCAATATTGAACAGAATGAGTTGAGCAATGTGCGTTTGCATGCGGGCGATGCCTTCGATGTCTTGCGCGCCCTGCCTGATGCTTGCGCAACACGCATCAATCTTCTCTATCCCGATCCATGGCCAAAGCGCCGTCAACGCAAGCGTCGTTTCGTCTCGGATCATTCCGTCAATGAATTTGCACGTCTGCTGAAGAGCGGTGGTGAGTTTCGATTTGCCAGCGATATTGATGATTATACCGGCTGGACACTCGCGCGTGTTTTGCCCTGCCCCCTTTTCACATGGAGCGCGCAAGGCTCGCAGGATTGGGTCAATCCATGGCCGGGCTTCACGCGCACACGTTATGAAGAAAAGGCGATCCGCGAAGGCCGAAGCTCGTCCTATCTGACCTTCATCCGCAATAGCTAATCGACAGCGCTTTCTTCATCATCAGCGGCATGACCGTAGCGATGCAGATCGGCACCATTGGCGCGCAACCAGGCTTCAGCCATGTCAGTATGCGGGCTGAGCTTGCGCGTCACTTTCCAGAATTTATCTGAGTGATTGAGATGGATCAGATGCGCCACTTCATG
>CAZLBA010000028.1:0-20073 GCA_964557555.1 uncultured Beijerinckia sp.
GCGGTACAGATTTCGCCCCGATCATCGAAGGCCTCGTGCAGATGAAGAAGCGCGGCCAGCCTGCGCCGCATTTCCTGACCATCCCGCATGAGAATGTCGCGATTGCCATGGCGCAGGGCTATTCCAAAGTGACGGGCGAAGCCTCTTGTGTGATGGTGCATGTGAATGTCGGTACCGCGAATACGATTTGCGGCCTGATGAATGCAGCACGCGACAATGTACCGGTGATGTTGGCAGCAGGTCGCACGCCTCTGACCGAAGCAGGTCATGCAGGCTCACGCGATGTTCCTATCCACTGGGCGCAGGAGCAATTTGATCAGGCCTCCATCGTGCGTGAAAATGTGAAGTGGGATTATGAGCTGCGCCACGGTCAGGCAGTGGAAACCTTGGTTTCGCGTGCGCTTGATGTTGCCTTGAGCGAGCCGCGCGGCCCCGTCTATCTCTCTCTGCCGCGTGAAACCCTGGGCGACCCTGTGACGGCAAGCGCGCCCATCACGCGCAAGCCAACGGGAGCAGCGCCGGCGGCGCCTTCGCCGCACATGCTCGAACAAGCAGCCGAGATGATCGCCAAGGCGGCCTTCCCGCTCATCATCACCGGCCGCTCCGGTTTTTCGGCGGGTGCTTTTGAAGCGCTGGGTGCTTTGGCCATGGATCATGCCATCGCAGTTGCCTCCGGGCCGCAACCCAACATCGCCTCTGCCAATCCGATGAATCTGGGTCTGCTGACAAAGCCGCTGCTCGACAAGGCTGATGTCATCGTGGTGCTGGAATCGCCCGTGCCATGGCTGCCGCGCAATATGGAGCCTGCGGCCAATGCCAAGATCATTCACATTGCGCATGATCCGCTCTACCAAACCTATCCGATGCGCGGCTTCCGCTTTGATCTCGCACTTGCCGGTGCGCCCAATGAAGCGCTCCTGATGCTGCGTGAGATGCTGAAGGTGAAGATGCGCGACAAGGCTACTGCGGTCGATGCGCGTCGCAAGGCCATTGGTGAAATACGTGCCAAGCTCGATGAAACGCGCAAGGCAATGATTGAGAAAATGGCCACCACGGCCCCGATCAGCCCGATCTATGTCGCTCACTGCATCAACCAGATCAAGGATGAAGACGCCATCGTGGTTGAAGAACTCGGCGCGCCTTATGCTTATCTTGATGTTACGCGCGCAGACAGTGTCATCACCACCTCATCTGGTGCGCTCGGCATGGGGCTTGGGCAGGCACTTGGTGCAAAACTTGCCGCTCCCAAGCGTCAAGTCTTCTGCACGGTGGGCGATGGCTCCTATATGTTTGGCGTTCCGCTGGCGGCCAATTTCGTCGCGCGTGCGGAGAAACTGCCGACGCTGACCATGGTTTTTAACAATTCGCAGTGGTTTGCCGTGCGCCGCGCCACGACGGCAATGTATCCCGAAGGTGATGCTGCCAAGCAAAACAGCCTGCCTGTTGTTGATCTGGGGCCTTCGCCTGATTTCGAGAAGGTGGCCGAGACCTGCGGTGGCTATGGCGAGCGTATCGAGGATCCAGCAAAGCTTCTGCCTGCGATGGAACGCGCGATGAAGCGCATCGAGGATGGCCAGCAAGTGACGCTCAATTGCATCACTGGCCTACGCGTCTATGGCTGAGTTTGAAGGGCCGGTGATGAACCGGCCCTTTTTCATTCGCCTGCGAGCGGATAGGACAGCACGCGCTGTTCATAAGAGCGCAATTGCGCCTCGCGCTCGGTGATGTAATTGCGTGTCATGGGCACGATGCCGACACGTTTGGCGAGCTGGAACTGAAAATTCACATGCTGGCCGAGATCGAAACAGGCTTCTGAGCCGGCAAGATAAAACTCCCACATACGGCAGAAGCGTTCGTCATAAAGCTCCTTGGCGCGATCACGTTGGCGCATGAAACGCTCTCGCCAGTGGCGCAGGGTATGGGCATAGTGAAGTTGCAGCACTTCAATATCGGTGACGATCAGCCCTGCCCGTTCAATCGCCGGCAGGACCTCCGACATGGCTGGAATATAGCCGCCGGGGAAGATGTATTTATCAATCCACGGATTGGTGGCGTCAGGCTTGCCTGTGCGGCCGATTGTGTGGATGAGGGCAATCCCATCATCGGTAAGCAGGTCTGCAATCCTGCGGAAATAGGATTCGTAAAATCCGACTCCCACATGTTCAAACATCCCCACTGACACGATGCGGTCGAAGGGCTCTTTCACATCGCGATAATCTTGCAGGCGCAGATCAATGCGGTGGGCAAGGCCTTGCGCACGCAGGCGTGACTGGCCCATTGCAAGCTGCTCCTTGCTCAAGGTTACGCCTGTGACTTGCGCATTGCAGATGGTGGCAAGATAAAGCGACAGGCCGCCCCAGCCGCAGCCGATATCAAGCACGCGCTGGTCAGGCTCAATCAGCAATTTCGCTGCCAGATGGCGCTTTTTCGCAAGTTGCGCCTCATCAAGACTTGCATTTACATCTTCAAAATAGGCACAGGAATATTGTCGATCCGCGTCCAGAAACAGGTCGTAGAGCCGTCCGTCTATGTCATAATGATGGGCAACATTGCGTCTGGCGCGCGAATGGGTGTTGTCCTGTTGAAGCCGTTTGAAGGCTTGGCGTGCGTTGTTCAACATGCGCATCCAGCGTGAGCCCTCAAGGGTTGCGATGTTGCGAAGCCCCAGCCGCAAAACGTCAATCAGCGTGCCGCGTTCAACCGTGACCTCGCCATCCATATAGAGCTCACCAAAGGCAAGTTCTGGATCTCGCAGGAAACGTCGTTCCGCCGATGCTGAATGAAAGCGAAGGGCAAGACTGGGTCCACTGCCATCGCCCACCTGAAAGCGCGTGCCGGATGCGGTCTCGACATCGAGGCTTCCGCTCGTGACGAGGCGCGCGAGAAAAGATTGAAGCAACCCGTTCATATCGGCTCCCTGTCGAAGGGCCGATCTCCGGCATTCAAGCAAGCCGGAACCCGGCCACATTGCACCACGTTCGACATGGAAACGCGGCTGCTTTCCTTCAACGGCCAAGGTGGCTTTTGGTTTCACGGCCGCGTGAGGAGGCCTTATGTCCAAACATGTGGCTCTGGCATTTGTAGCAACAGCAGTGGTGGCGCTCTCGGCATCAGCCTTCGCCCAGGGGCAAGGGCACGGACGCGGTGGCGGCGGCGGGCCGCCTCCCGGACGCGGCGGGGGCGGGGGTATCATTTCACAAGGTGGCGGCGGCGGGGGTGGCGGCTTTGTGGCGCCCGCTCCCGGTCCACGGGGCGGCGGAGGAGCGATTGTCTCCGGTGGGGCGGGGTCGGGCGGGACCCTCGTTCAGGGCGGCGGCTATACACCGCGCCATGACTATCGCCGCTATGACCACCGCTACCGGCACCGTCATAGTGGCTGGTGGGGGCCCGCCATCGGCTTTGGTATCGGGGCTTCTTATCCCTATTGGGGCTATGGTGGCTATGGCTGGGGCTGGAATGACTATTATTACGACACTCCCAGCTATGGTTACGCGGGTCTGGGCGGCTTTTGTGCGACCCGGGTGCGCACCTGCCAGCTATATGAGCCCGCCCCCATCGGCGTGCCCTGTTCCTGCCGGGTCCCCGGTGGGCGGGCGCGAGGGTCCGTGGTGCCATGAAATTGAGGGCGGGGAATCTCCCCGCCCTGTTCCTCTCTCCGTTTTCTTGGGCTATGTGATCCAGCGCAAAGACTGCTCCCTAAGAGAAGGCTAGGTGAGACCATCCGCCGCCTCCCTGCCGGGCGCAGGTTGGTATATTGGGTCTCCCCGCTGGCTATCGTGCCATTCGGGATCACCTCTCCGGGGTGAATGAGGAAAACGGGTATGGATTACGGGTCCATTTTCCAGCAGGCGATTGACCGTCTGAAGATGGAGCGTCGCTACCGGGTCTTCGCTGATCTGGAGCGCGATGCAGCTCGCTTTCCCTATGCGCTATGGCGCCCCGAAGGTCAGGAGCACGCGCCACGCGAAGTGGTGATCTGGTGCTCCAATGATTATCTGGCTATGGGCGGGCATCCTTCAGTGGTGGGTGCCGTCACGCGAGCAGCGGAACGTCATGGCGCAGGTGCCGGTGGTACGCGCAACATCTCCGGCACGCATCACCCCATCGTCGAGCTGGAACGCGAACTTGCCGATCTGCATGGCAAGCAGGCTGCGCTGGCCTTCACCTCTGGCTGGGTCTCAAATCTCGCAGGCATTTCCACCATTGCCAGCCTTCTGCCCAATTGCCTCATCCTGTCGGATGAGCTGAATCATAATTCCATGATCGAGGGCATTCGTCGTTCGGGCTGCGAAAAGCAGATTTGGCGTCACAATGATGTCGCTCATCTCGAAGAGCTTTTGCAGAAGGCTGGGCCTGAGCGCGCCAAGCTGATCGTCTTCGAAAGCCTGTATTCGATGGATGGCGATATCGCACCCGTGGCGGCCATTGCAGCGCTGGCGAAAAAGTATAATGCCCTCACTTACATCGACGAGGTTCATGCAGTCGGTATGTATGGCGCTCATGGCGGCGGCATTTGCGAGCGCGATGGTGTGATGGATCAAATCGACATCATCGAGGGCACGCTGGCCAAGGGTTATGGCACATTGGGCGGTTATATCGCAGCGAGTGCCGAGATTGTTGACGCAGTGCGCAGCTATGCGCCTTCCTTCATTTTCACAACGGCACTGCCGCCGACTGTGGCTGCAGGTGCTTGTGCAGCTGTGCGTCACCTCAAGGCTTCGCAGGTTGAGCGCGAGCAGCATCAGCATATGGCGCGTCTGACCAAGCACGCTTTGAGCGCCGCCGGTTTGCCAGTGATGGATAATCCCTCGCATATCGTTCCCGTGATGGTGGGCGATGCGGAGAAGTGCAAGAAGGCGAGTGATCTGCTTCTTGAACGTCACGGGATCTATATTCAGCCCATCAACTATCCCACCGTGGCGATTGGCACCGAGCGCCTGCGCATCACACCGACCCCGCGTCACACGGAAGCGCATGTGGCAGAATTGGTCGAGGCGATGGTGGATGTTTGGAAAGCACTTGATCTGCCTTTCACGCAAAGCACGATCATTCCGCTGCGCCGTGTCGAGGCTCAGGCCCAGTGCACCTATCCTGATCTGAAGCGCGCGGCCGAGTAAGCCGCTTACTCCTTCTTCTGCAAGAAGACCCGGATGATAACTGGCATTCCGAGGTTGAGCAGGAAGAAGCGCGCCAGATGATGGGCGGCGACATAGAAGGGATCAAAGCCCAATGCCAGTGCCAGCACCGCCATGGCTTCAAAGCCACCCGGTGCGAAGGCAAGGAAAGTGGCGCCAAAGGGCAGGTTGAGCATCCAGGCAATCATGCTGGCGAAAAAGGCTGCAACAACGACGCTGGCAGCAATTGAACCGATCATCGCCGGTGATTGGCGCACGAAAAGTCCCCAGTCGAAGCCCGCAAAGCGTGAGCCTGACCAGGCCCCGATCAGGATTTGTCCTGCAATGAGAGCAATGGCGGGCGTGCGCCCCTGCGCATAATCCAGTCCATGCGCGAGTGCGGAGACCAACATGCAGCCAAGCAGCATGGCGCCAGCCATGCGCAGTTTCGACAGCAGGAAGCCGACGCCCGCGCCCACCAGACATTCAAGCGCGAAGATGGTCCAGCTATCGTCGGGGCGACCGGAGTTCGTGTTGAGATCAAGCCCGGATTCCGCAACGAGGATCGGCACCAAGGCCATCAGGAACAGCACGCGGATCATCTGCACGGATACGACGCGCGGCGTATTTGCATTGGTCGTCTGGATGACGGTGAGAATATAGGCCAAGGCCCCCGGCACGGAGGAGAGTAGGGCTGTCGCGCGATCCCATTTGGCAAAGCGTATCAGCATCAGACTCGAAAGCGCTGTCATGGCAAAGACGCAGACCATCATTGCGGTGACGCTGGCGGGATAGGTGGCCACATTGTTCAGTGTGTCTGGTGTCACAGCCGCGCCAATCGAGGTGCCGGAGATCAGCATGGCCAACAGGCGCAGTTTTTTGCCAAGCGGCGCTACAGCATTGGGAAAGACCGAGCTGACGAAAGCAACCGCTGCAATCGAGCCTGACATGGCGCCCGCCGGAATGCCTGCCCACCATAAGGCAAGCCCGCCAACCGCCCCGACCCCAAGCGTTGCAAATTGCTTGCTCATCGGCTGTTCAACGAGGAAGACTTTGCTCTTGCTGATGGGTGCTGACATCAATCGACGGGGCGTGAGAGGATGATTGGCCTTAAAGCATGCAGCTTTTGCGCCAGCAAGCGATATGGCTTGCTTGTTCAGGCAAGCCAGTTCTGCAAACGCGTAACCGCCTCGCTAATCGAGGCCGGATCTCGCGCAAAACAGATGCGCATGAAACGCGCGCCTTCCTCGCCAAAGGCGGTGCCGGGTGCGAGGCCCACATTGGCCTCATCGACGAGCTTCAATGCCGTGGCGCGAGCATCGCTTACATCCTTGAAGGCACAGAAGAGATAGAAGGTGGCCGGCGGTACCGCGAAAGTTGCGCGCCCCGTTGCTGCAAGCCCCTTGCAGAGAATGTCGCGGCTCTCTCCCCAGCGTTGCAACTGGCGACCCAGAAAGTCCTCACCTTGCGTAAGTGCGCAGGCGGCTGCGCGCTGGCTCGCCATCAACACACCAGAGCTGGAATATTGGATGAGATTTTCGATGACATCGCCCAGTTCTGGCGGCGCTTCGAGCCAACCCACGCGCCAGCCCGTCATGGACCAATTTTTCGACAGGGTTTGCACAAACAAGATGCGGTCACCCGGTTCCATGATGTCGTGGAAAGAGGGCGCTCGTTGACCCTCAAAATAAATGCGTCCGTAGATCTCATCCGCCACGATCCACAGTCCGTGCTTGCGCGCAAGGGCAAGCAGGGCGCGCAATTCTTCAAGGCTTGCGGTCCAGCCGGTCGGATTGGCAGGCGTATTGATGACAAGAGCCTTGCTGCGCGCGGTGATGAACTGTTCCACGCGCTGTGCATCAAGCCACCAGCGCAATCCTGTCTCTGTCTCGCGCAGCTCCAGCGGCGCGCCGATGGTTCTGGCCCCGGCAATGGTGAGCGCGGCCTCGAAATTGGGCCAAGCCGGGACGGGCAGGATCACCTCATCGCCCACGCCCGCCACAAGCCGCATGGCAATTTGCAAGGCATGCATTCCGCCGCAGGTGACGAAAAACTGTTCGGGCGAAAAGCTCATGCGTTCGCCATAATGGCGGTTCATATAGGCGCTGATAGCCGCCCGCAGATCGGGATGGCCGCGTTGTGCCGTATAGAAGGTTTCGCCCGCCGCGAGCGATTGCTCCGCTGCTTCGCAGATGAAGCGTGGCGTTGGCAGATCCCCTTCGCCCACCCAGAGCGGGATCAGCCCCTCGCGCCCGCGGCCATAATTGAAGACCTCGACAATGCCGCTTTGGCGCACCTCAGCGGCTTCAGGACGGATCAGGCTTGTCAGGGGCAGCGTAACCATGCCGACGCTTTGCGCCTTCTGCCTATGCCGGTCAACCCAAATTGGTGTTAGGTTTGGGTGACGAAGGAGGGGCTTGCCAAGAATGGTTGCCGGCTGGGTCGCGCTGATGACAGCGCTCATCTATCTTTGCGCTCTGTTCGCCATCGCGCATTTTGGCGAGAACAGAGGCCGCAGCCTGATGTCCGGTGCGGCGCGCCCGCTCATTTATGCGCTGGCTCTTGGCGTTTACTGCACCTCCTGGACCTTTTTCGGTTCAGTGGGGCTCGCCTCATGGCGCGGCTTTGACTTTTTGCCGATCTATATCGGCCCCATTCTTGTCTTTGCTTTGGGCTATCCGCTGATCACGCATATCGTGCGGCTGGCAAAGACACAGAACATCACCTCCATCGCAGATTTCATCGCTGCCCGCTATGGCAAGTCAGAGCAGGTGGCAGCGCTGGTTGCGATCATCTGCGTGGTTGGGGCGGTCCCCTATATCGCGCTTCAGCTCAAAGCCATTTCGCATTCCATCGCTACCATCCTTGATTCCTTCGAGTCAGGTCGCTCGCTCGTCAATTCCGCTTCCGCCAATACAGTGGCCATTGGCGTTGCGGTGGTGCTTGCCGGTTTTGCAATGGCATTTGGCACGCGCAAGATCGACGCGACCGAGCATAATGACGGGATGATGATGGCGATCTCGGCCGAGAGTATCGTCAAGCTCGTCGCCTTCGTGATGGTGGGGGGCTATGTCACCTGGGTGATGTTTGGTGGTGTGCGTGATTTGGCCTGGCAGGTCATGACCAATGATCATGTGCGCAACATCGTTTTCACACCGCCGGACGCAGCCACATGGATTACCAATGCGCTTTTGGCGGCCTGCGCAATCTTGCTCTTGCCGCGCCAGTTTCACGTGACAGTGGTTGAAAATCGCGAAGAGCGCGATGTGAAGACGGCGGCATGGCTGTTCCCGCTCTATCTCGTTGCCATCAATATTTTCGTCATCCCGCTCGCCATGGCTGGCAAGCTGATCTTTCTGGATGGTGAGATTGATCGCGATATGACGGTGCTTGCCTTGCCTCTGGATGACAATGCGCCGGTGATGGCGCTGATCGCCATGCTCGGCGGCCTGTCGGCTGCAACGGCCATGGTGATTGTTGAATCCGTCGCTCTGTCCATCATGGTCTCGAATGATCTGGCCATGCCGCTGTTGTTGCGCAGCCCCGCGCAACGTTTCATGCAGAAGCGGGATACCGGCTCTCTCGTTCTTATCATTCGCCGCGCGGCCATCGTCGTGATCCTGGCCTTGGGCTATAGCTATTTTCTCAATAGCAGCGAGGCAGCGCTGTCTGCGATTGGCCTTCTGTCTTTCGCAGCCATTGCGCAAATTGCACCCGCCTTCATTTTCGGCCTCTTCTGGTCGAGGGCGAATGGGCGTGGCGCCAAGGCGGGGCTTATCGCTGGATCCTGCGTGTGGGCCTATACATTGTTGTTGCCCTCACTGGCCTCTGCATCCACAGGCTTGAGCGCCATTGTTGCTTTCGGCCCCTTTGGAATAGAATGGCTGCGCCCCACAGCCATGTTCGGACTGGAGCTGCCGGGTCTGGTGCATGGCGTGTTGCTCAGCATTGTTGTCAATGTTGCCTGCCTGATCGGCTTTTCGCTCACCCGCCCATCGACGGCGATTGAAAATCTGCAAGCGGAAGTCTTTGTCGGCCCTTCAGATGATCGCAGTGGCGAGACATTCCGCTTGTGGCGCTCGACCATTACAGTTGGCGAGCTGGAAGCGACAGTGGCCCGCTATCTGGGCACCGAGCCTGCCCGACGTGCTTTTGAGGCTTTCAACGCGGCGCGCGGCGAAAAGCCATCAGCCTCATCAGAGGCCGATGTCCATCTCTTCCGCTTTGCTGAACAGCAATTGGCCTCGGCCATTGGGGCAGCCTCGTCCCGCCTGGTCTTGTCGCTTTTGCTGCGGCGCCGGACCTTCTCAAGACAGGCGGCCCTGAAGCTGATTGATGATGCATCTGCAGCACTTCAGTATAACCGTGATCTGCTCCAACATGCGCTTGATTTCGCACGTCAGGGCATCACGGTCTTTGACAAGAATCTGCGCCTCATCTGCTGGAACCGCGAATTCCGTGAATTATTTGATCTGCCACCGGAGCGGCTGACCGCAGGAATGCAGCTTGAAGATCTTCTGCGCTATAATGCGCAGCGCGGCATGTATGGCGACGGCGATGAAGATGGCCATGTCAGCACGCGCCTCGAATCCCTCTTCAATGATGCCGAGCCCGTGCGTCTGCGCTTGCATCCGCGTGACAACGTGATCGAAATCCGTTCTGCGCGAATGCCTGATGGGGGGCTCGTCACCACCTATACGGATGTGACCGAGACGGTGGAGGCAGAAGAAGCGCTGGCTGCCACCAATGAAACGCTTGAGCAGCGTGTGCGCGAACGCACAGAGGAGTTGGTACGGCTGAATGCCGAATTGGCGCGTGCGAAAAGTGCGGCCGAAGATGCCAATATCTCAAAGACGCGTTTCCTCGCTGCGGCCAGTCATGACCTGTTGCAGCCACTCAATGCCGCGCGCCTTTATGCCACGACGCTGGTCGAGCGTATGGTGAGTGACGCACACCAAGTCGAACCCGATCTTGCGCGCAATATGGACGCGTCTCTGGAGGCGGTGGAGGAAATCCTGACGGCGCTGCTCGATATTTCGCGGCTTGATGCTGGAGCGATGAAGCCGGAATTCTCGACCTTCCGCGTCGATGATGTTCTGGCACAATTGCGGATCGAATTCGAACCGCTGGCGCGTGAGAAGGGGCTTGAGATCACATTCGTCTCTTCTTCGCTCTCCGTTCGTTCGGACCGACGTTTGCTGCGCCGTCTCATTCAGAATCTCATTTCTAATGCGATCAAATATACCCCTCAGGGCCGGGTTCTTGTGGGGGTGCGACGCCGGGGCGAGGTGATTGAGGTGCAGGTGCTTGATACGGGTCTTGGCATCCCGGAAGCCAAGCAGCAGGAAGTCTTCCGCGAATTTGAGCGGCTGGCTGCGGCTGCGCGCAGCGCTCGCGGTCTGGGTCTTGGCCTGTCCATTGTCGAGCGCATCAGTCGTGTTCTTGATCACAAGATCAGGCTCGTTTCCAAGGTCGGCCATGGCTCCATGTTCACTGTGCGGGTGCCCGTGTCCCGCCAGCCCGCGGTCACGCAGGTCAATTCAGAAGCAGCACCCGTGGCCCATGCGCCGCTGGCAGGCCTTCACGTTCTGGCTGTTGATAATGAGCCGCGCATCCTTGAAGGCATGAACCACCTGCTGACTGGTTGGGGCTGCGTTGCAAGCATTGCACCTGATCTGCAGGAAGCACGCGAGCAATTGCGCAAGGTCGGTATGCCTGATGTCGTCATTGCGGATTACCATCTCGATGATGGCAGTGACGGGCTCAGCCTGATTGCTGCCTTGCGTGCAGATTATGGCCTGGCGCTGCCCGCCATCCTCATCACAGCCGATCGCACACCGGAAATTCGTGCGCAGGCTATGGATGCCGATGTGCAAGTTCTCAACAAGCCCCTAAAGCCTGCCGCCTTGCGCGCCTTGCTCTCGCAATGGCGCGTGCAGCGTGCAGCTGAATGATTGTGAGGCTTGACCTTTGGTGCAGGGCGCACAGATAAAGCCCATGTCATCTTTGCCTCCGGTCTTTCATAGCTGGTTTGAGAGCCGCGGCTGGGCGCCACGTGCGCATCAGCTTGCATTGCTTGAGACAGCGCGGGCGCAAAAAGATGCGCTGCTGATTGCGCCCACAGGCGCGGGCAAGACCCTTGCCGGTTTTCTACCAAGCCTCACAGAACTCACTCAGTCAAAGCCCAACCGCCGTGCGCTTCACACGCTTTACATCTCCCCCCTGAAGGCACTTGCTGTCGATGTTGCGCGCAATCTGGAGCAGCCGGTCAGTGACATGGCTCTGCCTTTGCGCATTGAGACCCGCACGGGCGATACATCAGCTGCCAAACGTCAACGCCAGCGCCGTGACCCGCCCGACATCCTTCTCACAACGCCGGAACAGCTTTCGCTTTTGCTGGGGAGCGCCGAAGGCGTTGCGCTATTTTCTTCTCTAAAACGCATCATCTTTGACGAGCTTCATGCCATCATATCCTCCAAACGCGGAGATTTGCTGGCACTTGATTTTGCGCATTTACGTAGCCTTGCGCCGCAAATGCGCGCGATTGGCTTGTCTGCCACGGTGCGCGATCCTGATGAGTTGCGCCGATGGCTCTCGCCTGGCGGTATGGCGGAACTGGTGAGCGCGCCTGCGGGTGCCAAGCCGCAACTCACGATGCTTGAGACGCGCGAACGCCTGCCATGGTCTGGCCATGGCGGCGCCTATGCCATGCGCGAGATTTATGACCTCATCAAAGCGGCGCGCATGGCGCTCGTCTTCGTCAATACGCGCGCGCAGGCAGAGGCCGTGTTTCAGCAGCTTTGGCACATCAACGAGGACGGGCTGGCGATTGCCCTGCATCATGGATCTCTCGATGCAAGCCAGCGCCGGCGCGTCGAAGAGGCCATGGCTGCTGGCAAACTGAAAGCCGTTGTTTGTACGTCAACGCTTGATCTGGGCATCGACTGGGGTGATGTTGATCTTGTCATCACAGTTGGTGCGCCCAAAGGTGCGAGCCGCCTGATGCAGCGCATCGGACGTTCCAATCACAGGCTTGATGAACCCTCCCGCGCCTGGCTTGTACCTGCCAACCGTTTCGAAGCTCTCGAATGCCGCGCCGCGATTGAGGCTGTTGCTGCAGGTGCGCAAGACACGCCCGCCTTGCGGAGCGGCGCTCTCGACGTGCTGTGTCAACATATATTGGGTGTCGCTTGCGCTGGTCCCTTTGATGCTGATGGCCTGTTTGCGCAAATCACCAGTTGCGAAGCCTACAAGCACATGGACCGCGCCACATTTGATCAGGCGCTCATGTTTGTTGCCAATGGTGGCTATGCGTTGAAAAGCTATGACCGCTTCGCCAAGATCCGGCAAATGCCAGATGGCCGCTGGCGTGTGGCCAATCCGAAAATTGCGCAGAGCTGGCGCATGAATGTTGGAACGATTGTTGAGTCTGACATGCTGAAGGTGCGGCTGGTGCGCGGGGGCGCGAAAACGGCGAGCAAACAAACGAGCAAGCTGCGGCAGGGTACGCTTTATGCCCCTGCCAAACTCTCAGGCGCAGCGCAGCAAACCTATACCGGTGCGCTGACGCGTGGCGGGCGTGTGCTGGGTGAGATCGAAGAATATTTTCTGGAGACGCTCACACCCGGGGATACTTTTCTGTTCGGTGGCGAAATCCTTGCCCTTGTCGGTATTGTCGAGAATGAAGCTCATGTGGTGCGTGCGCAATCAGATGCGCCCAAAGTGCCTTCCTATGCGGGAGGCAAATTTCCGCTCTCTACGTTTCTGGCCGAGCGCGTGCGCCACATTCTTGCTCATCCCAAGCTTTGGAAAAGCCTGCCAGATCAGGTTGTGGAATGGCTGAAACTGCAGCAGCAAAAATCAAGTCTGCCGTCAGCTGACAAAATGCTCATCGAAACATTCCCGCGGGGCGGACGGCATTATCTGGTTGCCTATCCTTTCGAGGGAAGGCTTGCGCATCAAACACTAGGCATGTTGCTGACGCGACGCATGGAGCGCATGGGCCTGAAGCCGCTTGGCTTCGTTGCCAATGAATATGCGATTGCGGTTTGGTCGGTTGAGAATGTTGGTGCTGCACTGGACAAGGGGAAGCTGCCACTTCATGCGCTTTTCGCTCAGGACATGCTGGGCGATGACCGCGAAGAGTGGCTGCAGGAATCGGCGTTGATGAAGCGCACATTCAGAAATTGTGCTGTCATTTCCGGCCTGATCGAGCGCCGCTTTCCGGGCAAGGCCAAGAGTGGTCGGCAAGTCACCATTTCAACCGATCTCGTTTATGATGTCTTGCGTCGGCACGAGCCCGATCACATTTTGTTGCGTGCTGCGCGCGAGGACGCCATGAGTGGCCTGCTTGATCTTGCCCGTTTGGCGCAGCTTTTGGCCCGAATTCAAGGCAAGATGCTGCATCATCACCTGCCGCGCATTTCACCGCTGGCAGTACCAATCATGCTGGAAATCGGTCGCGAACCGGTTTATGGCGAGGCTGAGGACGAGATCTTGGCAGATGCAGCGCAAACCCTATTCGATGAGGCCTCTGCACCGTGACCGGTTGCCACCGGTTGTCATGCCTGCTGCGCCAGTCTCCAGCTTTGAGCTTGGCGGTGAAGGCTTGGTCGCTGATGTCAGTGGCGCCTTGTGGTGTGAGCGACATCGGACCCTGATTGTGTCGGATCTTCATCTGGAGAAGGGGTCTTCTTTTGCGCGGCGTGGTATTTTCCTGCCGCCCTATGACACCAGGGCCACCTTGCAGCGCTTGTCGCAAGTGGTGCTGCGCTATCAACCAGCGCTTGTCATTGCTCTGGGTGACTCATTTCATGATGGTGATGGACCGTCACGATTGAGCGGGGATGATCGAGCCCAGCTTGCCCGCTTGCAGGACGGGCGCGACTGGATCTGGATCGCAGGCAATCATGATCCAGCTTTTAGCGTAGATCTCGGCGGAGAGCTGATGGCCGTCTATCAGCTTGGTGGCCTGCGACTCGTGCATGAACCTTCGCAAGATGGATCTGCGGAGATTGCGGGCCATCTTCACCCGGTCGCACGTGTCACATCTGCGATGGGCTCGACACGCAGGCGTTGCTTTGTGACGACCCCGACGCGCTGCATCATGCCTGCTTTTGGTGCGCTGGCGGGCGGCCTCAATATCTGTGATGCAGCCTATAAAGCTCTCTTCAATGCGTCTGCGACCTTGCATGTGCTTGGGCGCCATCGCGTCTATGCGGTTCCACTGTCGCGCTGCCTGCCGGATTGATCAGAGCCTTGAAACGCGCGGGCTACCCGCTGCAGGTGTTGTGGGTGGTTTTGACTGCACACTGATTTCGGGCGTCTCATCCCATCCGCCCGGTGGCGGAGCCACTTCATTGATTGCCACTTCCGGCTTGCGGATCTTCAGGCTGTCAGCCTGTGCCTTTGCGGCAGCGATTTGTGTGCCGGTCATGCGCGTTGCCAATTCATCGCGCTTGCGACCCGCATCGACATCCCCTTGCAGGGTGGCGGCATTGAACCAAATCCAGCCCTGAACAAGATTCTGCTCCGTCCCCATGCCTCTTGCATAGAGGATAGCGAGATTGAACTGGCTGTCACGCACGCCAAGTTCGGCGGCTTTTTTGAACCAGCCGAGCGCCGTTGCGTAATCGGGCTTGCCTTCTGCGCCTTCAGCAAAGAGCACACCCAGATTATGCATGGCGCGCGCATGGCCTTGGCTGGCAGCACGCGTGTAAAAATCGCGCGCACGCTTGAGGTCCTTCGCTGTTCCAACACCGCGCTCATAGATTGAACCGAGGCGGAATTGTGCAGGTGCCAGATTCTGTTGTGCAGCCTTGGTCAGCCATGAGATCGCCTGCTGCTGGTCTTGAGCAAGGCCGCGACCTTCTGCATAGCGCATACCAAGCTCAAATTGTGCTGCAGCATCGCCCTTGGCCGCTGCCTCACTGACGCGCACGCGCGGCGTGAAACTGGTTGCATTGCTGCTTGCAACTGGGTTGGGGTCAACCGCGGCTGCCTTGACGGCATTGATGGGCGATGCATTCACCATGTCGCCAATGCTTGCTACGGGCTGTTGGCTCAACATGGCTTTATCTTGCGCAGTTGCGACTTTGGCCGGAGCAGCTGCGGGCTTGCTGGCGGCATTGGCCACTTTCGGCTGAACTTTTTCTTGCGGCAGGAAGCGCAAGGCTTGCAAGGAACCGACAACCACAACAATTGTCGCCAACGCGACGAGGAGCGGGCGACGATGTTTGCGCATGAGGGTGGTGAAGAAATCGAGCTTCAGCTTTTGCCGTCTCGCTGCGGCGTCTTCTTTCTCGGCACGTTCCGCAGCTTCTTGTGCTGCACGCGCTGCGCGCCGCGCTGCGGCAATGAAGCTTGCTTGAGTGGCGGAGGCAGCGCTTGTTTCGGCAGGGCGTTCATCACGCTGGCCGGGGCGACCCTGACCTGGGATGAGTAAATCATCGGCACTGATATCGAGACGGCCGAGATTTCGATCGGCTTGCGTGGTTGCACTCCCCTGATGGGGGCGGGGACGCAATTCGTCATCTTCATCTTCGAGCGTAGCAAGCCGCTGCAGGACGCTTTGCATCACCTGATTGATCGAGGTGAGCGTTTCGGCGGTACGTTTGTCCGCCTTTTCCTGTTGCTGGCGCAGGTCCAGAAGCTGCTTCTCAATTGCGCCGCTGGAGGCCTCGTCAAAACTATGTGTGAGCGTCTGTGCGGATTTGCCCATGCCGTTGGCGATGCTTTGGCGCAGTTCCAAAACCTGCTTGTGCAATTCGCGCAAGGAGAGTTCCAGCCCGTTAACGCGCGCGCGATCCTCGCGGCTGGGTGCATTTTGAGACAGCCTTTCGAGATGGCGCTGCACCTCTTCCAGCATTTTGAGGGCAGGTCCAAGATTTTCGGGCGGATTGGCGTCGATGCGCTGCGTCAGGCGCATCACTTCTTCACGTAGCTTGGCAACCACATCATGATCGCGCTCAGCCTTGGCGAAGGCGTCGATCTTGTCCTGCAATTGCGTGATGACGTTTTCAAGGCCCACAAAGCTCTTGGGGTCGCGTTGCAAGGTCTCAATCTGGTCTGACAACTGCGTCACGCGCATGTTCAACTGGCGGATCGCGGTAGTGTCCTGCGAATTTTCACTGAGGATGTCGAGCCGGCGATGCAGGCCGGCCAAATCTTTCCGCAAGATATTGATCATGTCAGCAGGTGCTTCTGCCGCGCCTTCGACCCGCGCCGCCAGACGACGCAGCTCATTCTCCATATTGGCGAGCTGAATGCTCTCGCCCGGTCGCGGCCGATCAAGCTTGGCGATCACCTCTTGCATCATCTCTTGCAGATGGCTGTTCTCCATCTCGCCCAGAGAGGTTTCGAGGCGCCGGTTGACTGTCTCAATCCTGCGGGTGAGATCGTCAAAACGCTGTGTAGGGTCAAGCTTGATGAGTGCCGTATTGAGCCTTGTATTCAGCTCTTCGATGCGATGTTCCAGCGCATCCATCAAGGCGGGGTTGGAGCTGCGTTGCACCACATTGCGCAACTCGATCAGGCCCAGCGAAAGGTCTTTTACGTCCTGAGCACTCGGTGTCTGCTGGCTTAGCGCATCAATGCGGCTGGACAGGAGTTCGAGATGGCGCTCAATCTTGGCTGCACTACTGGGGCGTTGTGCAATGGTTGAGACGAGATCGCGGATTTCGTCGGTCTTGGTGTTGAGGTCGCGTAACGCCTCGACCCGATGCAATGCAGTCTCGACATGACGATCTGCGGCGGGGTTTTGCTGTGTGCGCGGCGCATCGACACGCTTTGACAATCCTTGCAGCTGGTCGCGCAAGCTCGCGCCATGGTCGGCGCCGGGTGCGGTCTCCCTGGAGGCTCCAACGCGATCGGCCAGTGATTGCAAAAGCTCATTGAGCGAAGGGCTTTCGCTTGGCGGCGCTACTCCATTTTGCGGGGCTGATGTCGGCACGACTTTCAGGCTGGCCGAGCGGGGAGCGGGTTTGCTGACGGCGCGCTCTTCCATCAAGCGCTGAAACACCGCCTGTGCGCGGTCTTCTTCGGATAGATCGCGAATGGAGAGGCCGCGACTGGCTGCGCAATCTTCCAGAACCGAGCGCAGCCACTCTTCCATGCGCATACCGGCACGGGTGGCGGCATCCTGCGCCATGCTGCGTGCGTCCTGTTCAACGCTGGCGGCCGCTGCAAACGATCTTTTCATTTCAAAATCCATTGGGGTCGAGCCCCGGTGCCGCTGTGCCATTGGGGCACAGGGGCGGCGTCAATACCGAGCAACTTTCGATAATCAGGGTAAAGATCGGGTTAACCCTGACGGCGTTGGCGCAGGGACGGGCAACTCGATTGAAATATTTCAAAGATACAATTTAAAGTTGCATTTCTTAAATGCATCGGTTCTAATGGTCAGGCTTCAGTCGTGGTCCTGCCGCGGCTTGCCGGCCCTCCCGCCGGTCTTTTCAAGGGGAAGCCTATGGACGAGAAAAATTCATTTTCGGAGGGGCTTGCCCCTCATCACGAGGTTCTTTCGATTGGCGATATGGCCCGCATTTATGGGGTGACGCTCAGGGCGCTGCGGTTTTATGAAGATCGCGGTCTGCTTCAGCCGATCCGGGAGGGGTCAGTCCGTTTGTATGATGCTCGCGCCCGGCAGCGGCTTTCCTTGATCCTTAAAGGTAAAAAGCTGGGTTTCACCCTCGCTGAAATCCGGGAACTGATTTCGAATCAGGCCGACACGCTGGCCGATCCTGATCTTGCTCTGGGTGAAGAGCAGATTGAGCAGCAGCTCGATCTGTTGCAGCGTCAGCGCGACGAGCTGGAGCGCGCGATTAGCGAATTGCAAGAGCGGCGCCGCCAATTAGGCCATTTTCCTGACGGTCCCGATGCAGCACATATGGGTTGAGGCTGTGAATTGAGCCGCGAGCGCCTATCTTGGTGGGATGGCGGCGAGCGATCTTCTCACCCTCACATCCGCAGGGCTCTATTGTCCGCAGGGCGATTTTTTCATTGATCCCCTGCGCCCCTCGCCGCGTGCCCTCATCACCCATGGCCATTCCGATCACGCACGCGCAGGCCATGATCATGTGTTGGCCACGCGCGAGACGTTAGGCATCATGGCGCTGCGTTATGGCGAGCAATTTGCAGCGGGCACGCAGGCCGTCCGATATGGGGAGCGTGTGACGGTCAATGATGTGACCGTCTCCTTTCATCCTGCAGGCCATGTACTTGGCTCAGCGCAGATCCTGATTGAAACAAAAGCTTGCCGTCTTGTCGTGTCGGGTGACTACAAACGCGCGGCTGATCCTACTTGCGCGCCGTTTGAATTGATCCCTTGCGATGCCTTCATCACCGAAGCCACCTTCGGCCTGCCCGTCTTTCGTCATCCGCCCTTGCAGCAAGAGGTGGAGAAGCTTCTGCGCTCCTGTGCGCTCTTCCCTGATCGCGCGCATCTGCTTGGCGCCTATTCACTCGGCAAGGCGCAGCGTGTGATGGCCTTGCTGCGGCAAGCGGGTTGGGATCGACCGCTCTATATTCACGGCGCCATGGAAAAGATCACCCGCTTCTATCAGGAGCATGGTGTTGATCTGGGCGATGTGCGCAAGGTGGCAGCTGCAGATCGCCCCACGCTGGGTGGTGAGATCATCATCTGTCCGCCCTCGGCAACGCAAGATCTTTGGGCGCGCAAATTTCCCGATCCTGTCATTGCCTTTGCATCGGGCTGGATGCGTATACGTGCGCGCGCCCGGCAAGGGGGGGTGCACTTGCCGCTGGTCATTTCAGATCATGCTGATTGGGATGAGCTGTGCCAGACCGTGACGGAGACAGGCTGTCGCGAAGTCTGGGTGACGCATGGCGCGGAAGATGCGCTGGTTCATTGGGCCGCGCAACGTGGTCTGCAAGCCCGCCCGCTTCACCTCATCGGCTATGGCGATGAAGAAGCCGATGAAGGTGGTGCGGAGGTCTCCGCATGAACCGCTTTGCAGCTCTGCTCGATCGGTTGGCCTATGAGCCCTCGCGCAATAATAAGTTACGCCTGCTCGCAGACTATTTTCGTACGACCGACGATCCTGATCGTGGTTTTGCACTGGCTGCGATGACCGGCGCGCTCAAATTCGCCCATGCCAAGCCCGCCATCATTCGTCAGCTCATCAGCGAACGGGTTGATCCTGTTCTTTTTGAAATGAGCTATGACTATGTGGGGGACCTGTCAGAGACAGTCGCTCTTTTGTGGCCTGCTGACCCGCAGCATCGCCCCAACGCTACGCCCAGCCTGTCGGAAATCGTCGAGCGACTGCATGAGACGCCCAAGGCCGGCCTGCCGCAGCAACTCGCTCATTGGCTGGATGCACTTGATGAGACAGGCCGCTGGGCCTTGCTGAAACTCATCACCGGCGCTTTGCGCATTGGTGTTTCGGCGCGACTTGCCAAAACAGCGCTTGCGTCTCTTGGCGATATAGACCCGCAAGAGATCGAAGAAGTCTGGCACGGACTGGCGCCTCCTTATCTCGATCTCTTTGCCTGGATTGAAGGACGCGAGCCGCGTCCCATCAGCGAAGATCCTGCGCCTTTCCGTGCGCCCATGCTGGCTCATGCGATTGAGGAGACAGATTTCACCAAGCTCGATGCCGGTGATTTTTCGGCCGAGTGGAAATGGGATGGCATTCGCGTTCAAGCTGTATGCGGTGTTGCATCGGACGGGGTGCGGGTGCAGAGGCTTTATTCGCGCACGGGTGAGGATATGTCGCATTCCTTCCCCGATATGCTGGAGGCGCTGGCGATATTTGGTTCAGTTGCCATTGACGGAGAATTGCTGGTGCTACGCGACGGGCGTGTCCAAAGTTTTGGCGTCCTGCAACAAAGACTCAACCGCAAGACCGTGAGCGCCAAACTGGTCAAGGACTATCCGCTTCACATCCGCGCCTATGATTTGCTGATGCAAGATGGTGAGGATTTGCGTGTCCTGCCT
>CAZLBA010000028.1:20083-26485 GCA_964557555.1 uncultured Beijerinckia sp.
TGCCTTTCATGGAAAGGCGTGCAAGATTGGAACAGCTCATCACCTCCCTGAAGCCGGGGCCGATTGACCTCTCGCCCCTGGTGCCCTTTCAGTCATGGGATGAGATTGCAGCTGCAAGGCGAGATCCGGCCAGCGCAGGCGCAGGTGTTGATGCTGAGGCAATTGAAGGCGTGATGTTGAAGCGCCGGGACTCAATCTATGTGCCGGGCCGTCCCACAGGTCCATGGTGGAAATGGAAACGCGATCCATTCAATGTCGATGCAGTTTTGATGTATGCCCAGCGCGGCCATGGCAAGCGTTCATCCTTTTATTCGGATTTCACCTTCGGCGTTTGGCGTGCCACCGCGCAGGGCGATGAGCTGGTGCCGGTTGGTAAAGCCTATTTCGGCTTCACGGATGAAGAGCTGACGCAGCTTGACCGCTGGGTACGAAATCACACAAGTAACCGTTTCGGTCCGGTGCGTGAAGTCACGGCCAATAAGCAGATTGGGCTTGTGCTGGAAATTGCCTTCGAAGGTTTGAACCGTTCTGCCCGCCACAAGTCAGGCGTGGCCATGCGCTTTCCACGCATCTCGCGCATCCGCTGGGATAAGCCGAGCCGCGACGCAGATCGAATTGAACATCTGGAAGCTCTGTTGCGCGATTGATCATGCGCCGCGATCATCCTGCATCACATCGCCCTGCCCATGCAGGAGCGCCGCAACAAAGGTTGCGCCTTCAGATGCTGGATCTTTCGGGTGACGCAGGCACAAGATTGCTGCAACCGAAAAGGAGAGCAGCGCAGCAAGGCTGCTGATCTGCGCAAGCTCCGCAAATCCCTGTGGCGTGCCTTGCATCGCCAGTGGCAGGGCAATGCCAAAGAGGCCAAGCCCCAGGGCTATGAGCGCCTCAACACTGGTCGCCCGCGCAAGCAGCGACAGCAGCAGGAGTGGCGCGATCAGGCAGGCGCTCAACGCCATCATGATCGCCAGCAAATGTCGGGCATCAAAAGCACTGATGTGGAGCAAATATGCCGCCCCGCCGAGTGCGAGGATCAGCAAGAGGCGTGTGATGGCAAGCCGCTGGCTGGTCAGCGTGCGACCCTTGCGCCAGTGGTCAAGACCCTCATGCGCAAACGTTGTCGCAAAGCTCATTATGCCCGACGCTGACAGCGCCAAAAGCAGAACGAAAAGCCCCGACCGCGCCAGACTTGTGAAGCTGGCACCGAAGCCGCGCAATTCTCCGGCAGCAGTTAGAAGATAAAGCGGCGTGCCGATCACATCTCCCGCGCGCAAGGTGGGCAAAGCGCCGCAAGCCTCACGCAGTTGCGCAATGGTTGCAGGATGGGCTCCGCAAAGGGTCAGCTCTTCACGTGCAGAGGCACGCAGGAGAATATCAGGCACATCGCTAAGTCGAAGCCCTGCTGCACCCTGCAAGGCCAGGCTCGTCACCGCCAGACTTGAAGCTGCCAGCATGAAAAGAACCAACAGCCAGATGAGACCAGAGGTCGCCCCCAAACGTGCATCTGCGCTGCGAAACGCTGCCTGCGTTGGCATGAGAAAGGGATGAAAGGCACAAAGGCCGAGCGCGATCACGAAGACAACAGACAGGCTTGATCCGCCGATGAGCTCCGGGTGCAGTGTGGACAGTCGGTTGATGGCCACGTCAAAGGCGGCAGCATCACCGAACCAGGGCAGTGGCGGGAGTGTTCCGCGGGCGACGAGAATGATCAGCGGCAAAGCAAGGCTGGCAATGGTGAGTCCGATCCCAAGCACATGTGCCCAGGTCAAACCACGAAGCCCGCCCGGCACAATGATGAAGGCGATGAGCACGAGACAGAGCGTCATGGTCGCCGTTGTGCTGAGACCTGTCATGCCGCTCAGCAAAGCGCTCGCAGCGTCCAACCCCGCAATGCCTAAAGCCAGCCCGCCAAGTGCTGTGATCAAGCTCGCCCCCAATCTGACAAGCGGGTGCGGAAAGCGATGCGCCAGTGCTCCTGCCAAGGTCAGGGCGCCGGTCTTGCGCAAGAGCGGGCCGCTGATGAGGGCAGTGATCACAAAGGCAGCGATCATGCCGCTGGCGAGACTGCGTCCGCTGAGACCCTCCGGTAGCGGGGGCAAAAAGAGCAGGCTCAATCCGCTCGCAAGTCCGGCCATGGCAAGGCCGATATAGGGAGCAGGCACCGCGCGACCCGCGCTGAAGAAGCCTGAGATGCGGGAGGCGCGCAAAAAGAAACCCCCCATGACAATAGTTGCCATGGCCATGAGGGGGCCAAGCCAGATCAGCAGGCCCGTCGGCAATCCGAGCCGGTCGAGCAGAATCAGCCCACCCATGGTGGCCGCCAATCCAAAGGCCGCGAAAGCCACCCGGCCGTCGACGGCAAGTCTTTGAAGGGCCTCATCTTCGGGAGAGGGTCGCGGCAAGGTCGATTTTCCTCTATAGGCCTTCAAGAATAGGGCAATTGACAGGATTGCAAGAGTATTTGCCAATAGGCGTGCCACTGGCAGGCAAGGGGGGTGCTTCCCGTGAGTGTTTCAACTCGTATTATCATCGCTGACGATCATCCGCTGGTGCGCGGTGCCTTGAGGCAGGCCGTTGCAGGTGCTGTTCCCGGTTCGGCCATCGTCGAATGCGGCGATCTCGATGAGCTGACCAAAGAGCTTGAACAGAACCACGACGCGGATCTCGTTCTGCTCGATCTTGCCATGCCGGGTGTGCGTGGTTTCTCTGGCCTTATGTATTTGCGCGCGCAGCATCCGGGCGTGCCTGTTGTTGTTGTGTCTGGCAATGAAGATCGTGCAGTGATGCGTCGCTGCATCGACTTTGGCGCGTCAGGATTTGTGCCCAAGACAACAGAGATGGACGTCATGCGCACTGCCATTCGCAATGTGCTTGACGGGGGCACCTGGACACCGCCTGATGTTGATCTTTCAACACCCGCTGATCGCGATACGGCTGATATTGTGCGTCGCCTGTCATCCTTGACGCCGCAGCAGGTGCGCGTGCTGATGATGTTGTCTGAAGGCTTGCTCAATAAGCAGATCGCCTATGAGCTGTCGGTCTCCGAAGCAACGGTCAAGGCGCATGTGTCTGCAATCTTGCAGAAGCTCGGTGTCGAAAGCCGCACGCAAGCGGTTATTGCTGCGTCAAAGATTGAAGCCGGTCAGTGGAATGGAGATGCTCCGGCCTGATATGCTTGAGCTGCCGTGATTTCGCCAAGCCCTCTTCCTATATAGGCTTCAGAGGGTTCAGCGATGTACAAACACGCCTTTTTCGCACTTCTTGCGGTTGGGGCTGGAGTTGCTTTCGCAGCAAGTGACTCATCCCCCGAAGACGGCCGCTTCACCATGACGCCCGTTGAAAACGGGTTTCTGCGCCTTGATACGCGCAACGGCACCGTGTCTTTCTGCTCCATGAAAAATGGCACAGTAGAATGTCGCCTCGCTGCTGATGAGCGTGCGGCCTTGCTCGATGAGATTGATCGTTTGCGCAAGGCAGAGAAAGTGCCGCCATCGCGCAATCTCCTCCCCAGCAAGCAGGACATTGAACAGGCCTGGCAAGTGATGGAAGATTTCATGCGACGCATGATGCGCGTCATGCGAGATGAAACGGAACGCCGCTGAGTTCCGCCAAAGCTTGTTTCCTGTTATGATTCGGCTAGTTGCAGAGGGGATCCTCCATGGCCGATAATACCGTCACACGCTTCCTCGGTGGTTCACCGGTGGCGGTTCTTTTCCGTCTTGCACTCGTCTCGGTGATTGTCGGCGCATTCCTGATGCTGCTCGACATTCGCCCCGCCATGCTGGTGCATACGGTTCAGCGGCTGGTACGGCGGATTATCTCGCTCGGTCTGGATGCCGTTCTGGAGCTGGGCGAGTATTTTCTCGCGGGAGCCTTGCTCGTTCTGCCTGTTTGGCTGGTGATCCGGCTGTTGAACTGGCGCCGCTACGGCTAGGCGAAATCGCCCGCCCAATCTTGCGCACGCCGTCCCACGACATTGCTGAGGCTGGCGAGCTTTTCCTCATCACAAACCTTCAGCAGGCCGCGCAGAATATCACCCGGCAGCGATGGTCCCTTGAACACCATGGAAGAATAGAGCTGAACAAGGCTCGCGCCTGCCTCCATCTTGGCAAAGGCGCTGTCTGGCCCATCAACGCCGCCAGCGCCAATGAGCGGGAATTGACCCTCCACACGCAGATAGGCAGCAGCCAGCATCTTGGTTGACAGCTCAAAGAGCGGCTTGCCGGAGAGGCCGCCAGCTTCGCGCGCCGTGGCTTGCTCTTGCAAACTGGCTGGGCGCGTTACGGTGGTGTTGCCGAGAATGAGTGCGTCAATACGGCGATTGCGAGCGACGCGCACAATGTCATCAAGATCGCCGGGCGTGAGGTCAGGCGCAATCTTCAGAAAGACGGGCTTGTAGCCATAAGCGTGCACGGCTTCATCTCGCGCACCAAGGACGCGCGCCAGAAGATCATCAAGCGCGGCTGCTTGTTGGAGATCACGCAAGCCCGGCGTGTTGGGTGAGGAGATGTTGACGGTAAAATAATGCGCGACATCTGCGAAAGCGCGAATGCCGGCCACATAATCTCCCGTGCGGTCGGCTGACTCTTTGTTGGCGCCAACATTCACACCAACGATGCCGGGTCGTTTTCCACGCGCAAGAAGCCGCTGATGCGGAGTTGCATGACCCTCGCTGTTAAAGCCCAGACGATTGATAACGCCTTCATCGGCGGGCAAGCGAAACAGACGTGGCTTTGGATTGCCCGGCTGCGGCAAGGGCGTAATGGTGCCAACTTCGACAAAGCCAAAGCCCAGACGCAGCAAAGCATCCGGCACTTCCGCGCCCTTGTCATAACCAGCAGCCATGCCGAGGGGGTTTGGGAAATCAAGGCCGCAAAGAGTCACTGCCAGACGCGCATCTTCCACGCGGAAGGACAAAGGCGGCATCATGCGCAAAGCCAGAATCGAAAGGCCATGCGCCTGTTCAGGATCCATGCTGTGCAGAACGGGTTGCAGGAGATGATTGGCGAGCGTGATCACGACAGCAACTCCGACAGATCATGTTTGCCTTCGGCATTCATGGTGATGAGCTTCACCCATTTCGCGGCACTGACGGGCAGAGGCGCATAGAGATGAGGGAAGAGCTGCCCACCGCGCGAGACTTCATATTTCAGCTGCGGCCCCAGATCCCCATCCTCAAAAGCGATGAGGAGAAGATCATCCTGTCCGCGAAAATGCTTGTCGGCTGTCTCCTGAACGCTATCTGCGGTGGAGAAATGGATGAAGCCATCCGCGAGATCGACAGGCGCACCTTCAAAGACGCCGGCGCGCTCAGCCTCCTGCCACAATAGGCGGGGTGCGATCTTGTAAATCAGGGCCACTGGACTGATTCCTTCGCTTAAGTCGGGCGCACAGTAGCCACCCACCCCAAGTGAAACAACCGCGCATCCTCAAGCTCTTCTTGACGCTGGGGCAGATTCCCCTGCGGAAAGGGGCGGCGGAATCTAGACCCATCCCCATTGCCGGGATAGGAGGCGGAGGTTATATCTTCCTAATCCTAGGAACAACGTCCCCGAAAGTTCTGCCATGTTGACCCATGTCCACATCTGGGGTGCGATTGACGCCCTGGCCGCCGCTCATGGCACCAGCCCTTCGGGTTTGGCGCGCCGGGCGGGACTTGATGCCACGACCTTTAACAAATCAAAGCGGTCCTCCGACAATGGCCGCCTGCGCTGGCCTTCGACCGAGAGCATTTCCAAGGTGCTGGAGGCGACCAATACGACGTTGGAAGATTTTCTGGGCCTCGTGCGCAAGGGCGCTGGCGAACCGGCGCGCACCATTCCCCTGATCGGGCTCGCCCAGGCGGGGGACGGGGGCTATTTCGATGATGGCGGCCTTCCGGTTGGTGCTGGCTGGGACGAGGTCGCCTTTCCCCATGTCGTCGGCTCTCATGCCTATGCACTCGAAATTTCGGGCGATTCCATGCTGCCCGTCTATCGCGACGGCGACATCATCATCGTCGATCCTGAGGCGCCGGTGCGGCGCGGGGATCGTGTTGTGGTGAAGACGCTCGACGGGGAAGTGCTGGCGAAGGAGTTGCGTCGCCAGACAGCCAAGACCATTGATTTGAAGTCACTCAATGCAGAACATGCCGACCGCTTGCTCCAGATGGATCAGGTCGCATGGGTCGCGCGCATTTTATGGATCAGCCAGTGATCATTTGCGCGCGGCGAGGAAGGTCTCATGTTCGCGCGCAAGATCGCCTGACAGTGCTTTCGCAATGAGCGCACGCGTTTCATTGATGCCGTAAAGCGCCACGAATGAACCAAAGCGTGGTCCGCGTTGCTCACCCAGAAGCACGCGATAGAGCATGTTGAACCAGTCATTCGACACGCCTGGACGCTCAGGCGTGGCACCCTTCGC